>SKNT01000122.1 GCA_007120385.1 Balneolales bacterium
CGCTTTTTGGCGGGAGACTTGTACGGAAACTTGCCGGTGGCGCCGTGGCGGTAAGCGTGGCATCGTTCCTGAAACGGGCAGGAGGGGCAGGCGGGGGCGGCGGGAGTGCATACCGTTGCACCCAGTTCCATCATGGCCTGGTTGAAATCGCCGGGGCTTGTGCGGTCCAGAAGCTCTGCGGCGTGGCGTGCGACTGTTTTTTGCACGGAAGCCAGCCGCACATCCTCCCCGATTCCAAACAGCCGGCTGATCACGCGGATCACGTTGCCATCCACAACCGGCCACGGCTGGCCAAAGGCGATGCTCAGGATGGCGGCGGCCGTGTAAGGCCCGATTCCCTGCAAGGCGATTACCTCCTCATGGGTGTCGGGAAACCGGCCGCCGTGAAGTGCAACAATCTGGCGGGCTGCCTTGTGCATGTTGCGTGCGCGGGAATAGTAGCCCAGTCCTTCCCACAGCAGCAAAACTTCGTCGAGTCCGGCGCGGGCCAGTGATTCGGTGTCCGGGAAACGGGCGGTGAACCGTTCGTAATAGGGCAGGGCCTGATCCACCCGTGTCTGCTGCAGCATGATCTCGGAAATCCAGATGCGATAGGGGTCGCGGGTCCGGCGCCACGGAAGGTCGCGCCGAACTTGCCGGTACCAGTCAAGCAGTAGTTTTCGGTCAGCGTCAGTCGCCACGGCTCAGATCGATTACCTGCACGGTCACATTCATGGAGGATGCGGCTCCGAATTGATCGGTGGCGATGACCTGGAACTCGTGTTCCCCGGTCTGGCGGCGTGTGGGAGTCCACCGGAACCGGCCGCTCTGCTCATCAAGCGAGGCGCCGTGGGGCAGGTCCACGCCGATGTACCGGATCAGGCTGGCGTCGCTGCCGTCAGGGTCGGTGGCCTGGATCGGGATGGTGAACTCCTCATCCACCGGAATGGAGATGGTGCGGACGGGGGAGAAGCGCGGCGGGCTGTTGAAAGGCCGAACGGTGATGGAAAACGAAGTGCTGTCGGTCTGGCCGTCCGGAGTGCTGGCAATGATGGATATGGCGTGCGTTCCGATATCTGAGGAAGAGGGCTGCCAGTACAGGCCGTTGCCGCGAATTCGTATGGCATCAATGCGGGATCGCTGCTGGAAGGTGACCTCGCTGATGTCATGGGCACTTTCCAGTGAAAGCGGCATCAGCAGGGGCCGGGGGTAGGGAATGATCCGGTCCTGGATGGGTGTTATGCGCAGGGGCTCATCGACGTCCCGTGACGAGGCATTGGCAGCTCCGGTGTGCGTTCCGCTCCGGTTGGTGTCCGATGGCATGGTTGCCACAAGTCCGGCATCACCCCATCGGCTCAGCTGCCGGTGCTCACTGATCCAGAGCTGATTCTTGAAGACGGTCATGTGGTTGCCGCCGGAGGGATCCTCCCGGAAAAGTGTGGGACGAATGCCCTGGCGGGCTATCCAGATCCGGCTGCTTTCCCCGCGGATCAGATAGTTCTCATTCCACCGCTCAAGATCCGCAACCGATTCGCTGATGCTGAAGAGTTCATCGGAGCGGCCGTCGGAGCGGATTCGGTAGACCGTGCCGTCATCGGTGGTCATGTAAAGCCGGTTTCCAAGTACATGCAGTTTCGAGGCGCCATTCGGCAGCTGGAAATCCCCACTTTTTGAAAGTTCTCCGCTGTTGTATTCGAAAAGAAGCAGGCGGTCCTGATTGTCCAGAGCGAACAGCTGGCTGGAAATGCGTTCCAGGGATATGATGGGTCTGTTGTGTGCAAAAACGGTCTCAGGATTCTGATCAACCGATTCCGGTGTGGCAAGCGAGAGCCGGAGCAGGCCGGTTTCACCATCGGCAAGAAACAGGTCGTTGTCAATTCTGGCCAGGTCACTGGGGTCGTTGGCAAGCTGGGTGGATGAGTAGACTCCAAGCACCGAGGTGGGTTCGATGACCGTCAGTCTGCCGTCGCGACCGAAAAGGTAGGAGAACCGGATGTCGGTGACAAGTCTGTTGCCGCGGTTGGAAAGGCCTGAAGAGGAGTAGAGCCATTGGAGCGATTCGGTTCCGGTACGGAAAACCACCAGTCCTTCACGCCCGGACAGCACGTACAAGTGCGCTTCACTGCTGGTAACGGCCTGAATATCCGGGATCTCCATGAGGGATTCGTGGCTTCTCACCGGCTGGGGCCTCGCATCGGCGGTGGTGGTGTGTGGCAGCAGTATGAGCAGCAGCAGGCTGCTCATCAGAAGAAGGACCGGTTGCCGTTTGGATGTGATCAGGTTGCGGAAGTTTCCGGTTGGCGCAGGCGTAAGTTTTTTTGCTTTCAGTTGCATTTGGTAGTTGCATTTGGTAGTTGCTTATAGCCAATGATGTTTCTTGTACCAGTGGATGGTTTCGGCAAGTCCGTTTTCGAGATCTTTTTTCTGCCGGAAGCCGAGCCTGGATTTGGCTTTTTCCACCGAGCAGGTCCATTGCATACCCAGTTCCCGGGCTTTGTCACGGTTAATAACGGGGTAGCGGCCGATTAATGATGCACCTGTTTCCACAATATTGCCGATGACTTCTACCAGGCGCGGTGAGACTTTCACGGCGTGGAGCTTTTTGCCGAACACCCGGGCTGTGGCCTGGCGGATCTCCTCCCAGGTATAGAGTTCCTCACTTGAGATGAAATAGGTCTCAACCCCGGGTTTCTTCTCAGCGGCTGCAAGAACAATGCCATCTACCAGGTCATGTACGTGGATCAGGGATACCCGGGAGTTGCGGCCGCCATCAATGATGGGAAAGAGCCGCCACGATGCCATCTGGAAAACACTGAAAATCTGGTCTTCACGGGGGCCGTAGACGGCGGGCGGACGAATGACCGTTACGGAGATCGTATCATCGGCCACGCTGGCGATCATCTCTTCCATCCGTTTTTTTGATTCCCCGTACATGGTGACCGGCATCATGGGATCGTCTTCGGTGAGGGGATGCTTGAAACTGGGTCCGCAGGCAGCCAGTGATGAAAGCACGATCAGCTTGGGAACCTTAAGTTTCATGGCCAGCCGCAGTATGTTTTCGGTGGCGGCTACATTGGCCTGGTCAAACACCTTCTGGGAGGGGGCCTTGACCACTCCGGCAACATGATACACCACATCGGCCCCTTCCATACCCTCGCGCAGAGCGGAAAGATCATGCAGATTGCCCTGCACCCGGATGTAGTCCTTGTCCTTCAGCCATTTGTCGCTGGATCGCACCAGGCATCTTATCTCGTCATTCTGTTGTTTGAGGAGTTGGTCGACGAGGTGGCTGCCAATAAAACCGGTTCCTCCGGTCACAAAAGCTTTCATAGAAAATTAGTATACTTTGCTTAATTTAAGAAAATGTATGGATTCCGGCTCGGGTAAATCATGTCTCATCAGGTGGTCCGTTTGCCGGGAATGGTCGGAACTGTTTGGAATATATCGCGATCCTGACAGGTAATAAAGCAGCAAACATGTAATTGTCCTTATTTGTGCTTACCATGCGGAAGCCCCGAATAGCCCTTTTTACTGGAAACTACAACCATATCCGTGACGGTGTATCGAACACGCTGAACCGGTTGGTGGCTCATCTTGACAAGCGGGGGTTTGATGTGCTGGTATTCGGGCCATGGACACCCCATCCGGCCATGGAACATGAAGGAAAATATGTTCCCGTGTATTCCATTCCTGCACCTGGCAGGCCGGAGTACCGGATCACCATGGGATTTCCTTCCACTGAGAAGCAAAAATTGCGTGATTTCAACCCGGACCTGATACATATTGCCACTCCCGATTTGCTGGGTTTCCGCGCGTTGCGTTATGCGATGAAGAATGACATACCGGTGGTCTCATCCTATCACACACACTTTTCAAGTTATCTCAAATACTACCGGCTAGGGTTTCTGGATCGCCCCTTGTGGAAATATTTGCACTGGTTTTACCGGAACAGCAGGCATCTCTATGTGCCCTCGCCGGCTACCATGCAGGAATTGCGAAGGCAGCGCGTGGCATGCGAGCTCAAACTGTGGTCGCGAGGTGTGGATACAAGTCTGTTCAATCCGGGCCAGCGGGATGCTGTTTGGCGCAAATCCCTTGGTTTTTCGGACGATGAAATTGTAATTGTATTTGTATCCAGGCTGGTATGGGAAAAGAACCTTGACATGGTGGCCCGGATATTCGGCAAGATCAGCAAGCTGGCCCCGTCGGTCCGGACGCTGGTGGTGGGAGACGGTCCGGCAAGAAAAAAACTGGCAAAGATGCTGCCGGAAACGGAATTCACCGGTTATCTGTCGGGCCGGGAACTTGCAAGGGCCTATGCAAGCAGCGACATATTCTTTTTTCCTTCCGATACGGAGTCATTCGGAAATGTCACCCTTGAGGCCATGTCATCCGGTCTGCCGGCAGTGGTAGCCAGGGCGGTTGGCAGCATTTCACTGGTGGATGATGGTCAAACCGGGTATCTGGTGGGTGCCACCGATGAGGAGCTATTTACGAATAATCTGCTGGGGATAGCCGACAACAGTGCGTTGCGCGGCAAAATGGCTGAGGCATCGCGAAAAAAAGCGCAATCCTATGACTGGGGGCGCATACTTGACCAGCTGATTTCCTA
>SKNT01000054.1 GCA_007120385.1 Balneolales bacterium
AACCGGGGCATAGCGGAACTGGAAATAGAAATAGACGCTGTCGAGCGTCTGTTCCGGAATGTCGCGGTAGTTCCCTGTTTCGTTGACAAAAGTGTACTCGAGGATGTGGTAGTTGTCGTGGAACTGCTGGCTGAACTGGTGGATATCGCGGGTGAAGGTAATCCCCAGCGCCGTTTCCACGGTATTGCGGATCATCCGGTCCGACGGCAGCCCGGGATCCACCACATCGATCTGCGGATCCACGTTCCCACGCACTGAATGCCGGTCATTCACCAGCACCTCGGGAGCTTCGTACCGTGAATGCAGCGCGAACTCACGTGGGAAAAAACTCTGGTCGCCGAGCACACGCGGTCCGGCATGGATGACCTTGTAGTCGAACGGCTCGTTCTCCCCGTCGTCAAAATTGCGTGTGCCGATCCAGAAGGCCTTTGAGTGCTGGGCATCCTGGTGTTCGAGGTTGGCCGGCCAGCGCAGGCCGAACTGCTGCTGTGCCACCATGCCGTGCTCACGTTCGTTGCCGATGGCCGAGTACCAGTTGTGCAGCGAACCGGCATTGAGCCAGCGGCTCTCCTGGGCGTTGGCGGTGGTTGGCGACATGGGCCAGGCAGTCAGCAGAATCAGCATCACGACCGGAACCAAGACCACTGCAGGCCTGCACACCAGCCAGCCGGGAACCGGTCTTCTCCCCTCTATTTTACCTATTATGGCGATTGCTGGATGAATGGTGTCTGTGTGAATGACATACGGGTGACAAGTGTCGACAGAAGTACAGCTCTCAACAATATGCATGGGCTCAATGATTTGGAATGGTTTATAATGAATTGCAATTGCACCTTAATAAATGTCTCCCTACCCGCTCATACACTTTGTCCGGGCAAGGCACCTATCCGGCACCCCGAACTACCTGTCAGTAAATGGCTACCAGTTGCTCCGCCTGTCCGACCACTTGCGGCTGCCCGCTGACAATGATGTACCAGCTCACGCGGATGCGGCTTCCCGGCGCCACCGGACCATCATACGGCAGCCTGAGCCGGTGACGCGTATACCGGTTGTTGTCGACGCTCACCAGCGTGGTCTCCTCCTGTGTGTCCAGCAACGTCTCCGCCTCACCCTGCGGCTCGATCAGCTCCACCATCAGTCCGTCACGGTACACCCTTCTTTTTTCGATGGTAAAGCGGAATTCGGACGGAGTGCTGAAGTACGCCGGATCTAAGGGGAAGACGATCTGCCCGAAATTCAGACGAACCGGTTCGGTGAGATGGCGGCGCCGTTCGCCGTCGCGACGGACAAACGAGGTTACCCGGTACCAGGTCCCGGGATGGATGTCGCCGCCGGTGTCCATCCATTCAAGAACGCGATTTTCAACCGTTCCCACCTCCACGAATAAGTCCGTGCCGCCATGGGAACGTTCGATCAGAAACCCGTCTTCAAAGTGGCTGGAGGTACTCCATTGGACCAGCACGCGCCCGTCGACGTATCCGTCCTCGTCGGGCACGAACACTGCGCTGATGTTGCCGGGTCGCTGCGGGATAAAATTGGGGTTGCCCGGGTCCATTGGATGGATGCGGCCGGAACTGACCGCACCGGGGTCGCAGGAAAGCAGGGACGCGGCGAGCAGGACAAGGACGATATTTGGGACGCGACTGGTTGTCATGGGCGAGTTCGGGGATAGCGGGTTTCGGTTGCCACGGGCGGCGCTCAATTTCGGGGTTTTCAGTTGCGGGAATAGCGGATTCCGACCGTTGGCGCTCCGGTGTACCGGTCCATGTCCAGGAACGGATTGATGCCCTGGTACTCGCGGAAGCCGGAGTCGGGAGTGCGTCCGCCATCCACCACATTGTAGATATACGTGCCGGCCAGGATCGCCCCGAATGCGTATCGAAGCGCAGAAAAGGTGTTGGTCCGGCGACGGTGCTTGCGGACCTCCCCGTACAGGTCGTCAAAATCCGAAAAAGCAGGAGCGCTGCGGTAGGTGTCGTAGCTGTAATGGAAACGGCTGCGCTCAATATAGTAGCCCGTCCACGACACGGCCGATCCGGCCAGCCCGGTCACCATGATCGCCTGGATGGCCGTGGCCTTGAAGTGCTCGCGCTTCAGGTTCTGCCCCCCTCCGGGGATCCAGCGGGCCCGCTGCACGTCGGACCTCAACGGATTCTGGTACATCGGCTGATAACTGAGCCGGTCAAACTCCACCCGGATCTCTTCACTCCAGGCAGTCCCGTCGGGATAATGCGCCGTGACGCCGTAGGTGCCGGGCCACAGGCGCAGCAGCAGGGTGTTGTCGTTCCAGTATTCCATCCTTTGTTTGGTGGATTCGTCCCCGCTCTGCAAAGGAGCCTTGTCCAGCTCGAAGCGCGTTCCCGGTTCGGCAACCAGGAACAGATTGGCATCCCAGTGTATCATCGGATAGCGGGTTTCGGCGACCTTTTCCGGGGAGGTTTCCTCCAAAGTGAACGGGACGACGGCCTGTCTGTCCGGACCCCGGGGAATTGCCACTTCCTTATCGCGGAACCCCCGTGCGATGATCACGGCGCGGGTATAGGGACGGTCGAGCGGCACCACCTCACCGCTGGAAACTGGGACGAGGTGGTAGTCGAGCATGTTATCGTAGCCGAAAATGACATGGAAGGAGTCGATGCTGGCGGAGACGAACTGCACCTGTCCATGACTGCTTTGGTCGGCGAAAAATGGCTCGACTTTAATCGGGTCACCGGTCTGACCCGCCCACACGATCCTGGACGGATTGGACTCTGTATTCCCTGAATTTCCCGCCCGGGATACTTGTGACAAAGAGAGGGAAAATATGAACAGAAGTAACAGTTTTATAATCGGCATGACAATACAGGACAACGACTTAAGATCTTTATTCCATACTACCATACCCTAGATAGAAAAAAACTATTCTAATTCAAAAGGATTTTCGCCCAATACAGGCCATATCCCGCAATTTTCCAACGATGCTCCCTCTATTTACAATATTATTAGTCACTTCAATATTTTCGCTTGTAAAGGGGTTGAAGGGCACAAACAAAACAGCCATCTGAGAATAAGTTGAGTACGGATGAGACTTTATTTTCGCTGCAACAGCCATAAGTTTGTGCTTACCAATCACAAAACCAAGGAGAACCTGTCATGTTACATAGTGTTTTTTCTTTTGTTGCAAGACAGTCCCGGCCTGCAGGAAACAGCGCCGCACAGAATGAGCACAGAACTGGCATGGTTCGAATCAGCGGGACACAGGAAAACGTGCTTCCTCAGCAAGGCAGTGTCATTCGTCCTGAGACAACAGCTTCAGGTCGGCCACCACGGCCAGGTGGTCCGAGGCCTGCGAATCCACGACAAACACATCCACCACCTCAAAATGCGGCGAGTGCAGGATGTAGTCGATGCGGCGATCGGGAGCGTCGGCCGGGAACGTGTACCCCGGGTCGCCTTCCTCCTGCCGGGAATCCCAGGCATCCCGGAGCATCACGAACAGCGGGGCGATTTCCAGCGCATCGGGACGCGCATTCAGGTCTCCGGCCAGCACCACCGGTCCCTCCGCCTGCTCCATGATTTCGATCATCTCCATGACCTGGGTCTCCCTGACGGCCGGATCAGACCGGTAGTCCAAATGCGTGTTGAAAAAGTGCACGATCCCACCGGGAAACGGTATCGCGATCTCCGGAAAACCGGGCAGAGGCCGGACCCCCGGCGCATCCGGCTGCGTGGAATGCCGTGTGATCTGATGATTCTGCGCATAGCGGATCGGCTCCTTGCTCAGGAAGGCCAGTCCGTACCGCCGCTCAGGCATTCCCTCGCCCTCCCGGTCGGGCGGCAGGGTGTAAATCTCACCGTAGAAAGAGTCCATGCCCAGCGCCTCCGCCAGATACTCGGCCTGGTCGTCGTAGCCGCTCCGAACACCCCAGTGCACGTCCACCTCCTGCAGCGCAACGATATCCGGATCATGCTCGGCGATCACCCGGGCAATGGCGCTGATATCGCCGTGTCCCGCCGCAATGTTGTAGTTCATGATGCGGATCACCGCCGGCTCGCGCTCGCGGGTCTCCTTTTTGCAGCCCGTCACCGACAGCGCCGGGACTAACAACAGTGCGATAAAAAGCGGTGCAAGAAGCGCTCTTGTCCTTTTCATGGATATCAAGTTTTTGATGTCTGTTTTTTTTGTGGATGGATGGCGGCCGTGCCTGCCAGCGGATGTTCGTCCCGGTCAGCGCAGACCGGCAACGTCAATCACGCGCAAGTCGTAATAGTGCTCCCTGGTGACGTCGGCGGGACGCGGAAATGAGATCAGGAATGCATCAGCGGGCAGCAGGACTTCCAGCCGGTTCATGGCACTTGCGGCATCACTGTAGGACTGAAAGGTGCCGATTTGCAGTTCGAAAATCCGCTGTTCCTTCCGAGAAGTCAGAATGAGCTCCGCTCCAATGTCACCCAGCGCATCTCCCAGGCGCGCCTGCCAATCATCATGCGTTTCCAGGGCGCTGTCCCGGCTGCGGGTGGCCTGGAGCTGAATGTAGAACCCCTGAGACAGGGCCGACCCGGCAGCGGAGGTTTCGGGTCCCGCATCGTCAAC
>SKNT01000148.1 GCA_007120385.1 Balneolales bacterium
CGCCAATGCCCCGCCACGACTCCGACCGCGCCAGCACCACCCCCGCGCCGGCCAGCAGCCAGAACCACGGATCGATGATGAACAGCGTGTCGCCGTAGAACCAGGTGTCGTTGAACGGCATCAGCAGGCGGATCCCGTAGGTGTTCAGCCAGTCCAGCAGCGGATGGCTCCAGACGCCCAGGAACGCGATACCCAGCAGCGTAACCGGTCGCATCGGCGGGTTTGGGCTGCTTATGGATGGGAAATTCGGTTTGCGATTTCGGGTGGATGCGGATGGTGCCCGATCTCGCCGGCCCGATCTGCTTCGCCATCGCTGCAGCAGCCGGTCCACGCCCAGCATGGCGCCCGTAAGCAGGAAGGGCCAGATCATTAGTGCCAGGATGCCGTGGGTCCAGCCCCGGCGCACCTGCAGGGCATAATCCGAGCTGATTAACATGGCCACAGCGTCCACGTCGGGGATGTTCGCTCCGATGATCAGCGTAGCAGTCGCCAGTGCGGTTTTCCGCTTGAGCCCGGCCTCGGCCATGGTGGCCCCGAAGAGCGTATGTGCAAGAGGATCCATTGAAGATGTGCCCGGTTTGTGCTGTGGGATTGAGGATTACTGTCTAAATGAAAACCACCCAGTTGGCAAACACAAAGCAGAAGTCTTTCATTCAGTCTTTGGCATCACATCTCAGGATTCAGAGCTACTGATCAGGCAAATACGTGAAAACTACCGGGAAGCGAGGCTAAAAAACGGTACGAAGATGAATTTGAATAATGCCGAAACAGCGTGAGAGGCCCTGCTGCAATTATGAAGAGATAAGAGCGCGGCTGGATTCAGGGTATGGGTGATCAGGAGGGCAATTGCATCGGGACCATCAGGAGAAGAGACTCATTAAAATAAGCCGCAACTGTTTGATTATTTGTCAGATAGCGCTATTATTTGTCATTGTCGTTTCGCTGTAGTCTTTTTTAGCATTGAACTGCAACAATAAAAGGAGGTAGGTATGCTTCGGGAAGAGATGGGGAGAATGGAAATTGTCCTGGATTTGGCAAAGGAAGGGAAAAGGTACATTTTTTACGGGGAGCCGGACAGCCGGGCGGCGGCTGTGGAGTTCAGGCATGAAATGGCGCCCGGCGCCGACGGACCGGAGCCGCACATCCACACGAAACAGACAGAAACGTTTCATGTAATCTCTGGCACCATGATTGCCCGCGTCAAGGGTCAGGAGGATGTGACGCTGGGCCCGGGTGAAACGATCGCAGTGCCGCCGGGTAAGGTGCACTCGTTTACCAACGGCAGCAAAGAGGAGCCGCTGGAGCTCCGCATTGTGGTGGAACCGGCTCTGGATTTCCAGTGGTTCATGTCCGAGGCGATAAAAATGGCGATCTTGAAAGGTGGAAGCATGAAGAGTATCCCGTTGCTGGAGGCCGGCCATCTGATGTGGCTTTCGCGGGACCAGCAGCGCATCGGGGGCCTGCCGTTTTTCATGCAGGATATCCTGTTCGGAATACTGTCACTCGTGGCCCGGATTACCGGAAAAGCCGGGAACATTGCCCTGAAACCACAATTGGAGCGGATAGAGGGTGGTGATAGACGTAAAGCAGGAGCAGTGTCCGGCTGAAAACCTGTTCGAGTCGTAAGCTGACGGGTAGCCCTGCAGGGTTGCTATCACCTATTCAAGGCTTTACATTGCGGCCTTTGGTGCTGTAATAACTTGAATAGCGAACTGACATGAACCTGTCAGAAAGAATAACCGGAAAATGGAAGAACCTCAAGAAACATGAAAAAGCGGGGATTTCCGTATTGATTATTTTCGTCCTGGGTGTGGTCATTTTTGCGCTTGGGACTGAAATCGGCAAGGCCTTGTATCTGGTATTCGGTGGATGATTATCCGCTTTTTATCCGTTCATCTCAACAGGGTCATTTGCCGGATCTGAGTGCTGTTTCCGGTTTCGAGCCGGTAGATATAGACGCCGGAGGCCAGCTGCGAGGCATCGAAGCGAACACGGTGTGTACCCGAAGAGAGCGTCTCGTTCAGCAATACCGCAACCCGCTGTCCGAGCATGTTGTAGACCGTCAGTTCGGCCGGACCCTGTTCAGCCAGCAGAAAGGTGATTTCGGTAACCGGATTGAATGGATTGGGATAATTCTGATGCAGCTGTGTCACTTGGGGAAGCTCATTGTCCTCTCCGGTTCCGGTCACTATGCCGCGCACAACTTCAAAAGTACGGGAGTCACCCACACGATAGAGACTGCCGTCGGTTGCAATCGTCCGGTGATGCATCACGAAAGATTCACCTTCATCAATTCCCCGGGCAAGAAGAAATGAATCGGCTTCGGCATAAGAAACCTGGATCAGTGTGTCTGTTCCCACAGGATGGTTGAAGAGCAGATCCGAGAACGTATCGTCGTCAGCAGCCTGCCAGATGTATACCACGGTATTCCCGTCCGGGTCAGAAGCACGGTTCCAGGCAATTTCAAATACCTGGGTTCCGTCCCCTTCGATTACGATCACCTCCTCATCCGCGGGTGCAACTAACGGGGCAGCGTCCGGCCAGTTGTTCGGAGCCGGCAATACCTGTCCGCGGATTTCGCCGGGTGGAAACGCCCCGGAATGGATATTCAGATAGAGATTCCCTCCGAATAAAAGATCCACAAATTCGGACGTGATCTCCTCCTGGTACCGGTTATCGCTTGCCGTGTACACGCCGCTGGTTTCGTTTCCTTCTGTGGCCGCCATCACACCGAGAATAACACCGCCGCTTTCATAGGGCGCCCCGATATGGAAATGTGATGCCGTGTAGGAGTCGGTCAGCCCGCTGAATGAACCGGCCATTACCAGCCGGTTGCCTTTGAATTCGATTTCGGCCTGGCCTCTGCCATCCGATTGTACCGGCGGGATTTCATGAATGCCGGCAAAACGGGCGGTGAAGTAGGCACGGGATTCCCCAAGAAGCTGACCCCGGATCTCGCCGCCTGGATATCCCTGCGAGTGGACATTGATGTACAGCTGGCGATTCATCAGCAGGTCGATCTGGTCCTGGCTGAGTTCAAAAGTATTGTTTTCCGCTTCATAGACACCGGCGGACGGATTTTGCGTATCCGGGGTCTCGTTCAATCCCACCGATACGCCGCCGCTGCGGCCCGGTAGTCCGACATGCAGATGAGATGCCGTGAAATTACTTCCCAGCCCCTGATAAGAACCGGTGACCGTAAGCATGTTGCCATCGAGTTCGGCTGCGATCGAACCCGAGCCCTCTGAAATGATTCCGCTTTCTTCGGCGCTTCCAGAGAGATTGGCTATCATGGTTGAGGTCACCTGGGGTACCAGTTGTCCGCGA
The DNA here is from genome assembly GCA_007120385.1 of Balneolales bacterium. Taxonomy (GTDB): domain Bacteria; phylum Bacteroidota; class Rhodothermia; order Balneolales; family Natronogracilivirgulaceae; genus SKNL01. Next base: position 3,328 of record SKNT01000148.1, read on the forward strand.
ATTTCACCGCCCGGATTTACATTGGAGTGCACGTTGATATAAAACCGGCGCTCCAAAAACATTTCAATTTGTGCAGGGGTCAGTTCAAAAGTATTCTGTCCGGCCTCCAAAACTCCGGAACGTTCGTCATCGCCGGTCTCCACGTTCAGAGGGATCTCGACGCCACCGTTGCGTCCGGACACGGCGCGGTGAATGTGAGCCCCGGTGAAATCCCCGGTCAAATCATGAAACGAACCGGTTACAATCAGTGAATTGCCGGCAAGTTCGGCAGTCACCGATCCGTGAGCTTGGGTAAGCACCGGCGGCACCTCGTTGGTACCGGACAGATTGGCCCGGAAATAGTAATCCGACTCGGGGTGCAGCTGGCCCCGTATTTCTCCGGGCCTGTAATTTTCTGTATGTACATTAACGTACAATCGCCGCTCTTCCAGTGCTGATATCTGTGCTTCATTGAGATCAAATTCATTGTCCTCCGCTGCAAAACTGCCGGCTGTGCCATCCATTCCCAAATCCACATCCAGAGGAAATTCCACTCCGCCATTTGAACCGGGCAACGCGAGATGGATATGGGCGCCATCGGCAATATCGGTAGCAACAGGAGACGACAATCCTTCAAAACTCCCTTCCAGAGTGATCGTGTTGCCATCACGTACGACGGTTACTTCTCCGAATGCCGTTGAGGTCACCGGAGATACTTCGTGACTTCCGCTCAGAAATGCCTTGTAGACCGTCTGAGCCTGGAGCGCAACGGCTGGTCCGATGATGAAAAAAACGGCGATGATTAGCCGGCCGGTCTGATGAATAAAAGATGTCCGATTCATGAGAATTTCTCCGTTTGGTTTTCATGGCCGGACAGCATCTCCTGATCCGTTTCAACCCGCGGCGCTCTGTGATGCGGGAACGATGCATTGGAATGCCTTCCGGACATGTTGTTACGGTATCCATATTTTTATATAACAAGATAATGCGGGCAACCTGTTATTATCCATACGGTTTTATTTCTCCAAGGGTTGCCTTCACCGCTGCGAGCTGTATCCGGCCGGAATTTTGGGCTGTATTGTAGATGATTCCACCATTGAAATGCAGTTTTTCGGCAGATTCGGGGCCAATCCTGCCTGTCGGAACTTACATGCGCAATACAATATCGAAAATACCCGACCTCAGGGAATACCAAATGTGCTGGAAAAAAGGGGAGTCAGATTCGCGTACGTGATCTATGACTCCTGTGCGTATTTCATCATTGGTA
>SKNT01000157.1 GCA_007120385.1 Balneolales bacterium
AATTGCGATTATTGTAAAGATGACTAAAATCGATTTGTTTTGACTGTCAGAATAAAAACGTTCAGCCTCCAGGCATTATGTGTGTTGTTGTTTTCCCTGACCGGGATGAGCGATGCCATTTCACAGTACGCTGTCACGGGTATGGTTATCGACCGGGACGAACATCCCGTGGCGGGGGCTACGGTAACTGCAGTTGGAACCACGGCCGGTGTCACGACAGCAAAAGACGGAACGTTCCGTCTGGAACTTGCAGCGGGTGAGCAATCCCTTGTCATCCGGCATGTCGGTTACCGCAGCAAACACCTCTCTGTATCATTGCCGGACATGGCAGATACCTTCATGGAAATCACCCTGGGCGGTGAGGTGATTCAGTCCGAAGATATCCTGATCACGGCATCGCTCCTGCAAAGAATCACAAGGTACCAGCCAGTGCAATCCTTCCTTGCAACCCGGATCCAGCAGAGGAATACCACTTCTATGGGGACCCTGCTGGACGGAGAATCCGGTGTGGCCATGCGGTCCATGGGGCCGGCACCTGCACGCCCGGTTGTGCGGGGAATGGACGGAGAGCGTATCCAGATCCTGCAGAATGGAATGAAAATGGGGGATATATCCGCAACGGCGCATGATCATGCCGTCTTTCTGGATCCGATGACCGCTTATCGGGTGGATATCGTTCGTGGTCCGGCAAGCCTGCTCTACGGCTCAAGCGCACTGGGCGGACTGGTAAATGTTCATACGGAGGATATAGCCTCCCAGTGGTCCCGGGGTCTCGGGGGATATACAGGCATGGAAGCACAATCGGCCACCAGGGGCATTGCCGGAGCAACACGCTGGAACTACGGCACGGATTCCGTGAACCTGACAGCTCGCGGCAGCATCAGGCAGACCGGTGACATGCAAACCCCCATAGGCGCGATACCGGATACGGACCTGCGGTCTGTTCATCTTGGATCCGGTTTGTCTTGGAAGAAACCCGGCCGGTTTTCCGGAGTTTCGGTAACTTGGTCCGACCAGCACTACGGCATTCCGGAAGATCCCGCAGACCCACAAGAGGAAATCCGGCTATCCATGCAGCGTATTGCCGTTCAAGGGCTTTCCAGCCACACCTTTGATCATTCTTTCTGGAAAAGTGCGGAATTGAGGATGGCCTACAACTACTACCACCACGAAGAATGGGAATACGAGTATCTGGATGGAATGCTGGACGACCAGGACCTGGAACTCAAGGTGACTCAGCACCACCTCCAGACGGATCTCCTTTTCCAGCATGGACGCGGCTCCCTGCTTCGCGACGGAACGGCAGGAATTGCGCTGGAGTACCGTGACAGCAGCGTCGGGGGGGATGAAGCATTGACACCGGACGCCCGCGGATTAACCTTTGCAGGTTTCCTGTTGGAAGAATTCGCTCTGGCTTTCGACTGGCGCATGCAGGCAGGGCTTCGAATCGAATGGAACCGTGTCACGGCCCGGGCCAATGAGGGCTTTCCCGATGGCGGTGAACGCAGAAGCAGGGGGGTCTGGGCAGGGGCCATCGGGTTCCACCGTCCACTGGGCACCTCCATGCAGTTCGGAGTTCAATTCGCTCGGTCGCACAGAAACCCATCCATGGAAGAACTCTTTGCCGACGCCGTTCACCTGGCAGCGGGCCGTTATGAGGTCGGCAATCCCGCATTGAATAACGAAATAGGGTATGGTGTGGATCTTTTTGCCGACTATGAGGGCAGAAACAACCGCGTTCACGCAGCCGTTTTCGCCAACCGCATCTCGAATTACATCCGACTTCAGCCTCTTGGGCAGATGGATCCAGTGCGTGGTCTGCCGGTTATGGAATATGTTGGATCAGACGCACTTCTTCTCGGTGGTGAATTTCAGGTCTGGCAACGGATAATCAGTGACCTGAGACTGAACTTCAACGCGGATTACGTCTTTGGATTGGAACGGTCTTCCGGACAAAACCAGCCCTTGCCGTTCATGCCTCCGCTTCGACTGACAGCCGGAACGGAATACGATTCCGGACGCTGGTGGTCGCGGGCGCAGGTGCGTCATGTCCTGGCCCAGGAACGGACAGCACCCGGTGAACAGACAACCGGTGCCTACACACTGACCAATCTTGCAGCAGGATTGCGGCTGGGCAGCAGCCAGGTCCATTCCATCACCCTTTCTGTGGATAATCTGTTCAACGTCACCTGGCGCGACCATCTGTCCCGGATCGAACAGCGTGACATCCCCATGATGGGACGCAACCTCCGGCTGTCATACCGTATCTACCTTTGAATCTGATTCTGACCGCTTAAACTAACTGTCCGAAAGAACCTTATTGTGGATAATTGGAGGACACCGCTCCACTTTTGCGACACTGGTTTACTCGCATTAAGTATCCTGATAGCCTGTTTCGAGCATTGAAGCTGCCGCGAAAGTGTTCCTTTCTGTCAATCCTGACTAGGTAGTCCTTACAAAGTAAACTGGGCTGCGTGGACCGGCCTCAGCCCTGAATCATGGTCCATGAAACAGTTCCTCATAGTGTGGAAAACTTTTTCTGCTTCTTTGGGGAAACGGATTGCATCGATTACCCCATCTGGCTATCATTAGTACGATCGCATTCGGTTCTTCCAAAATGGAAGTGAAAAGGGAATCCCGTGTGAATCGGGAGCTGTACCCGCAACTGTAACAAACCTGATGTGACCGAAACCTGCCTGTGCCACTGTCCCGGAAATCCGTGATGGGAAGGCCGTTCGGTTACAGGATGAAGCCAGGAGACCTGCCGATTGTCGAACGCCAAAGCTTTCGGGATTAAAAGCAACGGCAGATACTACTGGTATGATCCATTCCCAAACTACCCATTATTCCGGGAAGTATATGCTCCCGATATCGCTGTTTATCGCAGCCATTCTGTTTTCATCGCTGACAAGTCTCTTGAACGCCGCTCCATCACAACCCGTTGACACACTGTATCTCGAGGAGTTGCGCGTCATTGGAACACGCATTCAGGTCCCCGACCACCGCCAACCGGTCTGGATTCAGAGTGTCGACCCGCAACTCCTGCGGCAACTGCCGCACGAGTCGGCCGCCTACCATCTGTCGGGCAACACCTTCTCCATGGTCCGTGATTATGGTGAAGGCAACATGGCCCTGGTTTCCCAGCGGGGTTTCTCACCAGTGCACACCCGGGTCGTTTGGGAAGAAATGCCGTTGAACCATCCCATGCTGGGCATGTTCGACCTCTCACTTGTTCCCGCAGGACTCCTGGATGGCATCTCTTCATCATCCGGCAACCCGGCGGCCATGTCCGGATCCGGCGGCATAGGCGGAATTCTTTCCATGCGTACACATACGCACCCGGACCGTTTTTTCCTGACCCGCTCTGTCGGGAGCTACGGGTTTGGCCAAACCGGGCTGGGAGCCTCTTTACGGAAAGGGTCATTTGACGGGGGAATCCGGTTTTATCATCAAAAAGGTGACTATGATTTCCCATTCAACGATCCGGATCCGATGAAACAGGAATCCCTTACAAGGGAGAATAACCGCAAAGCATCCACCCATCTGCTGGCACACGGTTACTACCGGCATGACGACTGGCATTTCAGGTCGCTGGTCTGGCTGGACGACACGGCCAATGACCTGCCCGGCTCGGTTTTTTTCCCCATGCCGGCCCGGCAAGACGACCGCTCGGCCCGAGTCCTGGTGCAGACCGGATATGACGGCTGGAAACGCACCTGGTTTACCGCTACGGCGGGATGGTATTACTACGAACTGGATTACTCGGACCAATTTACCGATCCGGCTGATGGCAGCACGGCAACATTGTATCTGATACAGCCCGCCGTACGCCATGCCTGGTCACGGCACCATGAAAGTCACCTTTCTGCGCAGTGGGCCATACAGTCCGTTGAAGCCAATACCTATCCGGAAAATAAACAGCACCAGAATCTCTCCATTCGATGGAATCATGCATGGCAGGCCCTGCAGACACTGGTACTGTATCCGTCTGTGGAATGGGAATGGCACTCTCTTTTCAATGATGCGCTGAATCCGGCGCTTGGCATTACCTTTCATCCGGCAACCGACCATGTAATGCTGCGGGGAATGGCCGGACGGAACCGGAACAATCCCACGTATAATGACATGTACTGGCAGCCGTTTGGAAATCCCGGCCTCAAACCCGAGACGGTGTTCACCTACGAGGCAGGGGCTACCGTGACTTTTGGTCGCCGCAAGAGCAGCCAGGGCGGCAACCGCAACCATCGGGTGGCCTCGCCGGTGGAACTGCCAGTCAGTACCGGGCAGGAGTATTCCCGGGCAGGTGCGGCAGCCGTCATGGCTTCCGGCCCGGCACAGGTCACTACAAATCAATCCGGCGGTACGCTGGTGGCTGGCATAACTCTCTTCCGCCATGATTTCGATAACGGCATCCGGTGGATACCCGGAGAAGATGGCATGTTCGCACCAGAAAATGTGGAAGATATACGCTCACAAGGCATTGAATTATCAATTCGTGCTGCTCAAACCCTCGGCTTTCTCCGGCTGGATGTGCTTTACTTGCTGACCCGAACGGACGCGTCCGTACGGCAGGAGCGCTTTCCCGGTGATGGAAGTGTAGGTCGGCAAATGGTTTATGTCCCCGAATGGACCCACAAGGGAATGCTTCAGATCAATATCAAATCACGGTTTTGGAGCCGTCTGTCTGTGCAGGATACCGGAGAACGCTTTACCACCATGGATCACTCATCGCCACGGGATCCTCTGGCAGCGTACACGCGTATGGACTTCGATACCGGATGGGATTTCAACCTTCGATCAGTAACGCTGCGAACTTCCATCGGAATCAGAAACCTGACAAGTGAGCGCTATGAGGTTATTTCCGGTTACCCGGTCGCTCCCAGGCACTACAGGGCCTCACTGACCATGACTCTGAAATGACTTGTGGTACGACCATGAATCCGTGATGACAATTGTCATTCTTCTTTAATAAATCGATCGGATCAAGTCTCGATTATCCACAAATTATCCACATACCCTTTAATCCGGACAGTCTGCGCAGGTATTCCTTTAAGCCTTTGTTTTCTGTTGAAAAGATGTGGGAAAGTAGATCTTTTTTGTTTGCTGTCTTGGGTTATATTTGCTAACTCCAATTGCATTCTGCTGTGTTATCCACACGATTGAAAGCCCATTATAAACTGGCATTTCCGCATAAAGGCGGGTGGGGCGTCACCAGAACCGGAAAAGAATAGAACCAGGAACATCCGAACCATCCAACTACGTCAAAGCACTATGAATATCAAACCACATTTTACCAAAACGAATCCCGATAATCCCTACGAAGGAATTCAATTTGAATCAAGAAAGTCTGAGATCCGGAATCCGGATGGTTCCCTGGTATTTCTGCTGGAAAATGTGAGCGTGCCTTCAAGCTGGTCGCAGGTCGCTACGGATATTATAGCACAGAAGTATTTTCGCAAGGCAGGTGTTCCGTCGCAGCTGAAAAAAGTCCGTGAAAAAGGGGTACCGGAGTGGTTGCAGCGTTCGGAGGCTGATACGGCGGCACTGCAGAATATGGATCAGGCGGATCGCTACGGCCCGGAAACGGATTGCCGTCAGGTATTCGACAGGATGGCCGGCGCATGGACTTACTGGGGCTGGAAGCACGGCTATTTCGACACGGAAAACGACGCAAAGACCTTTTACGGCGAGATGTGCCGGATGCTTGCCCTTCAGATGGCAGCACCCAACAGTCCGCAATGGTTCAATACCGGTTTGCACTGGGCTTACGGCATTAACGGTCCGGCCCAGGGACATTACTACGCAGATCCCGCTACCGGGAAAGTCCACAAATCAAAAGATGCGTACAGCCATCCGCAGCCGCACGCCTGTTTCATCCAGAGTGTCAACGACGACCTTGTCAATGAGGGCGGCATCATGGATCTCTGGACCCGGGAAGCGCGGTTGTTCAAATACGGTTCGGGTACCGGAACTAACTTCTCGGATATCCGCGGCGACAACGAGGGACTTAGCGGCGGTGGAAAATCGTCCGGTCTCATGAGTTTTCTCAAGATTGGCGACCGGGCTGCCGGTGCTATCAAATCAGGCGGCACCACCCGTCGCGCTGCAAAAATGGTAACATTGGATCTGGACCATCCCGATATTGAGGAATACATCAACTGGAAAGTGAAAGAGGAGCAGAAGGTGGCCGCCATTGTGGCGGGTTCGCGAATATGCGAAAAACATCTGCGCTCCATCATCAATCTTTGCCACGAACCGGTTGAGATAGAGGGGCGCAAGTACAATGGCAAAATCAGCCGGGATCCCAAAAAGAACAAGAAACTGCGCACCGCTATAAAGGAAGCGCGGCGGGACCAGGTTCCTGCAAACTATATTGAGCGGGTTATCCAGCTTGCGGCTCAGGGTTTCCATGATGTCGCGTTTGAGACATACAACACGGACTGGAACTCCGAGGCCTACAGTACGGTGAGCGGCCAGAATTCCAACAACTCCATCCGCATCCCGAACGCCTTCATGCAATCCCTCGAAAATGACGGTGAATGGAAGCTTTACGGCCGTATTGAATTGCGCCACGCCGAGCAGGAGGGACGCGAACCCGAGCCGCTCAAAGTTCTTGACTCCCGTGAGTTGTGGGATCAGATTGCCTATGCTGCCTGGGCCTGCGCCGATCCGGGCACCCAGTATCACGACACCATCAACGAATGGCATACGTGCCCGGAGGATGGGCCCATCAAGGCCAGCAATCCCTGCTCAGAGTACATGTTTCTGGATGACACGGCATGCAACCTGGCGTCGCTGAACCTGATGAAATTCTACAATGAGGATAAAGAGCGGTTCCAGGTTGAGGATTACCGGTATGCCACACGGTTGTGGACAATTGTCCTTGAAATTTCTGTGCTTATGGCACAGTTCCCTTCAAAGCGGATTGCCGAGCTCTCCTACAAGTTTCGAACCCTGGGCCTTGGATATGCAAATATCGGATCCCTGCTTATGGTCAACGGTATCCCCTATGACAGCAAGGAGGCTATGGCAATATGTGGCGCCCTTACGGCCATCATGCACATGACTTCCTATGCCACAAGCGCGGAAATGGCTTCCGAAATTGGCCCATTCCCTGGCTACCAGAAAAACCGCGAGCACATGCTTCGCGTGGTCCGCAACCACAGAAGCGCTGTTTTCAACGTGGATGATACCGAATACGAAGGACTGACAATCAAGCCTGTGGGAATCGACGGACGTTACTGTCCGGATTATCTGCTCTCTGCCGCTCAGGAGGATGCCGACCGTGCACTGGAGCTGGGTGAAAAACATGGGTACCGAAATGCTCAGGTAACCGTCATTGCGCCAACCGGTACCATTGGACTGGTCATGGACTGTGATACGACAGGAATTGAACCGGACTTCGCCCTCGTTAAATTCAAGAAACTTGCCGGCGGCGGGTATTTCAAGATTATTAATCAATGTGTGCCACAGGCACTCAGGAAACTTGGATACAGCAAACAGGAAATCCAGGAGATTGTCCTTTATGCCAAGGGCAGCGGCACTCTTGAGGGATGTCCGTCCATAACCCACAAGAATCTCATGGATGCGGGCTTTACCGATGAGAAAATCAGAGTCTTGGAGCAGGCTCTTCCAGGCAGCTTCGACATCAAATTTGCTTTCAACCACTGGACCCTTGGTGAGCAGTTCTGCAAGGAAGTGCTTGGAATTACCGATGAACAGCTCTCCGAACCGGGTTTTGACATGCTTCGTTTCCTTGGGTTTACCCGGAAGCAGATTGAACAGGCTAACGACTATGTCTGCGGTACCATGACGGTAGAAGGAGCGCCTCACCTTAAAGAGGAGCATTTGCCGGTGTTTGACTGTGCCAACAAATGCGGCCGTACCGGCACACGCTACATTACCGCAGATGGTCATATCAACATGATGGCCGCTGCGCAACCCTTTATCTCCGGTGCCATCTCAAAAACCATCAACCTGCCCAATGAGGCAACGGTGGAGGACATTCAGAAGGCATACCAGCTCTCATGGGAAAAAATGCTCAAGGCAAACGCGCTGTACCGGGACGGTTCCAAGCTGAGCCAGCCGCTGAACTCCATGGCCGACATCATGGATGAACTGGAGGAGGAAAACGAGGGATCCGATGAGCTCCCGGAAACACTGCAGGTTCAGGATGAGGTTGTGAAAACGGCAGAAAGAATCATCCACAAGTATGTTACCGGCCGCAAGCGGTTACCCCATCGCAGGGGTGGATATACGCAGAAATGCAAGATCGGCGGTCAGTCGGTCTACCTGCGCACCGGCGAATACCAGAATGGCCAGATCGGGGAGATATTCATTGATATGCATCGCGAGGGGGCCGCTTTCCGAAGTCTGATGAACTGCTTTGCCATTGCCATATCGCTTGGTTTGCAGCACGGCGTGCCGCTTGAGGAGTATGTGGATGCCTTTGTATTCACAAAATTTGAACCAAGCGGTACTGTTATTGGAAATCCCCATATCAAGATGACAACATCCGTGATTGACTATATCTTCCGTGAACTGGCAGTAACGTATCTGGATCGCGAGGATTTGGCACATGTCGGCCCGGAAGATATTTTCAAGCGCTCCCTGCGGCCGGAAGATATGGAGAAATCGGATTTAAAGGCTCCGGGTGCAAGTGAAACCGCAACCGATGTCCCGGGTACTGACGCAGTTTCCACCCAAGGTGCCTCTCCGGATAGTCATGCAGCCGAATCCGAAAAGGTTGCCTCCGGGCAATCTGGAAATGTCAGAAAAAACGTTGGGCAGCATCGATCCGAACAGTTGAACAGGGCCAGGGAAATGGGCTTTACAGGTGATATCTGTCCGGATTGCGGAAGCATGACCATGGTTCGCAATGGAACCTGTCTGAAATGCACCACTTGTGGATCAACTACAGGCTGTTCCTGAGAACATTGAAGATCGCCAGACATGTGCAGGCATAAAAAAAAGCCGTATCCACCAGAAGACAGATACGGCTTTTTTATATTTCCGAAAAACGGATTCAGCAGGCAGTTTTTCTGCGGGAGGGTACAATCCGCCGAATAAACATACGAATCATGTCGTGCATGCGGTGATACCATCCGCTATGGTACTTGTCAAAAGAATGAAACTGCTCATAGAGTCTGGTCCGGTCAGTTGATAAACTGTTCATAACGTTCCTCCTTGTGATTTAATAATTTGGGTTGGAGTAAAATAGCCGAGTCAAATAATGTATTCTTAGCTTTGGCTAAATATACATAAATCGGTAATAATTTACAATATACGATTGTAATAAAATGCAGCAATCAAATTTCTTGTATTTAGAAATACGGCTGGCTAAGTTTCGGTGTCACACCAAAAGTATTCAATCAAATTATTACGCCGATGAAAAAATTTCAAATTGAATTACAGCCATTGAATCTGCCTTTAAAGAGAAGGTTCACCATATCCAGAGGGTCCAGGGATGAGGTGAATAATGTTCTTGTCAAGGTGCACTGTGAGGGTATAACCGGAATTGGGGAAGCGGCGCCGAACCATCGGTACAATGAAACCCAGGAATCGGCAATGACATTTCTGGAAAGTTTCGGTCACTATGAAACGGATCATCCATTTGATGTTTCCTTGCTGGTAGAAATGATGGAAGAACACCAGGGAGGCGAGTATTCGGCAAAGGCCGGGCTTGAAATGGCATTTTACGACTGGATCGGAAAAAAACTTGAAATTCCGCTTTACAAGCTGCTTCAGGCGCCGGGCCGGACTGGTCCCAAAACCACTTATACCTTCGGGATTGACAAACCTGAGGTTATGAAGGAGAAGGTGGAAGAATCCGCCCACTATCCCTTGCTGAAAATCAAGCTGGGTACGCATTATGACAAGGATATCATACAGGCAATACGGGAACTAACAGATAAACCGATACTTGTCGACGCAAACGAGGGGTGGAAGACTGTTGAAGAGGCGCTGGACATGATTCAGTTCCTGGACAGGCAAAATGTATTTGTCATTGAACAGCCAATGCCGGCCGGGTGTGTCAGGGAGATGCAGGAATTGCGGCTGAAATCCACCATTCCACTGATAGCTGATGAAAGTATCACCGGCAAAGAGTCACTCAGGGAATTATCAACTCAATTTCACGGCATTAACATCAAACTGATGAAAACAGGGGGCATCAGCACTTCGCTCAAGATCATACACGAAGCCAGGAAGGTTGGTTTGCAGATTATGGTGGGATGCATGATTGAATCTGTCATAGCCGATACGGCTTCGGCACTTGTTGGATTGTGGGCAGACTATGCTGATGTTGACGGGCATTTGCTGCTGGCAGAGAATCCGATGAAAGGGCTGGAAATCCTGCCGCAGGGGCATATTCAGGTAACGGACTTTCCCGGCCTGGGGCTTCATTAAAAAAAGTGATTTTTTTTGTAACAAATCCGGTTGTACAAACTCCTATAGACAAGCAAATGATAATGATGCTTTTAACAACAGAGTTTAGAAACCAATGGATATGTATTCCCCAATAACAATAGCTTCCCGGGTCGAGTTTTTTCCCAGAAGCACTCAGCTCTCATTACCGTCCTCGCTGTTAGGACAAGACATCAGGAGAGAAGAGTACAGAATCAATTCAGGCAAGAGCAGTTCCAATCTGAGTCTGGTGAATCTTGCCAACGGCAAGAGCAACGGAATGTCGTCCGAAAACCAACCCGGCATCAGTACGTTGCAAAGCACCAGGAAGTCGGAGAAGAAGTACAAGGTTCTCCACATCGAAGACGACGAGCAGGTACGGTATCTTGTCCATGCGTTTCTGAAGCACTACGTTGATATTCAGCCGGCGGCAAACGGTACTGAGGCTCTGAGCTGTACATCCAGCACGGTTTATGACCTCATTATCACGGATATCAATTTGGGGAATGGTCTCAATGGGATCGAAACGGCACGTATCATTCGCGACATGAAAAACTACGCTGATGTACCAATAATCGCTGCAACCGCTAATGCTGATTCGGAAGTAAGAAACGAATGCATAGATGCGGGAATGGATGCGTTTCTGTTGAAACCATTCATGAAGAATGATCTGATAAGCGCTATTGACCAGGTCATGTGTAACAGGTAGAAAAAAAGGGGTTAACTCATAGGAGAATACGTGTGAATAAACAAGAACATAACAAAATCCAGGAAAAACTGGATGCATATCGGGCCGGTAAGCTATCCGACCGTGAAATCGATTTGCTATGGGAAAAGATGATTGAAACTCCCGAGCATCTTGATTATCTGGTGAACTCAGTAAACCTGCAGGCCATAGCCAGCCAGCAAAAGAAAGATTCTGTTTCGTCGAAGAGAAGAGACAAAAAAAGCAACGTCTTTGTGCTTTACGGTTTTCAGGGTACCTGGAGCCGTATTGCCGCCATGTTCATCATTACGGTAGGGCTGCTTTCGACAATATACTTGTTCGGTTCGGATTACCTGTTTGATCAGGATCCGGTGTCAGAGATTGAGCTTAACACATACCGTTCGACGACATTGCCGACTGCTGTATTTGATTACCAGGTACAGCGTGCTATTAATATGGCATCACTTGAAAAGTATGATGAAGCTATTGATATGCTCAAGGAGATTGAACTGGCACATCTGAGCGATGAGCAGCAAGTTTCCCTGATGCTGAACAAAGGCTCCATCTTGTACAATCGTGGTGACTATTATGCCGCAAAAGATCTGTTCCATGAAATACTTGACAACTACGATGATCTGCACCTTCTGACCGAAGAGCGGGTACAGTGGTTTTTAGGTAATGTGTATCTGCAGCTCGGGCAGGAAGAAGTTGCAATGAAGCACATTCAGAGAACATACGATCTCAATGGTGCCTACAGAAGGCTGGCGAAAAGACATCTGGAACTCGACTGACGAACAGTAGAAAGTGATTCTTTGGCGGGCCAGTTTAGTGATTGCCAAACAATCTGGCTGACAATATGTTAGCCAGAAAGTAAATCATTGTAATCTGGATTTGATTTTTCCAGGCAGTCTGAACCATGCTGCAATGAGAGAGATGCCACCAATGAACAGGATGATGGCTGCAAATACCCAGGGTGAGCGTGAAGGAACTATGGGATCAACATTGCCATAGACTACAAATGAACCCCAGTTCGTGGGATTGCTGTTGAACTTGTTAATATAATCGATTTTTGCTTTTCTCATGGCCTCATTCTTGCCATATCCCTGGTTCAGATAGTCATAAAATGAAACAGAAAGGTGATATGCCGAACGGTCACGGACAGACCAGAGATTCATTACTAGACTTGGGACACCGGCGTAGTTGAATGCGCGGCTGAATCCCACAATGCCACTGCCCTGTATGTAATTTCCGGATCCTGACTCACAGGAATTGAGCATGACCATTTCGCTTGACAGGTCCAGCTGAAACAGTTCGTATGCATATACGAGACCATCATTAGAAGCATCACCGCTGTTCCGGTGTTCTTGTTCCTGATTCAGGTAAATGACGGAATACAGAGGGTCATTTTCAAAAACCTCACTGTGTGTTGCGAAATGAAGGATTCTGTTGTTGCCCGCTTTTTGTCGGAGATTTCTTTCGGTGGCTGTTTTAGAGTCAAGAAAGATATTGTTGTTGAGTCTGTTCAGGTTTGTTGCGATTTCCTCTACTTCCTTTTCAGCCAGAGGGAGAGCAGGGAGGTAGCGTCCTGGTAAAAGTTGGCTCTCGGGATTAATGAAGTGTGTTATACCAAAACCCACAAAATCGAGATCATAGCGACGTTTGGGTCGGTGGGTAAGGCTGGATTTAAGGTCTTTAAGGGAGTTAGAATATGAAATGGCTGCTCGTTCAATAAGGTAGGTAGCCTCGCCATAGCTGTAGTCCGTTGAAACATTTCCCACAGGCAGAATTTCAAATGGAATATGATACAGAAATCCATCTGGAATAATGAAATAATTAGTGTAACGGTCAGATACGCCAATTTTATTAAAAATCTTATCCTTAAACCAGGCAAGCTCCGTCAACCGCACCTTGTCAGAGGAAAGACTTTTAACGATCTCATTGATTCTGCTGATATCATCCTCAGTGAATGTAATGTGATGGATATTAAAAGAGCCGGAACTTATCGCTGAGACATACAAATCTTCGTTGAAAGTACTGAAGTATAATATGATATCGGATCTTCCCAGCTGTCTTCGCAACCTGTTCAGGTTAACCGGCTCAAGATCGATATTCTGCAAAACTTTTCGCCTCAAGGTATTTTGTTCCGATATGGCTTCAAATAGAAAAGTATTTAATTGAACGCGTTTCTCATCACTAGCGGTTCTTAATTCGTGTCTCAGTCTTTCAATTCGGTTTCTCAATGCAAAATCAAGTACCAACTGACTCTCACTAAGAATACTTGCTTTGAGAGCCGGATTATTGTAGAAACTAGCAGAACTCAAATTTTTAATTTCGTCCATCCAATAGATTGCAGTTTCTCTTTCATTAATAAATATTAATTGCTCAATAAGCAAATGAAAAACTGATAGATATTCATTTTCAAATATCAAATGTCCGGATTGTATTTCTGAGCTGTTTTTTATTCTTAGTATTAAGTCATTGGCAAAGGCTGTTAACAATTTAATAGCTTCATTATTATCATTATTAATAATTTCATACTTTGCAAGAGCTGATGTTAATAAAGCTTGTGATTTACTAAATCTAAGTTGTGATACGTCACTTGTTCTAATTATATCAATATACGAAGATGCAAGCTCTAGATTATTGAGCTTGAAATTAAGGTTTGCAAGTTTGATATATGCAAATAGCATTGTAGAATTATCTTCTCTAGAAACAGCTTCTTCTAGTAAAATATGTGAATAATAGAGTGCTCTATCATAATCCCCAATGGAAGAATAGGTATCAATTAACTCAGCAATTATTGAATATAGAAGAGTGTAGTACATTGCTTCTCTTGCATAGTATTCAGCCAATTTTAAGTATTCTAATGATTTATTAATATCATGATGGCTGTCTCTGTAAAATGTTGCATATGATTGATAGATCAAAGCCAAGCTTCTCATGTCGCCAACATCTTGAACTTTCTTATCAATCTGATGTAAATAATCATACGCAACATTCCAATTTTCAATTTTTTTATGATAAATATGTAAATTGTAAAGAAAATCAATTTCAAATTCGGTATTATTATGAATCGATGCTAAATCTAAACCAGTAATTATTAATTGTAAGTAATCTTCAAAAAATCCATTATAGTAATAAACTATGCCCAAGTTGTTTAAAAGGGCAGATTGATATCTAAAATCTTCAAACTCATCAATGGTATCATATACTTTTTCAAGTTGTTCCATAGATGATTGTAAATTCCCAATTTGATAAAGACTCACTCCAAAATCTAGTCTGGCTTTCATTTCTTCTTCAATAGAAAAGAATTGCGATAGTGGAATAATAGAACCCCTATATAAATCTATGTCATATTGATAGTAGCCACTGAAATAAGAGGAAAATGAGATATAGCGAAAAATTCTCATTGAATTAATTGAAATCGGGAAGTCCTTAAAATCATTAATGTTTTGAGATAAACGAAAAACATCATATTCTCTTTTTGATTTAAACAAACCATTGAATAGGTTGAAAAGAAGTACAGTCTTGTCAGATTTGATTAAGTTTGAGTAATTATTTTCTTTAAAAGAATCTAAAAAGTGATCGTCACTATTTTCAGGATCAAAGATGTGGTCATAGTAATAAAAATCTAAAAAATCAATAGTACTGGGAGTTGGTGAATAGTTGAAATCAAAGGAGTTTATTAAAAGATATGATAGATGGCTTTTCTCTTTATTAGACAAATTGTGGTTGTCTAGCAAATGCGCGTATTTTGTAAGATCAGTTGTGCTTCTATACTCATATAAATAGGAGATATATAGAGATGGAATATTGGCACAAAAAACAAATGATTTGTAGAGAGAATAGTTTGGATATTCATCTGTAATACAAGTTATAATAGGAGATAAACTTTGATCACTTAACTGCAAATTATGTAAGGCGCTAATTGTAATGTCGTCTTCAATATTAGAGTTTAAAACCTGAAAAACTAACCACGCAGCATTTTTAGAATTATGATCATGAAATTCAATAAGATAATCGTGGAGTTGCTGCTCCAAAATTATTCTTTTATCGAGGTCATTAATGGTGTTCTGGTCAGATGCTCCAAAACTATTAAATAGTGCAATAATTAATACTATTAAAACCAATTTACTATTAGTTAGTTGGAGAAAAATATAGTTTGAAATTTTCGTCAGTCAGGACGGACACGGATCATGCGGAATTCTTCGCCACCTTCTTCCAGGACGCGCTGGTCTTTCATGTCCTCGGCC
>SKNT01000012.1 GCA_007120385.1 Balneolales bacterium
TGATCTACCCGGTTGAGGAGGATGGCGGACTCTATCCCACCATCGTGGTTGTCCACGGCGGACCGGAAGCGCACTACAGCAACGGATGGCTCACGGCCTATTCCATACCCGGACAGGTGGCCGCAGCCCGCGGTTTTGCCGTATTCTATCCCAACTACCGCGGCAGTACGGGCCGGGGGCTCGAATTCATCAAATCGAGTCAGGCCGATCTTGCCGGCGCCGAGTTCGATGATATCGTTGATGGAGTGGACTATCTGATTGAGGAGGGGATCACCGATGCCGATCGCGTAGGTGTCACCGGCGGCTCGTACGGCGGTTATGCCACGGCGTGGATGTCCACCTACTACTCCCATCGCTTTGCAGCCGGTGTGATGTTCGTCGGTATCAGCAACAACCTCTCCAAATGGGGGACAAGCGACATCCCCGAAGAACTCTACCTGGTGCACTCGCGCAAGCGTCTGTGGGACGACTGGATGGACAAGCTGGAGCGCAGCCCGATTTACCATGTGGACAACTCCCAGACGCCGCTGCTGATCATGCACGGGGAGGATGACACCCGGGTGCATCCGGCGCAGTCGCTGGAACTGTTCCGCCACATCAAGGTGCGCAAGCCGGAAGTGCCGCTGCGCCTGATCTGGTATCCCAATGAAGGTCACGGCAACATCCGGTCCACTTCCCGTTTTGATTACCATCTGCGCATGCTGCAGTGGTTTGAAACCTACCTGCTGGATGAGGATCCGGTAATGCCGTCGTTCTACCTTGATTTCGAGGAGCTGGGCGTGGAAATGCCCTGACCGTTTTGAATGGTCATTCCCCGAGTTTACCGGGGATCGCTGAAAAGGCGTTTTGAAAGCGGAATTCGGCCTTCGGGCCGGGTCCGCTTTCTTTATTTCGGGTATCCGGTATCACAGTCTGGAGGTCTGGTTTATTACCTGGTTTAGCTATACAGGAAAGACATATTGAAACAGCTGATAAGTCAGGGTTTTTTTTGATCAGATTTGAGTCTCTTCTTGACTTTGACATCAAAATATGTTTTTATGCTTTTATGCGAACAACCATAGATATACCAGACCATCTGATGAAAAAGGCCAAGATCAAAGCTGTCCGGGATGGAATTACACTGAAAAAGCTTCTGATCAACAGCCTGGAAAAAGAATTGGCGGATTCGATCGAAGACCAGGAGGAGATTCCCTGGAAATCACTACGGGGAAAGGGGTCGGCTGACACATTAGGTGCGGAGGACTCCGGCTTTGACGACTACTCAGGCCCAGGTTATTTCCAAGCCATTCAGGTTAATGATTCGGATTGATGGTGCTTCTGGACACACACGTATGGCTTTGGTGGCTGCTTGGTGACGGTATGCTGCGGGCCATGGAGCGCAACAGCCTGGACGAGCTTGCAACCAAACAGCGATTGGCCATATCATGGGCCAGTGTGTGGGAAACGGAGATACTTGAAGCCAAAGGTCGCATCCAGCTGCTTCCGGATTTTGAAAGCTGGATTCGTCGTGCTACGGATAAATCCGTCTGTCGGGTTATACCTGTGGATATGGATTTGGTGATAGCACAGCGACAATTGCCGCCTGAGTTCCATCAGGATCCAGCCGACCGGCTGATCACGGCGACAGCGTTGTTGGCTGGCTGGCCCCTTGCAACGCACGACCAGCGCATACGTAATTCGGCGGTTGCTGAAATTTGGATCGCGAAATAAACGGGGCATGGAAAGTCTGAATGGGTTTTATTGACGAATAAAAGTGCAAAAAAAATCGTTGAAAATGATCAATTCATCTGATAAATGGATAGGCGCGCATGTGAGCGCAGCCGGCGGAGTGCAGAATGCGCCTTTGAATGCACAGGCCATCGGAGCCAATGCGTTCGCCCTGTTTACGAAAAACCAGCGCCAGTGGAAGGCCAAGCCTCTGCCTGAGGCCGACATAGAATCGTTCAGGGAGCGGTGCGAAGAGCTCGGGTTCACCGCCGAACGCATCCTCCCGCACAACAGCTACCTGATAAACCCGGGGCATCCGGAAAAAGCGGGCATCGAAAAGTCGCGCGAGGCCCTGCTCGATGAGATGCGGCGGTGCGAACAGCTGGGCATTCCGCAGCTCAATATCCATCCCGGCAGCCATCTGCGCCAAATTACCGAAACGGAGTGCCTTTCCCGCATTGCCGAAACGTTGAACATCATGCTGGGCCAGACCCGGGGGGTGACGGTGGTGCTGGAGAACACGGCCGGACAGGGAAGCAATCTCGGGCACCGGTTCGAGCATCTGGCGGAGATCATCGACAAGGTGGAGGACCGCAGCCGGGTCGGCTTCTGCATTGATACCTGCCACGCTCATGCCGCAGGCTACGACCTGACCACGCCGGAAGGGTACCGGCAGACCATGGAGGAGGCCGACCGCATTGTCGGCCTGTCCATATTGCGCGGCCTTCATCTGAATGACGCCAAATCGGAGCTCGGCAGCCGGGTGGACCGGCACGCGCCGCTGGGCAGGGGCACCATGGGCATGGAGCCGTTCCGGCTCATCATGAACGACGACCGGCTCAACCGCCTGCCGATGATCCTGGAGACGACCGAGCCGGAGAACTGGGCGGATGAAATCGTCTGGCTTCGCTCACTGGTGGAATGAGCCAGCAACAGACGAGCTCAATCCACCAGGAAATTGACAGCCATCCGTGCCTGCCTCAGCCGGGTGGTACGGGTTCAGGCAAGTGGTACGGGTTCAGGCAAACAGACGCTGTGCTACTTTGCTTCACGGATCACACGGAACCCGGTGAACTGCGGATCCAGCGCACGGCTTTCCGGATCGGCTGCATCCACAAAATCGCGGACGCTGTAACCGTAAACGGACCCGCTGTCATTTGTCCCGTCATCGGACCATTCGGCCACATTGCCGCCCAGATCGTAGATTTCGGCGTCACCGACCTTGACCGGCGGAAACGACCCGACTTCGCGCACCAGCTGATTCGCAGTGAGGAGACCCATCTTCTGACGCAGGATGCTGACTTCATCCACCGTGATCCCGTACCCGGCAAGATGGTTCAGCGTATTCTGCCGGGGACCGGCGCGATGGGCTGCACGGTGCAGGGCACGCGTTTCGTCCGCATTGGGCAGCCGGTAGGAATGTCCGGTGTGCTCGCTGAGCCAGCGGGTGTAGGCGCGGGCCTCATCCACCCGGATGCCCCGCACCGGATGGTTGGCCTGCAGCGGGTGGAAGGTGTGTGTGGAGTCAAAGGACAGGTACTGCTTGTTGGTCACGGGGAACCGTCCGATGGCAATGGTGTCCTTGCCGACGGGCACTGTTTCGGGGATTAGCCGCTCGCTGTTACGCAGGCCGAAGTATCCGTCATCGATGGCCAGGCTGTCGCGCTTGAGCAGGGTGGCGAGCGGACTGTCGTCCTTGAATGCGCGGTTGGGTTCTTCGTATGTGCCGAAAAGCCAGCGGTCGAACCAGGCGATTTCCTCCTCAAGCTTGCGCCGCTGGTGTGTTAGCTTGAGCAGCCCGTGCGGCTGGTCGGGGAACCACAGGAAACGCACAGGGGCCTTTCCGATCTGTTGGAGGGCCCGGTAATGTTCCCAGCCCTGGTCACGCGGTACGGCGCGGTCCTCGCTGCCGAAAAAGATGATGGTGGGCGCCTTGACGCGTTCCATGCGGAAAAGCGGCGATTTTTCGATGTAGGCGCGGTTGTAGAAGGTGCCGTCGGTGCTGTCCCACGGGGCTCCGCCAATGTAGCTCTGGTTGAAGCGTACCCCGAACTCGCAGGTCCCGTAATCCGAGGCCCAGTTGACGGTGCCGGCACCGGCGCCAATCACACGGAACATGTCCGGGTACTCAATCGACAGGGCGATGCTCAGGATGGAACCGTTGGACCAGCCCATGACCCCCAGAGAATCCTTGTCCACTTTACCAGCTTCATGTAATGTCTCAATACCATTTATAATATCCATCATTTCAAGTTCGTAATAACGCCCTTTGATGGATTCGACGAATTCAAGCCCGTGATTGGAGGAGCCGTGATAGTTCGGCATAAGCACAAAGGAGCCCTTCTGTGACAGGATATGCGGGAAGTAGGCCCAGCTCATGTTCCACCAGTCCAGGGTGACGGCCGCGGGTCCGCCCCGAATAGCCACGACCAGCGGATAGGCCCTGCCGGGTTCGTAGTCCTCGGGGTAATAGAGGATGCCGTTGACATCGTTTTCCTCCGCGCCGGTCCATCGGAAAATTTCGGATCTGGCCACGTATTTGTCCGCCAGGGAGGTGTTCAGCCGGACCAGGTGTTCCCCATCGGAGAGTCGTGTGCTGCGCCGGCGGACATCCAGCTCCCCGATGCGGTATTGGGGTATGGTGGATGCGGTGGAGTGGACGAAAACTACCTTTTTGTGATCCTCGGAGACAGCGGCGACGGCCACTCGTTCGTCGTGCCTGCCGGTATCCACGATGCGTTTGCGCCATTCTCCGTTTCCTCGGTGCTCGTAATGCGCCAGAATGCGGGTCGGGCCGTTGGCAAGCGAAGCCAGTACGTCATTTCCGAGTACCTCAAA
>SKNT01000172.1 GCA_007120385.1 Balneolales bacterium
CACGACGTGTCGGAATCTGGAGTCTACAGGGCCTATTTGTCCCGCCCGGAATCATTCGTTGGAGTCTACGAATTCCGCCACCTTGACCTGAGGAGATATGACGCCGCGGGTCCTGAAGTGGTGGAGGTTAGGAGCGGCACTATCCCTCCGCAGGTATGGCTGTTCCGTGATGTGGTGAATCTGGATGTGTCACCCCGCAGGCGCACGCCGGCAACGCACGGGTTTCCGCGTGATGATTTACGTGCGCGCTATGTGGACGTGCGATTTGAGCTGGAACTGCCCGAGAGGGAAGCAACGGACTTGCCCATTTATGTGTACGGCCCCTTCAACAACTGGACCATACACGAGAATAACCGCATGGAATATCATTCGTCAACAGACTCCTATGTTGGCCGGGCAATCATTAAGGAGGGGGAATATGACTACAAATATGCCCTAGTGGAACGAGGCCGCATAGATGATTTCAGGCTGGATGCCAGCTTTGCTTCAACATCGCAGGAATACACCACTATGGTCTATTTCCGCGACCCCGGTCTTCAGGCGGACCGATTGCTGCAGGTAGACTGGGGCCGGGTCCGGTAGTGCATACTGATCAGAAATCCAGTCCGATGCTGAAGTAGTGGACACGGCGTCCGAATCCGGTACCGTCCTCCATATCGTAGGGCCAGGCCAGGTCATAGCGGAAGGGAAGTCCCAGCAGAATGGTCCTCAGGCCAAAACCGGTACCTGCGAGGATGGCATCACGATCGACACCGTCCCATGCCGCACCCACGTCAAAGAAAATGGTTCCCTGGATATTGTAGAGCGGGATGAAGGGGATTGGTCCCGGAAGCATGGCGGCAATAAGCGGAAAACGGAATTCGGCGTTGAACAGGCCGAACCGGTTTCCAATTGCGGAATTGAAAAAGTGACCACGCAGCGGCAGGGCCGGTATGGTAAAGAAGATATCTTCCAGCCGGTCAGTCTGAAGCGAGCCTTCTGCCCATCGGAAGTTGATCCAGTTCTGCATACCGCCCATAAAGAAATTCTGGGCATCGGGACCGAAGGAAGCGGCTCCCGAACCGCGGAACGCGAAGACATAGCCCATGCCCAGGTGGAAATAACGGCGGTAGTCACCGATCACCGAGGCAAATCCGATGATATCGGAGGACAGCGGCGGGCTTCCTGTCAGGCTGATGGCGTAGCGCCTTCCCGAGAGCGGTGAGAGGAAACCGGGGCGTGTGAGGTCACGAGTGAAGGTGACTTCGGGATAGAAGAACAGGGCATCTTCGGAGTCAGAGACATTGGCATAGACAAGACTGAAATCACGCGAAATATTGATCAGGCTGACTCCGTAGTCAATCCGGGTGAATTTGTTTATGGGATACTGAAACTGAACACCCCCGCCATAAAATCGGAACCGGACCTGCTCAAAATCCGAGAAATCCCGGCTGAGCACCAGAAAGTTGCGCGATGTATGGAAATAGCGCACCATGTAGTTTGTGCGGTTGGCATAGTATCCGTAACTCACCTCATAATCACTGTTTCGCAGATCAAACTGCAGGTTTGTGATCAGGTTGATACGGTGATCACCCAGAAGGTCGGAAAAAGTGAAGGCAGCAAGTGCATAGGTTCCATAAAAAGTGGATACTCCGCCAGCTGCATAGGTGATATCAGGTGAGAACTCAAGGCGATAGCGGCGTGGAATAAAACGGCCGTCATCGGTGCGGACAGGTCTGTCTTCCCGCGCCTTTTCCACATGTGTCGTGGTGATAAGGTCATCAAGCCCGTCGCCAAAAACGTAATTGCGAAAATCGATCACGTCCTGGTCTACATCTGCGGTATCGGGTTCGACGGTATCCTGATCCGGTTCGTCCGGGGTTTCAGGCTGTTCTTCGCGAATAAGGTCCATGATGGCGGACGTCTGGCGCACCAGTTCAGTTGCGCTCAAGCGTTGCAGATCGTCATCAAACATCTGGAATGCCAGCCCGAGGGCGGGCACACGCCGTTCTGCAGATTCCCGCAATCTTCTTTCTGCCCAGTGGTTGCGCTGCAGCGGCTCCGTTATGCGGCGGTCAAAGGGGTTGTCCAAAGTGAAAATATGGACAAATCCACGGTTGAAGGAGTTGATGGCCAGCAGGTTTCCGTCAGCGCTGATGGACATCTGCATGACACCTGTAATCAGATTGGTAAGCGGATAACTGGTACGAGTCTCCAGATCCATTTCGTAAACATTTGGGATGCCGTTCTGGTCGGAGATGTAAATGAGCCGGCCATCACTGGTCATGATAGGCTGGGTTTCGTTCCAGTTGGGTGTACTGGTAAGGCGGGTGGCCCTGTTTGACCCAAGACGGAGCATGTAGATGTCGCTCTGTCCGAGATTGGGGTTGAGCAGTACGTTGAAATCTGTGCGGAAGGTATTTACTTCGGTGTGTGGTCCACGGTCCGATGCAAAAAGCAGATAACGGGAGTCGGCAGACCATGCAGGATTGAAATCGCTGAACACATCGTTGGTGGCGCTTATGAAATCACCGTTTTCAAGGTTGTAGACGTAAATATTGGTGAAAGGCCCGGCATTGCCCTGGAAGGCCAGATTTTTGCCGTCCGGCGACCAGGCCACGTCCCCGATAGCGTCAAGCTGAGGAAAGACAATCCGCTGGACCTCTTCGGTCTGGTAGTCTACGATGGCAAGGTCGACCGATCCTCCCGAACGGGTCGAAAGGGCCAGTTTCCTGCCATCTGGCGACCAGGTCAGGGTGGGCCTGAGGATATTGAGTTCCTCAAAATCCACATTATCCTCTCCGCGAATGAGTGTCTTGATGCGGCTGCCGTCTCTGGCGTTCAGCACAATCACGTCAAAATAACCCCGGGCGTTGGAAATCATGGCCACCCTGTCGCCCTGGGGGGAAACGGCGGGGCTGGTGTTGAAGGCCCGCCGATATCGGTCGGTGGTAAGCAGGTTGCCAATTTCGCGCAGGTCTTCACGCACGGCTATTTCGGGGAAATAGATTTTGCGCAGGTGGTCATGGAAGCGATCGTTCAGCTCACTCATGCTCAGGCCGAGCGACTGGCGCAGTCCGGCCTCCACACTGCGAGTCTGCCTGACACGCTGGAGGATCTCGCCGATCTTCTCCCGGCCATACTCTTCAACGATGAAATTCCAGAAGGCCTGTCCGCCGCGGTACGCCATGAACCCACCCATTTGCTGTATGGGTGGCATCATATTGTTCATTACGGCCTCACGTATGAACATGTCCGTGTCGGTATCCCAACCCAGCGAAACATATTCGGCAAGCCCCTCCTCGAACCATAGAGGTATGACAAGCTGGATATTGTTCTGGATGATGGACTGGATGGTTCCTCCATAGAACTTGTCATTGAACATGGCGTGGACCAGTTCATGGTGCAGTACCTGGCGATAGTCGCCGTAATGACCCATGAAGGGTATGGTGATCCGGTTTTTGAACTTGTCGGTCACCCCTCCAATTCCCTGGGCGTCAACGGGAAGCGGCACCACATTCGTCTGGCTGAAGTCGATGTGAGAGTCGTAAATGATCACGGCGATCCGGTCGTTGAGCTGATGCCGGAAGTCACGCTGCAGCTGGGCGTAAGCCGCTTCAAGACTCTTTGCGGTGAATTCTGCCAGATAGTAGTTATTCGAATCGTAATAATATACGTCGAAATGATCCGACTGGATGAATCGCCAGTCAAATTGTGAGTATTGAACCCTGTTCTTGCCGAAACCGAAATACTGTGCATGGGATTCGGGTATGGCTGCGGTGCTTCCAACTATCAGGATGCATGCCGCAACAAGAAATCGGGTAACTGAAAACGGACGATTTGAATTCATCTGCTTGGTTCTGTGGGTATGTAAAAAGACAACATCACTGATTGCCGGTAAAAAGTTCCGCTGCGTTGGCGCGACCTATTTGCTTCCGGACCGTTCCGGCAGAAAATCGATCTGTCGCTTCTCCAGATCCGTTCTGGCCACTTTCACCTTGATGTCGCCACCCAGGCGAAACGTCTTGCCACGACTGCGCCCGCGCAGCTGGTGGCGTGCCTGGTCGTAGACGTAGAAGTCATCATCCAGATCACGGATGGCGATCATGCCTTCGCAATAACTCTCATTCAACAGTACAAAGAGCCCTTTTTCGGTGACTCCGCTAATCACGCCATCAAAAACATCACCGATATGGCCGGACATGTACTCCACCTGCTTGAGTTTGATGGAGTCACGTTCCGCGATGACCGCATCGCGCTCCTTCTGGCTGCAGTGGTCACCAAGTTCGATCAGTTCCTGGAAGCTGTAGCCCGGAACTCCGGCAGCATACTGCTTTAGCAACCTGTGAACTATCAAATCAGGATAACGTCTGATAGGACTTGTAAAGTGTGTATACTCACGGAATCCGAGACCGTAATGGCCAATATTCTTCGGACTGTACACGGCCTTTGCCATGGAACGAAGCACCAGTTCGTTTATGGCATACTTCAATGTAGTCTTGTTGGCCTGTTTAATAAGATTGTTGATCTGCGTGGCGGTTACCTTGTCGTCTCTGACTTGAAACTCGATACCCAGGGGCCGGACATTCTCACCGATATTTTTGAGTTTTTCGGGATTCGGCTTGTCGTGAACACGGTACAGGAACGGATAGCGTGATTTGCCGTCTTTTTCCCCCTCCTTGCCACGGCTCTTTCCATCAGGGCTGTTTTTCCTCTGTTCCCGCAGCAGGCTGACATGTTCCGAAACGGTTTTGTTGGCCATGAGCATGCACTCTTCCACCAGGCGGTGTGCAGCCAGGCGTTCCTTTACATAGACGCCGAGCGGACGTCCGTTCTCGTCGAGCCGGAAGCGGGGTTCGGGTGTATCGAGGTCGATGGATCCCTGGCTGAACCGCTTGTCGGTCAGCATTGCCGTCATTTTGGCCAGTATCCGGATGGATTCCTGGTGTTTATGGCCCTTGCCGTCGATGATCTCCTGCACATCTTCGTAGGTGAAACGCATGGAGGAGTTGATCACCGTCTCCTCAATGGTATAAGCTTCCAGGTTGCCGTCCGGGGTGATTTCCATGAAGCAGCTGTATGACAGTTTGTCTTCGTTGGGGCGCAGACTGCACACTCCGTTGCTAAGGCATTCCGGCAGCATGGGTATGGTCCGGTCCACCAGATAGACACTGGTGCCCCGCACCACGGCTTCCCTGTCGAGTATCCGATCCTGCTGCACGTAGTAGCTGACATCGGCAATGTGCACTCCCAGGTAATAGTTGCCGTTATCGAGCATACTAATGCTCAGGGCATCGTCAAAATCCTTGGCATCATGCGGGTCAATGGTGAATATTTCCCAGTTCCGGATGTCCTTTCGCCGCTTGTACTCTTTTTCGGGGATGTCCACAGCCACGTTTTCCGCGAACTCCTCGACCGCCGGCGGGAAGGCGGCCTGCATTTCATTTTCGGCAAGGATGGAAAGTATGGATGCGTTGTTGGTGCCTTTCTTGCCCAGATTCTCAAGGACTTCGGCCTCGGGCAGCGAGCGCGGATGGAGCCAGTCCACCAGACGGAATGTGACCTTGTCGTTGTGCCGGGCCCCTTTGGTGTTGTCCGGGTGGACAAAGAACTCGACCTGCGCCGATTTTTCATCCGGTATAATCAAATAGGTTTTTTTACCCTCCTCGTGAAATGTGCCGACGAAAAACTTCTTGCCGCGTGAGATGACATCGACAATCTTCCCTTCCTTACGGTCGCTTCTGGATTTTGGGAGGATGGCGACCCGGACCCGGTCTTTGTCCAGAGCCGTTCCTGTGTGTTTGGCCGGAATGCGGATATCCTGTTCCCTTCCATCCACCATGACATAGCCTGTTCCGGAGCGGGTGCTGGAAAATACCCCCTCGAGGGTGTTGCCGTCCTGCCGGGCATCGGCAATACGATACTGGTCATTCTGCTGGGCGATTTTGTTTTGCTTGAGCAATCGCTTGAGGGCCTTGTTGAATCGTTCGTCACCCTTTTTGGGCGGAAGCTTGAAGGCGCTTCTCAGTGTGTCTCTGGTTACCCAGCTTTCAGAGTGGCGTTCAAGCAGTTCAATGATGAGATCTTCCAGGTGAATTTTCTTTTTTTTCATTCGATATTTGATATCAGCGGCAGAGTGCCGGTTGTCAGATTTGTATGGTTTTTATATGGTTATGTGAACGGCGGTATTGGTAAAACAAGCAGAAGCAAGGAACCATTCTCCCTGAGTGTCACCAAGCAGCTATTCCCCGGCATCCCCGGGTGATTCGGTTTCAGTTGTTTCATTAATGATGCCGAAAACAGGTATGGCCATGTCTGCGGTTTCCTGTCCGCCGGAATCCTCCTCGCCGGGTGTTTCATCACCGGCAGCCTGGGGTTCTCCACTGTTTCCAACGAGTCCGAACAGTGTGGTTACATTTCGCCAGACCCGGTTGCCGAATTCACGCCAGGAATTGAACCGGAATTGCGCTTCCAGCCCCACTCCGTTAACGTTTTCTACGTCGGCCTGTGTGCCGAGTATGGACATGAGCATGGGGTCTTTGCGGTGGAAGACTTCCACCGACAGATTCGGATTGATGCGATAGGTGGCACCCAGGTCGCCGATATTGGCATCTTCGCCGCCGACCTCACCCTCCCGTCGAAGGACCAGCCGGTCATCGAACAGGCGCAGGGCAATGGCAAGGTCCGCCTGGTCGAAACCTAGCAGGTTCAGGTCCACATCCACGTTGAGAAGGTTGTCACTGAGCAGGGTGTTGATCTGGGTGGAAAGCAACTGGCTGATGCCCACCTGTCCGGCCCGTGCCTGAAGCGTGGTGCCCAGTTCCTGGGTTTGGGTATCGCCGACGAGGGAGCCCGAGATGAAGCCACCGGTGAAAAGCAGGCTCGTGGCCTGGATCAGTTTCTGTTCTTCGCTGTTCAGGATATTGAGTACGGCCGCATTTTGGGTGGCGTCGATGGCATTGGGGAACTCGAAGTAGAAATCGTTTTCGATGTTGTCTATGGGCCCTGTGATGCGAAGCAGAAGTTCTACGGGCACGCGGTTGGTCTGGTCCAGCGAGGCGCCCAGAAGCGGGGCGATGTTGGGCCGTGAGCGATAGACGGCGGTAATATCAAGCAGGGCGTTGGTAGGGTCCCCATCCAGCCGGATGGTTCCGCCCTCTCGCAGGACGAAGCGGCGTGTGAGGATATCGCCGCCGACAAAGAGATAATCACCGCTGCTGACATCGAAATTGCCGAATATCTGCAGGTCCTCATCCTCCAGGGTAATGCGCATGCGCCCGCTGCCCTGTGCGTTAACTATTTCGCCGGTGACCGGATCGAAAATAAGCTGGACGGTGGAGTTCGGGCCTGCGACAAACTGCAGATCCATTCGGAAGACTTCCATGAAAGTGCGGTCGATTTGCCGTAACACGGCCGGATCCCTGACGATTTGTCGGCGGATATCCACTTCGTCGAAATCTTTTACGAAACGGATGAAGCGACCCTGGGCTTCGTCAACGGACTGATCCACAAGGGGTATGGACACGCGTGACTGGCTGGTTGTAATAACCGGTTCCAGGGTACGCACAAACGGGGAGACATTGGAACCGCTGATGTTGACCACGCCCGTGCCGGAAACGCGTCCGTAAAAAGGCACATCGGGTCCATCCCGGTTGTCAAGGAACCGGAGGTTGCGCATATCCAGGGTGATATCCATGAATTTTTCGGGCTGGAAGTCATTGAAATCGAAGAATCCGGTGACCACTCCCCTGCCTCTTGCCACATCGCTGACGTTGAGCCGCTCAATGATCACCCCTTCGTGGCGGTTGACGGAGACTTTGCCGTCGAGCCGGTAACGCGGCTCCAGGAAAACCGGTACGACCTCGGATTCCAGGATCTCAAAATCACCATGAAAATCATAGTCACTGAGGTTGCCGGTTATGTATCCACTGCCGTTTGCCCGACCTTCAATGGATTCGAATATGCTGTCCATAAGGTACCGCAGCACCCAGGCGTCCAACTCTTCCACCATGACATCAAAATAGTAGAGTGTGTCGGATGTCTCCCTGGCATCAGGGGCGCGCAGCCATCCGGAGGCGGCGAGATGCTGCCTGTATCCGTTGTTGTTTTCGATGTAGTCGGCGTATTTTTCTTCGTCCGTGATAACAAGCAGGTCGGTGTCGAAACGTTCCTTTTCGGGATTGTAGGTGCTGTTGAGGCTGACATCACCGATGATCCGCTCGTTGAATGCCAGCCGGTCCACTTCCAGATGGCCATGGAATACCGGATTCACGGCAAGGTTTCTGGTGATCAGGTTGCCGTCGAGCAGGCCCTGGAAACCGACCCTGCCATCGATCATCTCCGAGATGCGTTGCAGATCGACATTGACGAACTGGTATTGAACAGAGTCTTCCGGGTCGTTGCTGAACGTACCGTCTACGAAGATGCGGTCATTCCCACTGCGAAGGAAGAGCTCCTGGATATGCAGCTTTCCGTCATGGCCGTAGCGGAAAACCGGGCGGTCTTCTGTGACCCAGAGATAGCGCTGATTACCCAATACCATATTTTCTACAGAAAACCGGATTTCCGATTCATCCAGTGTCCCCTGTATATCAGAGGCAAAGCGAACTTCATTTCCGAAGTTTGCGACACGACTTTGGCTGGATAAGGAACCGTGGTCTGCGACAAGCAACCATGACAGGCTGTCCAGCTGCTGTTCCATGAAGGTGAGGTGACCGACTTGCAAGTCGATATCCAGATTCAAGGCATCACGCAGCGGCTGGTCATGACGGAACCCGGCATCCAGTATGATTTCGGACCGGTTTATGGCGAAACCGTTCCAGGACGAGGCCCCGTCCTGCCACCGGGAACGGATCTCGAGTTTTTCATGGTCGGCATGGAGCATCATATCCAGTTGCAACGAAGATGTTATCACGGGCAGTTCAGGAAGGTAGGCGCGGAGAATTGCCAGGTTCTTTATCTCAAAGAAGATGTCGGCCCGCAGGAGATCGTCCTTTGAAGCCCGGTACATGGCAGGTTCGTCCACATCATGGAAGAGGATCTCCTCGCGGATATGATGGACCAGATAGTCTTGCCACTGACGGAAAAGCGAGGGTATTGCAGGCATGGAAATGTCCCCTTCCATCACCAGGTCGGCCACCGAACTGGTCAGCCTCAGTGAGCGTGTTTCGGAACCGGGGTGGTTCATGTCCAGGTAAAGCTGGTGCGAGCCGAGGTCGGTTCCGTTGAGTTTTGAAGGATAGACATCCACCACGATACGTCCGTACCATTCATCCAGGTTCCGGCCGTGCCAGTTGATATCGTAATTCATGTTCCACTCCGACTCAGGCAAGCCGTGATCATCGCTGAGTGCACTGAGATCGAAGTCCGAAGACCTGCCACGGATCAGAAAATGCGGCCAGTCGTCCTGCAGGTTCACGGTGCCTTTTCCGGTTAAATAACTATCCTGCTGATAATAGCCGAACTCATGTGTGAGGATGCGGTCGGAATATTCCAGATCCAGGTGCATGTCGGGTATGTGGTACCCGGCCAGCCGGGAATCGAACAAGTCAATATCCAGTAAGTAACGGGCAGACGGGTCAAGCAGGTTTTCGGCACGCAGGTACAGCTCCGTGTTGATCAGACCGGGCCAGGACTCCAGCCCTTTCAGAGCAGCGGGATTCAGTTCGCTGCCGAAAAGGGACATTTCCAGGGAAAGCGGCGGCTGGAGATCCACTGTGCCACCCGCTTTGAGCGATCCTTGGGGAAGCGTCAGGTCGAAGTCAACATGCATGGTATCGATGCTGCCGCGAACGCTGCCCAGGAGAGCAATCGCTGACCAGTCACTAAATGGAAAATCGTGAATCCCAGGAACAAGGAGTGCGATGTCGGAATCATCCAGTTGCAGGTCAAACAAATCCACCTGGTATTCAAACATGGGAGGATCGAACAAATCGGTCAGGTCGGCATGGAAGCGCAGCCCGGTTTGCCCGGTGGCGACTTCCGCGTTTCGCAACGTGATCGCATTGCCGGAGCCGGCGGCTTCAAAGGAGGCATTGATACCGGGAAAATCTGCTGGGATTTCCGGGATGAACATCCCGAGTTCCTCTTCAGCGAGCAAGAGATCTTTCATCTCCAGAGCCCAGTAGGCGTTTCGCATCTGATCTGCGGGATCCCGGGCAAACAGGTTTACACCGTCAAAATCCAGACTCCAGTCAAGGTGGGAATGGCCCAAACGCATCTGCATCACGTTGAATTCCAGGTAGCGGCTGTCGTTGTAAATCTGGCCGGACAGGGCAAATTCACGATAATCCAGATTTTCCAGGACCAGGGTGAGATATGATATGTCCAGATAGCGCTGTTCCCGGGAAATTTCCAGGAACATTTCCGTGTTGATGCGTTCAATTCGGAATGGTTCTGCCAGACGCGGGTCGGTGATGCCCGGAGGTGGATTTTCCACGTGAAGTGTTCCGTCGTGCAGATGGACGAAGGGTGCGTAAATCTCCAGGGTTCGGAATGGCCGGCCGAGCGGGGCCAGTCCTTCCTCTTTCCGGGTCCGTTCAGGCACATCTTCGTTTCCTATACGGTTGAATGCGCGTGCCATGGTATAGACGCCCTGGTCATCGGTACGCAGGTAGACTGTGGGTGTTATCAGTGCCAGGTCATTTATCGTCAGGTTACTGCGCAGCAGGGCAATAAGGTCTACCCGCACACGGAGTGTCTCCATGCTGAGGAGGGTGCGGTCATCGTGTTCCAGAATAATGTCATGCAATTCCATCTGCATGGGCAGGAACCCGCTGATCCCGCCAATGTGGAGAGTCCCCTCAAAATTGGTGTTAAACCAATTCTCGGCCCGTTCCGACAGATAACCCCGGACAGGATCTGTTTGAAGCATCAGGATGATGACGCCTGAAAACAGGATAACAGTGGCTGCCAGGACCAGCAGGCTGCTCCAGAAAATTCGCCAGGTGATATAAAGAAATCGGTAGAACAACGGTTGGTTTTACCTGTAAAAAAAGTGGTTGTGTCTGTCAGGCCAGGACATCAAAGGCATAAATCCAGGCGTCCCGAAGCAGGGTTTTGTCACTGATGCTGGCAATCAGCGGCTTTCCATGCCCGGACACCAGTACAAGGCGGATGTCCTGGTCTCTGTTTTTCTTGTCGTGAGTCATGAGGGTAACGAGTTCGTCGACCCTGCTGGTGTATGCGTCAATATCCAGCCGATAATTCGTTTTGAGCTCCAGCAAAGGTTCGTCAGAGACCTCATGTCCGAAGTGACGGGATACGAACAAGGCAGCGATCATACCAGCATATACGGCTTCGCCGTGGTTGATATTGCGGTAGTTGTCCAGTGTTTCCAGGGCGTGCCCGAAGGTGTGGCCGAAATTGAGCCATGCGCGTTTTCCGGCTTCCCGGGCATCGGCCGCCACAATGTCCGACTTGATGCGCACCGAGCGCTCGATGACCAGCCGCAACCTTTCCGGAAAGCGTCCGGAGGGTTCGGCAAGCGCCGCTGCCTTATCCAGAAGTTCCGGATCCGAGATGTACCCATATTTCAGCACCTCACTTAAACCGCAGAGCCATTCCCTTTGCGGCAGGGTTTCAAGGAATGCGGTGTCAAAAAGCACGGCTTGCGGGTGGTAAAAGGTACCTATGGTGTTTTTTCCGAAGGTGTGGTTGATGCCTGTTTTGCCTCCAACGGCGCTGTCCACCATGGCCAGCAGTGTGGTGGGTACATGGAACAGCGGCAGCCCGCGCATGAGTGTGGAGGCGGCAAAGCCAGCCAGATCACCGGTCACTCCACCGCCTATGGCTATGAGCGGGGTATTGCGTCTCAGCGGACCGGAAAAAGCAAAATCGATAATCCGGTTCCACATGTCGGAATTCTTGGACCCCTCGCCGGGGGGCACTTCGAAGCAGCGCACTGAATCATCCGGAAATGCATTTTCAATGCGGTCACGGTGAGCGGCCAATACGTTTCCATCCACAACCAGTATGGCTTTTCCGCTTTCAGCTCCTGCGGCCTGACCCCACAGCAGATGCAGGTCATCGAACAGAAGAAAACGGCATTCGTGTATGTCAGTTATGTTAAGGGAGGGCATTCGGAGCATGATTATCAAGAAGTCGAATCAGTTCACTGGTGGTCTGATGTTTTGACCAAAGGGGCTGGACAGGTACCGTTATGTCTGCTTTTCTGTAGAGCGGTTCGCGTTTTTCGAGCAGCCCGGCAATGCGGTCCCGGAGCTGGTCGCCATCCAGCAGTTTTCCGCTGGCATCCCGGAGCAAAGGACGTTTTTTGTCCTTTTGCAGTCGCACGACGAGGGTATCAATCGGAACCTGCAAGTAGATGGTGACAGCATTCTGTTGCAGCAGGTCACGTATTTCTTCCTGCTGGTTGGCACCACCGCCCAGGGCCAGGACGGCCGGTCTGTGCTCAAGCAGGTTACGCAGATGCAACCGTTCCAGCATCCGGAAATATTCCTCCCCTTTCGAGCGGAAGATGTCCGGTATCTGCTGTTGCTCCTCCCGTTCGATTACTTCATCCAGGTCAAAAAAAGGAAAACCCAGTCGCCCGGCAAGCTCCCGGCCGATCCTGCTTTTTCCCGAGCCCATGAAGCCGGTCAACGCAATCAAATTTTTGGCATCCATAAGCTTATATATTACGAAATATTCCGGGATTATTCATGATTCCGGCGCTTCGGGTTTCTGCGGCCTCACCATCTCCACCCGCTCCCTGGTGACGACAACCTGTCCGGGTGCTGCCCCTCTGGGTTTGCGGACATGTTTGCGTTTTGCCACCATTACCGGCACCATGGATGAGCCGGCCTGGCGGGAATAGGCAGCTGCGAAAGATGCCGCTTTGAGGATCACCTGTGGATCGGGCCAGCCGCTGCCACCGCCGGTACGTATCAGCACGTGCGATCCCGTTGTTCCACGGGCGTGCATCCATATATCTTCCTTGTGTGATAAAGCGAGTATTTGGTCATTGCTTTGGGCATTTTTCCCGATCCACACATCGTATTTCCCGATTTTTACAAGCCGGTATGGTCTTGCCACAGGCCGGGCTTCAGATGTAGCAAATCCATGCTGTTGCAGTGCTGCTTCATGTTTATTTGTCCATTTTTCCAGTTCAGCAGGGTGTTCCATTCCTGCCACTTCCTCAAGAAACTGCTCCAGCTGCTTCAGTTGTGAGGTCACAAGCGCCTTTCTTTTGCCGGATGTGGCAATTTCCCTGCGAATATGAGCTGCCCGGGCGTAAAAAGCCTGTGCCTGATGCACAAGGGTTTCACCGGGGGTGACAGAAATTACGCGTTCACGCCCTTCGTCAGTCCAGTCGGCAACAGTGATCCGGTCACGGGTGACTTTGCGGTCCGATCCGGGCTGGCTCATGAGCAAATGGCCGGCCTGTTCCAGTTCATTCGCCTTTTCAAGCCGTTCCGACTCCCTGTTTAACTGATCCAGCTGTTTGCGAAGCCCGCTGATGCGCCTGAGAAGTTTTTTTTCCAGGTCCCTCTGCCTTGGCAGCAATCTTGTTTCACGGTGCTTTGAAAGGAACAGGGTCCGGACGGCATCATTTACCTTTGCAAATGTGCGTTCGGGCGGGTGTGACAGGTACTGTTTTGGAAGCAGGCTCAGATTGCCTTCCGCAGTGATGGAAACGGTTTCCGGGTGAAGAAGCAGTTTTCCGAGTTCATTCAGTTTTGCTCTCAGGCCGGCTTCATCCAGGGAATCCAGCATGCAGGTATCCGCCACGTCGTTGATCAGTCCGCGAGGGAAGCGTTTGTCGATGGCGGTAATTTTCTTTCTCAACGGCAGGTCGGGATCCAGGCTATGCGGGGCAGCTTCACATGCCACCCTGCCGGCAGCAACAGGAGCCGGGATTCCCTGCAGCTCCTGGCTTTTCTTGAAGGAAGAAAGAATCCGGCCATCCTCGACCAGGAACACATTTGGCCGGCTGCTGAATGGCATGAAGAGCAGTTCTTGCGTACTGTTGGCGAATGTGAATCGGATGTAGCGATCGTGGGGGAATGGCATGGCGACTTCGGCAACGGCACATCCCTTGAGCTCAGGGAAAAAGCCGGCGGCATTATGCGATGGCGGTGCCGCCCGACCGTCAAGAAAAAGAGCGGTACCCGGAGAGGCCGCCGAGAAAGTCAGTTTCCTGTCCGGCTCTTTCTGAAAAAAGAAATCGATTTGATCTTTTCGGCTGGACCAGACTTCCCTGATTTCCTTTCCCGAAATTTCGTATCTTAGTTCTGCGACCAGCGAATGCAATGTATAATAGTTATTCATACGTTACTTTCTCTGTTCTCGTAGCGCTTTTAAATTAAACATCAGATTGTATGAACTACCCAATTTTCAGTGCTATAGTCAATCAGACTGAGACACGACTCACCAGGAGAGCCATTAATATAGATCAGTTCCGGGTATGGAACGAGGACAAAATCAATGCAACGGGACTTGAGATTGGTGTGAATCTGGCCAACAAGTCAAATCATGTGCAGCGCCTGGTCATTAATCTTGACTGGGACAAATTCCGTGAGGCCAGTCTTGCCCGGCAGCTTCCCGGCATGGAGAAACATCCTCTTTTAAAGGATGGGGTGTTCAACCGGAAAAGTGTCCGTCCCTACCTGGATGTTGAGACGATTTGGTATTTTGATGAGCAGGTGCTTTACCGCAAGCTGAAGTCACCGGTAGGCAACCGGCGGATGGAGGCGGCCAGTCACTGGATGGAGCACATCAATACCGAGCTGAAGCGGGTTCTGACCGAGGAAAATTTGATCACACGCTGGCACATGGAGATCGAGGGGGACATAAACGGCCGGTATGTAACGGATATGAGTCTCATTTCCTATCTGCAATACGAACTTGATTCATTCCGGTCGCTCAATGACATAAATGCTCATCTTGAAAAGAACATCCAGTTTATCCTGCAGCGGACCGATGTTATCATGAAGATTGCATCACGGACTATGGAGTTGGCAGCCTGAGATCCGGCCGGTAAACAGCGCGGCATACGGACGATTGCTTCGAAAAAGCAGCATTCTTACATATCACAGCGGCCGGGAGTGGTCCTTCAGCCGCCATGATACGAAGATTGTCAATCGCTGCAGCAGGGGCTGCCGGCTATGCTATTTCTTCTTATGCCTGTTTTTACGAAGTCTTTTCTTTCTTTTGTGCTTGGCAATTTTTGCACGCTTACGTTTTTTTCCGCTGGGCATACGTTCTGATTTTAATGGTTCTTATTAGTGGTAAAGTTCGTTGTGGTGCCGGTCGAGGTAACCCTGAACAACCGCTTCCCATTCCGGATCATCCGAGAGCATCAGCGAACGGTCAAAAAACGGAACACTTTCGCCGATGTTACCCATCTGATGCAGCAGGACACCCATGTTGAAATTGGCGCGCACATGATTTGGGTCGATCCTCAATGCCTGTTCCAGCATGGAGTGTGACGTTTCCGGCAGCAGAAGACTCATGTACACCACGGCAAGATCCGTCAGCACGTCCGGATCATCCGGTTTGAGCGCAAGAGCATTAATATACATCTCTTTTGCCTTTTTTGCCTCCTCTTTTATGAGGTGTTCCTCATTTTTCTGCTGCATGGCAGACAGATGAAGTTCTGCGG
Source organism: Balneolales bacterium (assembly GCA_007120385.1). Classification (GTDB taxonomy): domain Bacteria; phylum Bacteroidota; class Rhodothermia; order Balneolales; family Natronogracilivirgulaceae; genus SKNL01. The sequence goes on from SKNT01000172.1 coordinate 15,584, forward strand.
CATGTATCAGGTCGGAGTGCAATCCGGTTTGCATTGCGCGTTCACCGGCCCAAACGGCGGCGGGACCGAAATGTCCTGTCCCGGAGTAGATTCGGATCAGCTCTCCGTAATAGGGCAGCCGTGCTCTCTCCAGCGACAGCGTATCCAGCACCGAGGTGACGTAAGCGATACGCTCCTGATCATCCGGACCCAGCCGCGCCGGAGCGTCCGCCCTTCCATAAGAAGTTTCCGCGCCAGCCATACCGTCAGGACGCTCATTGAATTGGTATTGTTGTCCGGCAGGGTCCCTGCTATCCATGAAAATAGCCAGAGCCAGAGCTGTAAACGTGGCCAGAGTAACCACAACGAGAAACCATCGGTTAAACATGCTGATGAAACGGTATTCGGGGTAATGATAAAAAAAAGGATATCCGGTGTTTCCCTGTACGGGTCCGGATATCCTCTAAAGATACAGAAAAACGGGGAAAAGGTCCCCAAACAACGATCTCCCCTGTCAGGTGTTGATGGCGTTGTTTACGGCCTGTTTGAAATCCCTTGAGACTTTCAGTACCGGCACGTACTGCTCGGGTACGGTGACTTCCTGATTGGTTTTCGGATTGCGGGCAATGCGCTGAGCGCGCTTGACCACTTTGAAACTACCGAAACCGCGCAGTTCGATGTTTTCCCCTTTTTTCATCGATTCAATCACAGTCTGCAGAAAACCGTTTACCACGGCTTCCGTTTCTATTTTGGTTATTCCTGTGTTGGCTGAGATTACCTCTACGATGTCTGCCTTGGTCATAATAACTGGGTTTTGGTGGAATTGATTACTGCTCATATGATTACTGCAACTGCATCTGTTGAATACACATAACAAAAAAAACGGCTTAAGGTTCCCGCAGTTGTAAAAAACTTTAATTTTTGGGATTGCACTTCGTGACCTTCGGTTCCTATGTCACATAGAATGCCATGACAGTTATTAATCATTCGCATGTGTGCATGTGTGTCAGTGCCCGTGCTCTGTCATGGGCATTTCATGTGTTCCAAAAAAACCCTATCATTTTTCGTGACGCTGGTCCTGCGTCCTTTGCGTGCTATTTGGAGGAGTACGTATCGGTTAGAAGCATTCCTGAAATCATCCATGTTCCAATTAACTAGTGCAAAATGGAATTATTCGAGAAGATTATCTATACCCTGGAGGATCTGGTCTGGAACACTCCTGAAATCATGCCTTTGATGGTTATAGCCCTGCTCAGCTTCGGGCTTTTCATCACCATGAGGCTCGGATTCATACAGATCCGAAAGTTCGGACACGGGCTCCGGGTTCTTTCCGGCCGTTACTCTGAAAAAAACATTCTGGGTGACGTAAGTCACTTCCAGGCCCTCAGCACGGTACTTTCTGCAACAGTAGGTATCGGCAATATAGCCGGTGTTGCACTGGCCATTCATTTCGGGGGGCCGGGAGCGCTCTTCTGGATGTGGGTGACGGCTATTTTCGGCATGGCCGTCAAGTACGCCGAATGCACCCTGAGCACCATCTACCGAAGGACCAATGAAGACGGTTCGGTATCCGGGGGACCGATGTATTACATTGAGCGGGGGCTGGGCAAGCGGTGGAAATGGCTTGCGGTCGCATTTGCCACCTTTGCCGTGATCTGCTCTTTCCTGACCGGCAACGGTGTACAGGCCAATACGGTGGCCGATACCATGCAGAGCGCATTCGGCATCCCGAAAGTATTAACGGGACTGGTGACTGCTACGGCTGTCGGTCTGGTAATTATAGGCGGCATCAAGCGCATCGGTCTGGTTGCGGCGCGTCTGGTGCCCTTCATGGCCGTACTCTACGTTTTCGGGGCCATGGTAATTCTGCTTCTGCACCACACCGAGATTATTCCCTCCCTGGTGCTGATAGTCACATCCGCATTCAATCCGCAGGCCGGTGCTTTTGGAATCGGTTCGGGCGCCTTCATGATGACCTTTGTATGGGGTATCCGCCGCGGGCTGTTTTCCAACGAAGCCGGACAGGGTTCTGCTCCAATAGCCATGGCCGCTGCCAAAACCGATGAACCGGTGCAGGTTGGGGTTGTTGCCCTGCTTGGTCCCTTCGTGGATACCATCATTATCTGCACCATGACCGGTCTGGTAATCATCGCCACCGGATCCTGGGAAGCCCATCATCCGACCAGCCTGGACCTCAACCATCCGGAAGTGGCTTACGTAATGGACGACCAGGTATCTGTTCCTGCAGACGATGCCGGTCTGCAGCCGGATGCCCCTGTTTCCATCACCATCAAGGACGGCTTGCCGGAAAACGGCTCCTTCCTCTATTACGGATTTGCCGTGGACACCATTTATGCAGACGCAGACCGTCTGGCGTTGTTCAACGGTACCATTACCATTGTGGATGGAGTTGCCGTAGCAACGGATGAGGACGATATGGTCCACACGCATCTGCACACCGGTGTCATCCAGAACGGTGCGCCACTGACAGCCGTTGCCTTTGAGCGGGGGCTCTCGCCGCTGTTCCCGGGAGGCGGCCTGCTGGTTACATTCAGTGTGCTGCTGTTCGCCGTATCGACATCCATCAGCTGGAGTTATTACGGTGAGCGGTCCATACACTACCTGTTTGGCGACCGTTCCATTTTCTATTACCGGCTGATGTATGTCACCATGCACTTTATCGGAGCCGTACTCACCCTCGGGCTGGTGTGGACGTTCGGTGACATCATGCTCGGTCTTATGACGTTCCCGAACCTGATCGGACTGTTTGCACTGTCGGGTGTGGTATACAAGGCTACCAAAAAGTACTTTGACACATATCAGTTCTGAAGCACAACCTGAAGGTCCGGAGCAGCGCAGAGACAGTCGATGCATTTGCATTGCAAGCACAATTATACAGACACACGCAGAAAGTGGCAGCAGAAACGTTACCACTGCGAAGTTTTTCCACATGCGGCCCGTCCGGAGTTTCCTGCCGGGCCATAACCAGGCACTATGAACACGGAATTCAAGAATGTGACACTGGTGGATCATCCCGTCGTGGCCCGGGACCTCACCATACTTCGAAACAGAAACACCCCGCCACCGGTATTCCGGTCGGCGCTTGGGCGCATTGCCATCATTCTGGCCTATCACTCGCTTAAGCGACTTCCCCTTCGCAAGGTCAGGGTTGATACACCCATCCAGGAGACAGACGGCTATGAGCTGGATACCGAAATCGCCGTGGTTTCGATACTCCGCGCCGGTCTGGGGCTTGTGGATGCGGTGATGCAGTTCATACCCGAAGCCAGGGTAGGTCACCTCGGCATGTACCGTGACGAACAGACTCATCTGCCGATCGACTATTACTCCAAAATTCCCCGCAACATCGAACGCCACCATGTGCTGCTGGTGGACCCGATGTTGGCAACCGGTGGAAGCGCCGTTGATTCCATCACGTTCCTTAAAAGCAAGGGAGCGAAAAACATCCGTTTCATGTGCCTTATTTCAGCTCCCGAGGGTGTCCGGAAGATACAGGAGGCACATCCCGATGTATCCATCATCACCGCCGCCATTGATGAGCGTTTGAATGAAGATGCCTTTATCGTTCCCGGTCTTGGTGATGCCGGTGACCGTATCTTTGGCACAATATGACGTATGTTTTGCGGACTATTAAACCCTGCGCGCCATCTTTCCCCGAGTTCATGAAACCGAGAAGAACACTCCTCCTGCTGCTGGTTTTTTTTGCCGCAGCGGCCATAACATCCGCATGCACGGACCTCTCGGAATATGACCGTGAACGGGTGCGTGATGCCATGGCCGATTCTCTTCTTTCGGTAACCGAGTCGCGCAACATCCGCATGGAGCTGATTGAGGACGGGCAGCGCATTGTGGCAGTGCATTCGCCCTTTGCCGCTACCTACAGCCGGGAAGGGCGCAGTGAAACCGACCTGCGAGATTCGGTCTACGTAGCTGTTTATGATTCAACAGGCGCGATTGAAACCGAGGTTACAAGCCGTTCGGCCAAGTACCTGGGGCACCAGTCGGAGTTTCATTTCAGCGAAGAAGTAGTCGTGCATACGCGTGACAAAAGGCGCCTGTACACCGATTATCTTGAATGGTCCCAGGGTGACCGGTCGGTTTACACTCCCGATTTTGTGATCATCGTCACGGAGACCGACAGCATTACCGGGTACGGCCTCACCGGAAGCGATGATCTGGTCTCCTACCGGCTCACGGAAGTAACCGGAGAGTTTGAACTTGAGCAGAACGAACGGTAACCGGTCCTGGCGCCATTGCAAATGAACTGCACCATGAATGTTTCATCCCAGATACAGCCAATGCTTCCAGCCCTTATGCTGACGCTTGGACTGATGCTGGTGCTGCCGTCCGGTCCCGCCGGCACGGCCGAAGCCCAGAGCCGGGTCCGCATCCTGCAGTCAGACCAGCTGGAAGGCGTTACGGCTCCGGAGGGCCGCATCCGCAAGCTTACCGGCAATGTGGCTCTGAGCACCGAAGATTTCACTATCGTCTGCGACAGTGCCTGGCATTTCCTGGACCTGGAGGAGCTGCGGGCCTGGGGCAACATTCAGATCACATCGGAACGCGACCAGATCTGGTCTGACAAGGCAACCTACGATCTGGTCTCGGAAGTGGCGCTGTTTGAGGGCCGGGTGGTGATGCAGTCTGAAAAAGCCCTGCTGTTCAGCGATGAGGTGTTTTACAGTTTTGCGACGGAGATAGCGCTCTTCCCCGATCGGCTGCGCTTTGAAGATGAGCGCGGGGTGCTGGTAGCTGATTCGGGTTACTACTACAATGCCCTGGACAGTGCCGTATTCCGGGGAAATGTCCAGGTTGCCGATTCACTGCAGTACATCGAGGCCGACAGCATGTTCACCCGACGCGGGGATGAGTACTACGAACTTCACGGCAGGGTTTACATCGACGACCAGGAGAACCGCACCCGCTTGACGGGGGGATTTGTACTTTCGGACTCCACTGGCTACCGGCGTGTGGAGGGTGGAAGCCGCATGCGCCGGATAAGCGAGGATCTGAGTGATACCACGTTTTTATGGGCAGACTGGCTGGAGGTCCGGCAGAAAGACACGATCAACACCTTTACGGCCTATGAGTCGGTGCACATCTGGACGGAGCGCTACAGCAGCCTTTCCGATACGGCGCATTACGATGATGCCGTGGAGCAGTTCATACTCGAGGGCGGCAGTCCGAAGCTATGGTATGATGAAATGCAGCTGTCCGGTCCGTACATCCTGATCCAGCTCCGGGAAGATTCGGTGCGTTACCTTGAGTCGCATCCCAACTCCTTTGCGGTTCAGCGGGACACCTCCCTAAACCGGCTCAATCAGATAACCGGCGACACCCTTTTCATCCAGTTCGAGGACGGTGCCGTCTCCTACATGCAGGTTTATCCCAGAGGCAACGTGCTCTACTTTGTCAAGGACTCGGGCGGCGAGGCTGACGGTGCCATCGAAATGACGGCTGATTTCATCAAACTGATTTTTGAAGACGGGGAGTTGGAGGATGTGATTGCCCGCCGGAATGTTGACGGCACTTTTTTCCAGGAAAAACCTGGCGTCTCCGAACGGCGTCTCAGCGGATTCATCTGGGAGCCGGAAATGAGGCCGCTGCGTCCAGAAGAGCCCATAGAGCCGCGCCTGCCGCCCGTACCTGACGAACGACCGTTCAAGCTTCCGGAAAGGTTCGAATCAGAAAGAGAAGTTGTATTCCGTACTCCTTCGAGTTCCCGGTAACCGGAACCGTTAATCAGGATGGCTACTCAGGATATAATATGCAGGCCCGGTCCACCGGATCTCCAAAGCACACTGTGCGTAATGGAAAACCGGTAATCCGGGTGCCTGCAATGGAATCTGTCAGGAGTTTTCCTCCTGTTCCGCCGTTTCTTTCATGATGCGATCCTGGATTTCATGCGGAACCGGTCCGTATCCATGGAATTTTCGGGTATGAGTGGCCCGTCCCTGCGTCATGGACCGCAGGTGTGTGGCATAGCGATAGAGCTCGGCCAGCGGCACCAGCGCCTTGACTTTCTGGAATGTGCCTTCCGAGTCCATCCCCTGCACCTGTCCGCGCCGCGGAGCCAGGTCGCTCATTACTTCGCCCATGTACTCTGCCGGGACGGTGACCTCAACCTCGTAGATCGGCTCAAGGAGCTGCGGTTTGGCATCCAGAAAACCTTTTTTGAACGCCATAAGTGCGGCGGTTTTGAATGCGGCCTCGTTGGAATCCACCGAGTGCATGGAACCGTCGTAGACCGAGACGCGGATATCGCGGGCGCGGCAGCCGGAGAGCGGGCCGTTTTCCATTTTTTCCATAATACCCTTGAGGATGGCGGGCAGGAACCGTGCGTCAATCACGCCGCCGACAATACAGTTCTGGTAGATCAGTTTCCCGCCCCATTCGAGCTCTATCTCCTGGGTATCTCGAACAGTCACTTCTGGCGTAGGTGGCATGCCCTCTTCCCATGGTTCCAGGTACAGATAGACTTCGCCGTACTGGCCGGCGCCGCCGGACTGCTTTTTGTGGCGGTACTGTGATTTTACACCTTTTGTAATGGTTTCGCGGTAGGGAACCCCGGGCTCGTAGAACTCGGGATTCAGCTTGAAACGGTTCTCGAGCATGTAGCGCACCACGTTCAGGTGTTCCTCTCCCTGTCCGCTCAGGATGATCTGCTTGAGTTCCTTGCTGTTTTCGACTCGCAGCGAGGGGTCTTCCTTCTGCAGCTGGTTCAGTGCGGAGCCGATTTTCTCCTCTTCGCCCTTTTCTGTGGAACGGACAGCCATCCGCTCGGTGGGCTCGGGATACCTGACCCTGGAAATGCCAATATCAATGCTCTTGTCGCGCAGGGTGTCGCCAACGGCGCCATCCTTGAGCTTGACCACCGCGCCGATATCACCGGCATGGATTTCGGATATATCAACACGCTTGCCGCCCTGCGTAAGAAACAGGTTGCCCAGGCGGTTGGTTGATCCTTTGGCATGATTGATCATATCCGCACCGGTGCGAAGAGTTCCTCCGAACACTTTCAAGAAAGTGAGATCGCCGACATGTTCTTCCGAAATGGTCTTGAAAAGGAATGCAAGCGGCTTCTGGTCCAGGTCGGCCGGGAGGTCATTGCCATTCACGTCTTTGTCCGGGTTGGCTTCCAGCGGGTTGGGCAGCACATTGTCAATAAAACCCATCACACGCCCGGAGCCCATGTTTTTATCTGCGGAGAGGCAGAACATCGGGAAGATCTGGCGATCAATCATGGCCTTTTTCAATCCTTCCACCATTTCATCTTCATCCAGGTGTCCCTTTTCGAAGTACAGCTCCATCAGTGATTCGTCATTTTCTGCGATGGCTTCGATGAGTTCATTGTGTTGCAGATCGGCCTGGGACTTGTGTGAATCGGCAATTGGCAGCTTGTCGGGCTTGCCGCCTTCCTCGGAGAACTCATACATCTGCATTTTGAGCACATCGACGATGGTGGAGAAGCCCTCCCCTTCCTCGAAGGGATACTGGACCGGGACCACTTCCCTGCCGAACCGTTCCTTGCACAGGTCCACGACCATCTGGTAATTGGAGTTGGCATGGTCGACTTTATTGACGATCAAAAAAGCGGGTTTCTTCATTTCTGCCACAATATTCCATAGCACCTCGGTGCCCACTTCCACGCCGTGCTCGGCGTCCAGCACGAAAATGGCGGCATCGGCCACTTTCAGAGCGTTGACCACTTCGCCTATGTAATCGGCCGTTCCCGGGGTGTCGATGAGGTTGATCTTTGTTCCGCGCCAGTCAAGGTGCATGTACGAGCTGAAAACCGACTTCTGTTTTTCCTTTTCGATGGGGTGGTAATCCGACACGGTATTGGACTCCTCGACAGAACCGCGCCTTTTGATGGTTCCTGATTCGAACAGCATGGTTTCTGCGAGGGTGGTCTTGCCCGAGCCGGCGTGCCCGAGCAGGGCGATGTTTCTGATTTTTTTGGGTTGATACACATTCATGAGCTGTACTCCATTAGAGTTAAAGGCGGGGAAACAACCTTTTTCGGAATTATAAATTATTTCGTAGTAATTTGATCAAAAGCGACAAGAAATATTGAAAACGCTTGAAAGTATGGTAGGGCAAAGTAAGTTTTTGGAAACCTTTTGGCAATAACATGCTTCCGCATTTGTAATGAAACGTATCCTGATCCTGCACACCGGCGGCACAATAACCATGCAACTGCATGTGAATCAAAGAGATAGTGCCACCTGCCCTGCATCATTCAATTTGGATTTTTTTGACGAACAGATGCCCGGACTCAGTGAGATTGCCGACCTGGATTCAAAAACCCTGTTCCTGGAAGACAGTTCCAACATGGTTCCGGAGCTATGGGTGCGGCTGGCAGATGCCATCGCCGGGCAGTATGGCTCGTATGACGGCTTTGTTGTGCTGCACGGCACGGATACGATGTCCTACACGGCTTCGGCCCTATCCTTCGCTTTCGAAAATCTTTCCAAGCCGGTGGTGTTCACGGGCAGTCAGGTGCCGCTAAGCAACCGCCGGACCGATGCTCGTCGCAACCTGATCAATTCCGTGGAGCTAGCCACGCTCAATTTCCCGGAGGTGTGCATCTGCTTCAACGACAGGGTCTACCGGGGCAACCGGTCTACCAAGATCAGCATCGGCGATTTTGATGCCTTTGCTTCGCCAAATCACCCCGTTCTGGCCGAATTCGGCCTTAACCTGGATATCCGTTCGCAGTTTCGGCCGGCCCCGGGCTCATTCAGCAACAGTGCCCGTTTTGATCCGCGCGTGCAGCTTGTCAAACTGTTCCCCGGCATGGACTACAGCCGTGCCGTCCCCCGTGATGCATCCGCAGTGCGCGCCATTGTGATTGAGGCCTACGGAAGCGGGAACCTGCCGGTTGGCGGCACCCACCGTCTCCTTCCTTCCCTTCAGGAGTACATGGAAAAGGGTGGAATTGTGATTATTACCTCCCAGGCGGTCTATGATGAAGTGGACCTGGAAAAGTATGAAGGCGGTCGTCAGGCCAAAAAGCTTGGGGCGATCCCGGCCGGTGACATGACAACCGAAGCATGCATCACCAAAATCATGTATCTTCTGGCTCACCATGAAGATGTCATAACCATACGGGATATGTTCCGTGAAAACCTGGCCGGGGAGCGCACCAGTTAACCACCCGGCTTGCACTGCTGAACCAAAAAAACGAACCGCATGTACTTTGTCTTTGATATCGAATCCATACCTGACGTTCCTTTCCTGAGAGAACTCATGGAACTCCCGCCGCAAGATGAGCAGGAACTTCTGGAGCGTGCAGCCGAGGAATTCGGAAGAGGGAAATCGGGGTTTCTGCCGCCTATGTACCACCAGATGGTATCCTGGGTCGGCCTCTGGATCACCGTTTCGGGTGAACCGCGCCAGAAAGTGGCCTGGAGCGGGACGGATGAACGCGAGGGGTTGATGATGCTCATCGACACACTCAGGACCTACAAGGATTTCGGGGTCATCCATCACAATGGCAAGGGGTTTGACCTTCCGCTCATCACCTACCGTGCCATGAAACACGGGCTGCAGCTTCCGCCCCGGCTCAATGCCCACGATATCCGCTACCGGTTCAGCAAGCACAACCTGGATCTGATGGATGAATTCAGTAATTTCGGTGCCAGCAGCTTCCCGAAACTCAAACACATCGGCGCCCTGATCGGAATACCGGTTAAGGTGACCGGCGAGGGAAACGAGGTGCTGGAAATGTTCCGCAACGGGCAACTGGACCGTATTGAACACTACTGCTATGAGGATGTGATGGCCACCTACCTGATCTGGCTTCATCTTCAGTATACCAATGCCGAGCTTGCGGATCCCCGGTTTCAGGATCTGCGCAAGAGGGCCCTGGCCAAACTCAGAGAGATACAGGAGCTGGCTGCCGGATGATATCCGGTGTCACTGCTGACGTAACATATGGGTATAATATTTATTAACAACATAAATTCATCAATATGAAATACAGTTACTTACTATCTGTTGCGACTATTATAACCCTGCTTCAGATGACCCTTCCGGTCCCAATGCAGGCCAACGACCAGGACACCCTCATCACAGCAGATGAATGGCTTCTTTTGGGGCCTGTTTCGGGCCATGACCCGGTCTACCATGACGTACCGGGCATTGACGGCAGCACATGGAGTGTTGAGAATCTTTTGAAAACCGATCTGGCGCACTATGCTTCCTGGGTTCCGGCGGAAGGGGCACAGGTTTCCTGGTCCCGCAGCCAAAGACATGAGTGGAAGCTTGCCACTGCCGACGAACAGGGCGTGGCGCGGTTGCCTGAAGGGTCCGAATCGCATCATGACATCATGTGGGCGGCGGCTTACATTGAGACGGATCGGTTTGTCACGGGAATGCTTACTCTGAAAAGCCGCGGAATGTTGCGAGCTTTTCTGAATGGCGATGAGGTGGCTGTGAAACGGACCACACAGCCCTCAGATGAGGAAGAAGCCGGTAGTATCTGTCACCAATTCGAATTGAGGCGGGGCAAGCACCAGCTGCTGGTCAAGCTGTTGCATCCTTCCGAATCTGAAATACGCAACTGGTGGCTTCAGGCATCTTTGGAGGCGGGGGATCAGACCGGATCGCTGTCCTGGAGCCTAGATCCGGTGCGCACGGTGCTGCAGCGAGATATTTCAAATGCTCCGCGTCCGACCGGCATATCCATCAGTCCGGATGGTGACCTGGCTGCCGTTCATGTGCGGCAGGATCTTCCGCCGGACGGATCCACGGAGACCCGCATTGACATTCGCAGGACCGCTGACGGCTCGTTATTCCGCCGCTATGCCGGCGGGATGACAGTGACGGGCATGCAATGGGTGCCAGACGGTCGCCGCTTCAGCTACACTACCTCCGGCAGCAACGGGACGGACCTGTGGATTGTGAATCTCGAGACTGGTGAGAAGGACCGGATCCTGAAGGACATGAAAAAATTTACAGGATACCGCTGGTCACCAGATGCCTCCTTTCTTATATACAACCTTTGGGAGGAACACAAACCGGGAACGCATGGCGTGATGCGCTATCACGGGTTGCAGGACCGGCGTCCGGACTATCACAGGCGCACCTTCCTGTATCAGCTCAACGTGCCGGAAGGTACAACGCGGCGTCTGACAGCCGGCCTGCTCTCCACCATGCTCGGCAGCATCCACCCTTCCGGAAAAGAGATCCTTTATCTGCGCTCCCATGAAGATTACCGGGAGCGACCCTATGGCAAGATGGAATATGTGATCCTGGATCTTGAGACCATGCAGGCCGACTCGCTGTTCTCGCTTGACTTCGGAGGATTGGCACAGTATTCGCCGGATGGCAACAGGATCCTTGTCATGGGCGGACCGAATGATTTTGAGGGCCTTGGAGTGAATTTGCCGGACACGGTTCTTGCCAACGACTATGACACCCAGGCTTACGTTTATCATCGTGATTCGGGCGAAACAGAAGCTATTACACGTGATTTTGACCCTTCGGTATCGCTGGCCCGCTGGGATGAGTCCGGGCGTTACATCTTTTTCGTGACCACTGATGCGGCCTTTGAGCGGGTGTACCGTTATGATACCCGGGAACGCACCTTCCGCGGTTATGAGGGTGGACCGGATGTGGTGCTCTCACTGGATCTTGCGAGGAACAAGTCCGTGGCAGTGATGAGCGGTTCGGGCGCTTCCGACTCGCCAAAGACGTGGGTGATCGATTTCACCAGGCGCAATCCGCAGGCACGGGTGCTATACGATCCGGGTGCCGAGGCATACCGTAGCATCCGTTTCGGTGAGGTCCGGCCGTGGTCTTTTGTCAGTGAGCGGGGCGATGAGATCGACGGCCATGTGTATTATCCGCCTGATTTTGATCCGGAACGCTCCTATCCTGTCATCGTGTACTACTATGGCGGTGCCACTCCGGTTTCGCGCGCTTTTGCCGGCCGCTATCCCAAGGAGCTGTATGCCTCCATGGGCTACCTTGTGTATGTAGTGCAGCCGAGCGGGGCCATCGGGTACGGGCAGGAATTTTCCGCCAGGCATGTCAACGACTGGGGCAAGGTTGCCGGGGACGAGATCATCCAGGGGACCCGGGCGTTTCTTGAGGCGCACACCTATGCACATCCGGAGCGTGTTGGCGCCATCGGTGCCTCCTACGGAGGATTCATGACGATGTACCTCCTTACGCAGACCGACCTGTTCGCCGCCGCCGTGTCGCATGCCGGCATCAGCAACCTGGCCGGCTATTGGGGCGAAGGGTTATGGGGCTTCCAGTACAGCGGTGTAGCAACGGCCGGAAGCTACCCCTGGAACCGGCACGACATTTATGTGGGACGCAGTCCGGTTTATAACGCCGACCGCATCCGCACCCCCCTCCTGCTGGTAACCGGCATGTCCGATACGAACGTCCCGCCTGGTGAAAGTCTGCAGATGTTCACGGCCCTGAAACTGCTTGGACGTGATGTGGCTTTTGTGGCGGTGGAGGATCAGGATCACCACATTCTGGACTACAACAAGTTTATTCAGTGGAAAGATGCTATATTGTCGTGGTTTGATAAATGGCTTAAAGATGAGCCGCACTGGTGGGAGGAACGATTCGGCGATTGAAAAAAAATTATAATGCCGGATGATATCCATTTTCAATGTCCTGAAAAAAAATGCAACCAGTTAAAGAAAACTGCAATTCGTCATGAAAAAAATCGATATGAAAAAGGCACTAGTGGCAACCGCAGCTGTTATTTTATTTCTCATGCCGGAGGCCAGAGCGGCTGACTATCCGTCCAACTGGAGTCTGGATCTCAAGGGAGGTATCACTTCCGGCTTCTTTACATTCAATTCAAAAATCACCCCTCAGACTGGTATTCAGGTTAGGTATTCCATGAATCCTGTTGTGTCATTCTACGGTGACATGGCATTCGGACAGTTCCGTTCGCAGGATTCTATGCAGGACACCAACGGTTTTTCAAATGATTATTTTGCAGTTGGCCTGGGAACCCGGATGAACATTCTGCGGATGCTGACAGGCCTGAATTCTGTCACCGAGAGTTTCGGAATTTATGCCTCAACGGGCATTGGCCTGATGCGCGGCGATGTCAGTGTCTCTGATGTCGCTGTTCCGGGCTATTCGAGCAGAAATGCTCCTGTCAATGCCATGGTGTACCGCATCTCAACCGGGGCTATGTACCGTATCAGCCGGCGGATTGATATTTTTGCGCAGGCCGAGTTCAACCATTCCGGAAGTGATCTGCTGGATGGCTACCAGCGGTTGGATGGCAGAAGCACCGGCCGTTTTACTGGCGGCGATTCCTTTGTAAATGCAAGCGGCGGCATCAGCATCAAGTTCGGTAGAAGCCAGGTGCGTCACGCCGACTGGCAGCAGTCGGACCATCGCACCGATCCGCTTGCCAGCTCACTGCAAAGTGACATCTCCCGTCTCGAGGCCGAACTGGAAAAACAGGAACGTTCACACGAGCAGCTCACCCAGCGGCTTCAGTCGCTGAACCAGACCATCAACGAGTTCAGTTATCTGATCAATACCGCTCACAAGGAAGAGTTCAAGTTATACGACACCCAGCTTCTGAGTCTGCAGAACCGGATGGATCTGTTGCAATCCGATGTCAACGATATCGCAGAGCAGGTGGAAACCACCCGGGTGGAACCGGATGATTACCGGTTCTTTGTAGTTGCCGCCGTTTACAGGAATATGGAGAATGCCGAGCGTGGTTTGCGCGGGGTCCGGGCTGCAGGATTTGATCAGGCCACCATACAGCAGGATCGTCGCCGCAACTACTACCTGATAGCATACAGCGGGCATACCACCCGGGAGGCTGCACTGGAAGAAATGAGACGGATCCGGGCGGAAGTGAACCCGGAATCATGGGTATATGTACAGTAACAGAGAAAAGCAATGCACATCCCGTTCCATCTGAAGAGTAAAGCACTGTCCGCGGCGCTGGCTGCGGCCTGTCTGGTTTGCGGACTGATGACAGTGCGCCCTGTTCTGGCCGGTGATGCTTCCGGAGACTGGAGCATCGATTTCAAAGGCGGGGTCACATCCGGCCAGTTCACCTTTGACTCGAGGATGACCGGCCACGGCGGACTTCAGCTCAGGTACTCGATGAATCCGGACATTTCGCTGTATGGGTCGTTCGGTGTCGGGGTGTTTCGGGATGATAAATCCATGATGGAGATAACCGGTTTTTCCAATGACTACTTTGTTGGCGGGATCGGCGCCCGGGTGAATGTTCTGCACATGCTGGCCGGATCCTCATCTGTCTCCGAACGTTTGGCGGTCTATACCACCACGGGAATCCAGATGATGCGGGTGGATGTGCGCGTGCGCAACCGGGAACTTCAGGGATATGTCGGGAACAACTTTTCCGGAAATGCGATGGTGCTGAACCTGGGGGCCGGAGCCTCGTTCCGGATCAACCGCCGGGTCGACCTTTTTCTGCAAACCGAGCTGAATCACTCCGACAGCGATTTGCTGGACGGATATGAGCGGCTGCCCGGATCCTCGCGCACGGGTTTCATCAGCGGCGGGGACTCGTTCATCAATACCAGTGCCGGGATAACGGTCAAGCTTGGCGGGTCGGACGTTCGCCACACCGACTGGCGGCACCGGGAGTGGGATGCACGTGCCGGATCCCGTCCTGCCTCATCGGTTGAGCAGGAGCTTGCGCGGATGCAGGAGCAACTGGAGCGAAGCGACCGCATCAAGGAGGAGCTGGCACGACGCCTGCAATCGCTCACCGCGAACCTGACCGAGTTCAGCGAGTTGATCAACACAACACAGCAACAGCAACTGGACACGCAGGACCTGAAGCTGGAGCAAATGCAGCGGCAAATGGACCAGCTTCAGGCGGAGATCGGACAGATAGCGGGGCGTGTCGCACCTGACGCGCCATCACCTCAAACACCGGCCGTTACGACGCCGCCCGAAGCGGACCCCGATCAGCCGCGCCATTATATTGTGGCCGGTGCCTTCCGGAACCGCGACAATGCCGCCAGGTTGCTGCAACAGATCACGGAAGAAGGGTTTGGTCAGGCCGCCCTTGTTACCGATGCAGGGCGCGGATTCCACATTGTGACGTATGTGTCCTATCCGACCAGAGAGCAGGCCGAGCAGGAACTCGCCAGAATCCGGTCACGTGCCAATCCCGATGCCTGGATATTTACCCAGTAGTGCCAGCGACTCTTCTGCCGGTTATCCGATGCAGTTTGGCAGGTCGCACATATGATTTCCATAAGAACCCAGTCAGCGGGCCGTCTCCACACCCCTGACGCTCCTTTCTGCATCTTCCACATCGTCCTCGCCATAGACAAGGTCAGCAAGGGCTTCGGCGCTTATGCCTTCCGAACCTGCGCTCTGCAGCAAGACGTCCGACAAGCAGGATTGCACATTCTCCCTGTCGTACCGGATTCCTTCCAGGACATGGCTGAAAGCGGATAAATCGGCATCTCCATCGGAAATAAGGGTTATCTCTTCGATGTTTCCTCTGTTAACAAGCAGCTCGACGGATACGGACAGTCCGTTTATCATGCGAGTGCGCGTCACCCGGAATTTTGGTGACCGGCCGATGTTCCACTCCCAGCGGTTGTAGCGGGACTCGCGTATTTCCCGGATCTGTCCGAGGTCCGATTTTGTGAGCCGGTAATGCGGTCCGACCAGTCCCTCACGGACAAGCCCATCCAACAGATATTGGCGGAATTCACTGATATCCATTTGTACATCCAGGAACTCCGAAATATTGGCAACAACGCTGCGCACCGATTTGTGACTTTTAGACCGGATTTGTTTCATCCGGGTGGAAATCACCTGCTCGAGTTCTTTCAGTCCGGAGTTGAAGAGCAGTGTGCCGTGACTGAACATCCGTCCCCTTGAAGAGAACTGGGCGCTGCCGGAGATCTTGCGTCCGTCTGCCATGATATCATTGCGGTCGTTCATTTCTGCCGGCACGCCCATGGTGCGCAGAACCCGGACAATCGGAGCGTTGAAAAAATGGAAATTGTGGAGCCGGGAGGGTTCGTAGCGGGTGACAAAACTGAAATTCAGGTTTTGCGGGTCGTGATATACGGTACCTCCGCCAGAAAGGCGGCGAAGAACCGGGATCCCTTTATCCCTGACATAGGAGTCATGGACTTCTTCCAGGACATTCTGGTTGCGTCCGACAATGACCGACGGTTCGTTGCGGTAAAGCAGCAGATAGTCCCGGGACGGATCCATGTGTCGAAGCACATACTCTTCGATCGCCAGGTTTGCTGCCGGGTCGGTAGTGTCTTCATTGTCAATAAAAACCAGTGATTTCATCCTGCAAAGATAACGAATTGACTTGAAAAGCGCCGTGTCCCGAGTCTGCGCCAGCTGTATGCAGAAAATATACCCGGATCAGTCGGAGTATGTTGTTTCGAAAATTTTGAACTAGTACGAAGTGGGAATTACCGGTACCAGATTTGCGGTCTGATGCGTACCTTTCAGCATGTTCGGAGCCAAAGAAACCACACGCGAGTGTCCCTCCTGCGCACTGGAATCTTCCAGAGATGAGGAAGTCTGCCCCTATTGCGGCTATGAGTTTCCGCCCGAACAAAAGGGACGCATGGTCATGGCATGGCTATTTGTGCTCCTGGTAATCCTGTGGCTGATAACCCGCTGGTAGTGTTCTCAATGAACCGGATGTAGAACGCGATCATTTCACCGTAATTATCAACGGAGATGCGCTCATCCGTGCCGTGGATTCTGCCTCTGTCATCCGGACGGGCGCGGATGGGCCTGAACCGAAGCAGATTGTCCGTCACCTCCGTGAAGTGGCGGGCGTCCGTGGCAGCCAGAAACATGGCCGGCGCAACCGGAATAGCGGGAAAGACTTCATGAATCGTATGCTTCATCAGCTGGTAGGCTTCGGAGGAGGTTGAAGTCACAGGTGAGGGCTCCCGTGCGCCGTCCAGCACACGCAGATCGATCAGGTCATTGTCGATGGTGTTTTGCACATAGTAGAGCACTTCCCGGATGTTGTCATTTGGATGGATCCGGAAGTTGATCGTTGCATTGGCGGTCTGGGGCAGCACGTTTTCCTTGATGCCGGCGTGGAAAATTGTTGGAGCTATGGTTGTTCTCAGAGCAGCGTTGGTGTGCGGTATGTAGCCCAGCCGGTCCTCAATCACCCCTCCAAAAAGCCACAGGTTGGCCAGCGCCATGCGGTAGTGGAACGGAAGGTCGGGCATAAGGGGCTCAAATGTCTCCCTGAGCAGGCCGGGTATCCGACCCTGCATGGGCTGCTGTTTCAGATTGGTGATGGCCTCGCTGAGAACGCCGATGGCGGTTTCCCGCGGAGGCATGGAGGAGTGGCCTCCCTCCATGTTTACCTCCAGTTCGATGCTGAGATAGCCTTTTTCCGCTACTCCGATCATGGCGATGGGATGTTCAAGTCCATCCATTATCTTCTCGGCCACGGGCATTCCCTCATCCACGAGAAATTCAATTTCCACTTCATTATCCAGCAGGTAGTCTGCAACTTTGCGGGCGCCCTTACGTCCACCCACCTCTTCATCGTGGTTCAGTGCCAGATAGACGGTGCGTTCGGGTTCAAACCCCCGCTCCAGCAAATAGTTGACCGCTTCCAGATAAGAAAAAATACCGCTTTTGTCATCGATGGCACCACGGCCCCAGACAAAACCATCTGCGATTACACCCTCGAATGGCGGATGTGTCCAGTTTTCATGGGTGCCTGGTTCAACTGGCACCACGTCATAGTGTCCCTGCATCATGGATGCGGGCAGATCCGGCCGGCTCCCTTCCCATTTATAGAGCAGGGTCAGGTTGTTGATGATTTTCAGATCCAGCTTATCGTGAATCAGGGGATAGGAACTGCGGACGAAATCAATAAAGGCATGAAATTCGGACAGATAGTGCTCACGGTCCTCCTGAGTGGAAACGGTTTGATACTGTATGGCCTTTGACAAACGTTCCACGGCGTCATTAAGCGGAATGTCATCGTACTGAACCTCACTTACGTCGGGAATCTCATAGTGGACACTGGCTGTGCGGTAAAGTACTATGGATGCCACAATGGCAAGGCCAAGCAGCGCAAACAGAAGAACAGTAGCTGCTTTTCTTAGTAACATGATATTCTCTCCGATTTTTTTGCCGCAAGCTGCTGATGGCGGCTACGAACTGCACCCGGTCAGTTGGAGTTTTTTCTTTCTGCAGTTTCACTCTTTCTTTTGGATGCGGTTTTGCTATTGCCGTCCGTGGTCGATTTTCCATCTTCAGACGGTTCTGTATCGTCAGCTGACCCGGAACTGTCTGATGAAGTTTTGCTCCCGGAAGACTGCTTGCCATCGGAAGACTGCTTGCCATCGGAAGAACTTTCACTTTCCGAGGACTTTTTTCCTTCAGGAGATGGGGCTGTACCGGGTGATTCACCAACTGCGGATTTTGTTTCATCTGAAGTCTTTGCAACCCCGGTCTGTTTGAATTTCCGGGATCCGTTTTGTCCGCCAATGCTGCCGGCTTCCGTCGTTTTCCCGGGTTTGCGTGGCTTTTTGCCCACGAGTTCGAGGATTTCGTCGCCCATGACCTCTTCTTTTTCCAGAAGCAGTTCGGCAAGTCTGTCGAACGCTTTCCGGTGTTTTTTGAGGACGTTTTCGGCTCTGTTGTAAGACTCTTCGAGGATTCCGTTGACTGCGCGATCGGCTTCACGTGCAGTTTCGTCGCTGTATTCCCGCTGGTTGGCGATCTGCTCGCCAAGGAAGACTTCCTCACGCTGTCCACCCAGGGCGGTGTACCTGAATGCCTCGCTCATACCCCAATCCAGCACCATTTTCCGGGCCAGTTTGGTAACCTGCTTCAGGTCGTTTTCAGCGCCGCTGGTGGCCGTGTTGAACACAATGCGTTCGGCAGCCCTGCCACCCATAATCACGGCCAGCCGGTCGAGAAGGTGCTCCTTGCGGTAGAGATACTGATCGCGTTCGGGCAGCTGCTGGGTGACGCCCATGGCCTGACCTCGCGGTATGATGGTCACTTTGTGAACGGGATCGGTGTTGTCGAGGGCGGCGGCAACGATGGCGTGTCCGGCTTCGTGGTAGGCCAGCAGGCGGCGCTCCTCCTCGTCAAGTATCACACCACGGCGTTCCAGTCCCATGATGATTTTGTCCCGTGCCAGATCAATGTCACGCTGGGTGACCTTGTCCCGGTCATCACGTGCGGTCATCATGGCCGCCTCGTTGAGCAGGTTCTCCAGGTCGGCGCCGCTGAAACCGGGGGTGCCTCGGGATACGCTTTCAAAATCGACGTCTTCATCCATGGGTTTGTTCTTGGCGTGGATCTGTAGGATCTTGATCCGGTCTTCCTGCGATGGCAGGCCCACTTCCACCCTGCGGTTGAAGCGGCCGGGTCGCAGCAGGGCTTTGTCGAGGATATCCGGACGGTTTGTGGCCGCCATGACGATCACGCTCTCATTTGGTTCAAAGCCGTCCATCTCCGAAAGCAGCTGGTTGAGTGTCTGTTCCCGTTCGTCGTGTCCGCCTCCGAGTCCGGCGCCGCGGCGGCGTCCGATGGAGTCCAATTCATCGATAAAAATAATAGCTGGAGCGGCTTCCTTGGCGTTTTTAAACATTTCACGGACACGTTTTGCGCCGACACCAACGAGCATCTCCATGAAGTCGGATCCGGTGATGCTGTAGAACGGAACGCCGGCTTCACCGGCAACGGCACGCGCCATCAGGGTTTTACCGGTGCCCGGAGCGCCATAAAGCAGCACGCCTTTGGGGACCTTGACCCCCAGTTTTTCATATTTTGTGGGATCTTTGAGGAAGGAGACGATTTCCTGCAATTCGCGCTTGGACTCGTCTGCTCCGGCCACATCCTCAAAGGTGGTGCGCCTGCCCTCTCCGGGGCGGTGCAGTTTTGCCTGGCTCTTTCCGATAGAGAACATGCCCTGGCCCTGGGTGTTCATCCGGCGGTACCAGGCGATGGCGATGATCAATATCAGCAGGAATGGCAACGTCATGAAGAGAAAGTAGAGCCAGCTGTTGTCGCGCTCGGGAACGGTCGTCACTTCGACGCTGCTTTGCTCCAGAAGCGCCATCAGTTCATCGTCGCCGAACGAGGGCAGGTAGGTAATGAACTCCGTATAGGAAATTGTGTCTCCGTCAGCTGCGCGGCGCTTGGATGCGGTTTTGAGTTTTCCTTCGATCCGGTCTCCCTGCACGACCACTTCCCGGACGTTATTGTCCTTGAGTTCGGTCCGGAATGTGCTGTACTGGATCTGGTCGGGAGAGAGCTGCCCTCCATAATAGGAAAAGAGAATCCACACGCCAAGAATGGCTGCGATAAGGAAATAGAATACCATGATGCGCGAGGGACCCGGTGCCTGTTGGGGCGGAATCGTTCCCTGCGGGGTGCTTTTCTTCTCGTTTTGCTTGCTTTTCTTTTCTGACACGTATCGCGATTTAAAGATTAATTCAGATGGTAAATGTCGAAGGGGTAAGATAATGACAAACGGGGTAACATGTATGGGATGCTTGATACAGGCACCCGTATTTGTATTACCACGTACGCTTTTCTAACACCCATTGTCAACGATAGGATTCCCCTTATTATTGAAAACGGACAGAAAATGGGTTTTTCTTTTGGGCGTGGGAATTTGTAATTTTGGTTTTGTGCCAGAGTGGCGGAACTGGTAGACGCGCACGACTCAAACTCGTGTGGCTTCGGCCGTGTGGGTTCGAGTCCCACCTCTGGTACTCCCAGCCCTGCATGTCATTGGCCTGCAGGGCTTTTATATGTTCTGTACCTGACAATATGGTGCCGGGCCGAATGTTCGTCGGCCATGAAGTTAGCAACCGGGCCGGAAAAACTCCCTCTCTGCCTGCCGTTCCTTCCGGTGACAAACTCACGGGCTCATGCACCACAAACATCCATCTGCGTTTTTCTCAAGAGATTTTATTATAATCAGGAATAGCTGAGGGGTATAACCAATCACTTTCTGAGGAGGCAAACCATGGAAGTTATTTTTGGGATTCTTGCACTTATATGCGCCGTTTGGGTTATTTATGACGTATGGGCCGTTCAAAAGAGTATGAGCGGGGGTAAAAAACTGGTGTGGACCATTTTCGCCCTGTTCTTCAGCATCATCACGGCCATAGTATATTATCTCGTCCAGAAAAAGTAGGATTTCAGCCCGTTCTTCCCGGTTGACACTATTACCTGCAGTTTGGTTAAACGGGGGAAATACGCTTGGCCGTGTAAAAAAGCGCTTGGCAGTGTAACAGGTTACGCTGTCTCTATGCCGGCATCTTCCTGCAGGTTGTAGGTTTCTATGCCCTGCTCCCGCAGCTTGTATTTCTGGATCTTGCCGCTGGCAGTTGTCGGGTAAGAAGAGACAAACCGCACATATTTGGGCACCTTGTGACGCGCCATGTTGGCCTTGACGAATTCCTGCACTTCCTCTTCGGACAGCTTCTTGCCCTCCTTCAGGATGATGAAGGCGGCAACCTCCTCGCCGTACTCCTTGCTCGGCAGACCCACTACCTGGACGTCAGTGATATCCGGATGCGTGTAGAGGAACTCCTCGATTTCCTTGGGATAGATGTTCTCCCCGCCCCGGATGATCATGTCCTTGATGCGGCCGACGATCTTGTAATAGCCTTCCTTATCCACCGTGGCCAGGTCGCCGGTGTGCAGCCATCCCTCTTCGTCTATGGCCTCCTCGGTTGCTTCGGGCATCTTGTAGTATCCTTTCATGATGTTGTAGCCCCTGGCGCAGAATTCGCCGGTCTGGCCGGGAGCCAGTTCCTTGCCGGTGGCCGGATCCACGATTTTTGCTTCGATGCCTGGCAGCACGCGGCCGACGGTCTCCACCCGGTGGCGTATGCTGTCGTCCACGGTGGTCTGCGTGCAGACCGGTGATGCCTCGGTCTGGCCGTAGGCGATGGTGATTTCGGTGGCCCCCATGTCGTTGACCACCTGTTTCATGACGGCAATCGGACACGGTGAGCCGGCCATGATGCCGGTGCGCAGGTTGAAGGTGTAATTCTTGAATTCGGGGTGTTCCAGCACCGCAATAAACATGGTGGGAACCCCGTGCAGCGCGGTGCATTTCTCGTTCTGGCACGCTTCCAGCACATCCTGCGGACGGAAATAGGGCAGCACCACCATGGTGGTGGCGTGGGTCAGGCAGGCCATGACGCCCAGCACCAGACCGAAACAGTGGAACAGCGGCACGGCCAGGCACAGTTTGTCCTCATGCGTGAATTTCATGCACTCACCGACCGCCTTGCCGTTGTTCAGGATGTTGAAATGGGTGAGCATGACGCCTTTCGGGAAACCGGTGGTGCCCGATGTGTACTGCATGTTGATGATCTCGTGGCAATCCAGCCCATCCTGCACTTTCCGGAAATCCTCATCGGAAATCTGCTCGCCAAGTTCGACCAGGCGCGCGAAGTTGAGCATTCCCTGCGGTGTGTTCTCGCCCGCGTATATGATGCGTTCCAGCAGAGGAAATCGTTTTGCCGCGACCTTTCCATCCGTGGCGTCCTTCAATTCCGGACACAGCCGGGCAATAATATCGGTATAGCTGCTGTCCTTGAAACCATCGATGACTACAAGTGCCTTCGCATCGGATTGCCTGAGCAGGTATTCGAGCTCAAAGATCTTGTAGTTGGTGTTCACGGTTACCAGGACCACCCCGATCTTTGCCGTGGCGAAAAGCGTCTGCAGCCATTCCGGCACGTTGGTGGCCCAGATGGCGAGATGGTCTCCCTTTTTGAGTCCCAGCGCCATGAGGCCTTTGGCCACCTTGTCAGTTTCTTCATCAAATCCGGCCCAGGTCCTTTTGTAGGGAAGCTTGGTATAGGTGATAGCGATATGATCCGGGTGGATGCGAGCCATGTCCTTCAGGACGGCTCCCACGGTTTTATTGATCTCCTTCATCGGGGTCTCTCCTACTTAATGGTAACGGGATGGTAAGGTCAGAATACCATTTTTCCCGGATATTTTCTTTCAAAACGGTTTAAAAATTCGGATAAATCGTCCATTTAAAAGACAGCAACCGTATATGAATCCTGCCTCAAAAAAAAATATGTTTGCCTGGTGCCATTTAAATAAAGACAGGGTTTTTCGTCGCACAGCCATACAAATAAACACAATACAAACACAATCCGATGAGGTAATACTATGAAAAA
This sequence comes from Balneolales bacterium, assembly GCA_007120385.1. Lineage (GTDB taxonomy): Bacteria > Bacteroidota > Rhodothermia > Balneolales > Natronogracilivirgulaceae > SKNL01. The sequence continues at coordinate 38,761 of SKNT01000172.1, forward strand.
ACTATCATTCGTGCTGAGCGTGACCTTTCTGTTTGCGTTAAGTGCCTGTGACATTACTGATAACACTTACAATGATTCCAGCATATCAGGCGTTGCCGGTTCTGAAGTCATGATGAACGGAGCGACTCTGAGCAGCGAGTCCATTCTTGAGATCGCCGCATCCAACGAGGATTTCTCTCTTCTGGCGGCAGCCGCAAGGCCGAAGATGTGATCACCTCCGACCGCATTCGCACGTTAAGCAAGTCGTTCTTTTTTGTGAAAGAGGAAGATGATGCGTTCTTTGTCGGCAACGACAATGCTTACGCACAGATCGTTGCCACCGATGTTCTGGCGCGCAATGGCGTGATTCATGTGATTGACGCCGTGATGCTTCCCTGACACGGGCGGCAGAACCCCCAGGCAACCGAAATCACTGCTTCTTTACAGGGATTTCATTCATTACTGAGCAAGTGAGGCGGAAAATCGAAGTCGATCCGGCACCCTGTATCTACCGTAAATGTCCTGTTCTTCCTTGATGAACGGGACGTTATTTTTTAAAGCGTGCCTTCGCAATAATGGAATAAAAGGGCCTTGATGAAGGTCTGATCATGAAAATCAGACGGACATGCTGAAAATCCAGCTGACGGCAATAATGCCGATGAATACGGCCCATCCGATCGTAAGAATAATGGCGCTTCCTAATTTTTTCGTGCTCATTGATGCTGACATGTTACTGGATGATCTCATTTTGTTGTAAGGATACCGTTAGCGATGGGCGCCTAGCCTGCCGCTAGCGGCTTTGCAAATGGGGATGCCCGGAAATTGTGCATTTCCGGACAGGAAACTGTCAAAACAACCCGTCA
>SKNT01000056.1 GCA_007120385.1 Balneolales bacterium
AAAATCTATCACAGCTATATTTTAGCGAAACCATAAACCGAGGAACCGGATGCGGGAAATCCGCTCGTCCGGATCTGCGGGGGAGGAGGAAGGCAACGACCTCCTCTACCCGGAAATCAAAGATTATAAACAGATGAAACACTGGTACGAAACACTTTTTGAGAATTACGCCCGCAAGTACGACGAGGAGAGCTTTGTGCAGGGCACCGTCGGTGAGTGTGATTTCATAGTGAAGGAGCTGGCCGGTGATACTTCACGGCACATCCTGGATGTGGGCTGCGGGACGGGCCGGCATGCCATCGAACTGGCCCGGCGCGGTTTCCGGGTGACGGGCATTGACCTGTCGGAAGCGCAGCTGCGACGTGCAGGCGAGAAAGCCGCGGAGGCCGGGGTGGATGTTGATTTCAGGCGGCACGATGCGCGTAACCTTCCGTTTTCCGGAGAATTTGACGCAGCCATTATGATGTGTGAAGGCGGATTCCCGCTCATGGAATCCGATGAGATGAATTACGAAATCCTGAAAAATGTCACTAAAGCACTGCGGAACCCGGCCATTTTCATCTTCACCACGCTCAACGGGCTGTTCCCGCTGTTCCATTCAGTGGAGAAGTTCGGTCAGGAAACCTCAATTGAGGGCAATGCGACGTACAGGGCCAACAAGTTTGACCTCATGACGTTCCGCGACTACAACATCACAGAGTTCACGGATGATGATGGAAACAGGCATGAGCTTCAATGCAATGAGCGATACTACGTGCCAAGCGAGATCTCCTGGATGCTGAAATCGCTCGGTTTCAGGGATATCGGCATTTATGGCGCCCGGATTGGGGCGTTTTCACGGGAACACGCGCTGCAAACGGATGATTTTGAGATGCTGGTCGTCTGCAGGATATGATCCAATATGACAAATAATGATCGGAAATCACTGGAAGAGTCGGTAGTCAAGGCCTTGGACGGAACAGACCCGGATATTTTCCCCTACCTCCCATACGTCCTGCAGGATGTATGGGAGGTAGGGGCGAGTCCGGAGGTGATGGTTCGCCTGGCGCAGCGACACGCCCCGTGGGACAGGGAGCTGGCGGTGCTCGACCTTGGGTGTGGCAAGGGGGCTGCAGGTGTTGCACTGACGCGGATGCTGCCGTGCCGCTGCCATGGCATCGACGCGGTTGACGCGTTCATAGAAGAGGCCCGGCAAAAGGCGCTGGCTTTTGGAGTGGCGGACAGATGTACCTTTGAAACGGGGGACATCCGGGATTGGGTCGGGCAGTACCAGGCCGAAAGTGTGCCGCCAGACAGCAAGGCGCCGGGGGGCAATGTGTCACGCAGCAAGACACCTGCAAATCCATCTCCCCCTGAGTTTGATATCATCGTTCTGGGTGCGATCGGACCGGTGCTCGGGGATTATTTCGAAACCCTCACCCGGCTTGGCCCGCTAATGGCAAACGACGGCATTGTCCTCATCGACGACGGATACATACCCGATGACAGTGCCTTCACCCATCCGCTTGTTCTGAGTAAAAAGGAAGTAGCCCGTCAGATCGCCAAGGCCGGTATGCGGCTTGTGGATGAGGAGGTCATCGGCGTCGATGACATGCAGATGTCCAACGAGGCAATCCACCAGCCCCTCGTCCGCCGCTGCCGTGAACTGATGGAAAAATACCCTGAAAAAAAACAGTTATTTGAAGGATACATCCGCAAGCAGGAGGAGGAGATCGACGTCCTGGAGAACCGGATTGTCTGCTCGACGATGGTCGTGAAGCGGTGATGCGCAGCCCGGATGAAACCCGCCGGACCTGAATCCGTATACATCGGGATACACGCCGGCAAGCAGAAGAACCGCCATGATATTATTGGATTGGAGTCCGCCGAGCTTCTCTTGTCGCATTCAACCATATTATTTCAAGCCTGCCATGACGACAAAACAATCACATTTGCAGAAATGCGAACACTATCTGAAATCGTTGTGCGTGGATATTGCCGACCGCAGTGTCGGCAGCAGCGGCAACCGGGCGGCCACAAGCTTTTTTGAGAAGGAGCTGAGGTCAGCCGATTGGGCGACGGAACTGCCGGAATTCGATGCCATGGACTGGCGTGACGGTGGGGTCGGTTTGACTGTGGAAACCGGCGAAAACAGTTCGGTTCCGGATTCGGAGAAGGCCCGGAAGGGTTCCGGCTTCGATGTGCGTGTGAGTCCGTATTCAAACGGATACACCGGCGAGGCGGAGTTGGCAGAAGTGTCATCGGTCGATGCACTTGAGAGAGGCGGGTTCCGCGGCAAAATCATCCTGCTGCATGGCCGGATCGCAGCGGAGCAGCTCATGCCCAAGAACTTCGTGTTCTACAACCCGGAAGAGCACCGGCGCATTGTAGCTGCCCTGGAGGCCAGCGGAGCTGTGGCCCTGGTCTGTGCCACAGGTCGCAACCCGGAGCTTGCCGGAGGCGTGTATCCGTTCCCGCTTATCGAGGACGGCGATTTCGACATTCCTTCGGTGTACATGACCGAAGAGGAGGGACGCAGGCTGCTTCCATATGCCGGCAGAATGGTCAGACTGGTCTCCCGGTCAGAGCGCATCCCGGAGAAAGCTTGCAATGTAATCGGCAGGAAGGGCTCAACCGATGGCGCCGGAAAGATCGTCCTGACCGCCCATATCGATGCAAAAAAAGGAACACCGGGAGCTATTGACAATGCCGGCGGGGTAACGGTGCTGATGCTGCTTGCACACATGCTCCGCGATTACGACGGTCCGGTGCCGCTGGAGATTGTTGCATTCAACGGCGAGGATTATTACGCCGTGCCCGGACAGATGCACTATCTGGCGGCCAACCGGGACAATTTTGACAACGTAGCACTGAACATAAACATCGACGGGGTTGGGTACCATCAAGGCTCTTCAGCATGCTCGTATTTCGGGTTGCCGGAACACATCCAACAGAAAGCAATAGAGCTGCTGGAAAGCAATCCCGGAATTGTGGAGGGCGAGCCATGGGTCCAGGGCGATCACAGCATGTTCCTGCAGCACGGGCGTCCGGCCATTGCCGTCACCTCCGCATGGATGCTCGAGCATATGTACGATCAGACCATCACCCATACGCCGGCAGACACCATGGACAACGTGGATTGCGGCAAGCTGGTGGAACTGGCCGGCGCGCTTAAAGACTTTGTGACGGCCCTTTGAACCTTTTATTTATTGACAGGAGCACATTACCCAGAATGAAAGAAATTTTGGCACCAGTACTTTTAGCGGTGTTGCTGGCAGCGACCGGCACCCAGTCCGCTTGCAGCAAACCCGAACCAACCGGAAAGGATCTCGCAACGGAAGGTGACCGTATTTTCCTGCCGATCCCGTTCAGGATACACATGGAACCGATGGACCGCCTGCTGCTTGTGAACTTTGAGGACGATGCCGACTCGCTGTACAAAGGGTTCGAGCCACAGGTGTTCGACGATACCGTCAACGGCAGGGGACAGCTGGTGATCGGATGGCGAGTCGATGGAAGGGTGGATGTCTTCCATGATCCCGTGCTGAGCCCTGATCCTTCCGGTTTTGACATTGCCGGCAAAGGCCTCGCCAACATGGTCGCGCGGGATCTGTCCGGATCCGGGTTCATTGTGGACGAGTTCGGCGTGCAGGCGCATTACCGGTTTGAGGACATCCACGGAAGGCTGGTCGAGTTCACGGTCAACGAGCGCAGCACGCGTGAGCGCAGGCCATTCGGACTTCTTGCGCCTATGGGCGATGCTGTCGAGAACCCGCCGGCAATGCCGCTCATTCTGCTCCACGAGTTCTATTTCGTGCGGCAGAAAGATTCCGATATCATGATCCGCATCGATGGCCGGCAACATGCCACGGACATGTTGCCCATGCCCATAGACCGCTCGCGCATGACATTCATCCGCTACTGCACGGATCCGCTGATTGCCATGCTTAATCCGGAAATGGATGGGGCAATGAAGGTGATTGAGCTGGAAGGCGCCCACAGCCATGATTCGGTGAATGGAAACACGACATTTTCATATGGTGATACTGAATACCTGCTGCGGTTTGTCGATGGTATACCGGTGCTGGGTGGACTTCAGCGGCGGTCCGGTTCGCATGTGTTGAAATTGACATACGATCCGCCCTTCCCGAATCTTGCCCATTTGCAGGAGGATGCCAAAGCTGAAGGAAGATTCATGATTGCCGGAGATCCGTCCACCGGAAGTATCATCGGGCGTTATACCGTTTCAGGCACTGATGGGGCCGTAATGGTCTCCATGATCCCATCGGGTGGATGGAGACCTGCCCCGGACCGTTTGTCCCTCCGTTTTTTATATCGAGTTGCAGGTGTCTTCAGGAAGTGGCCGGAATCGTATCGCTGGACAGCCTTCATCACCCGGGATTATTCAGTCCAGGACGATCATGCAGTCCACGGTGAGCAAATCGTGCAGGGGGTCACTACGGACCATAGAATTCATGCGGGCAAATGGCATATGCAATCATATT
>SKNT01000061.1 GCA_007120385.1 Balneolales bacterium
GAGTAAGAGTTGTTGTTGACCCATTTTATTTCTCCGTTTTATTCAAGTTTCAGGATTCGGTCCCGGATGGTTCCATCCGTTTCGTCATCCCTTATATGTGTTGTTAGTGTTACTTCTGTTTACTTCTGTTTTTGTTTGTTGTCAAGAACAAGTTCTGTTCAAAGTTCTGCTTTTTTGTCTGACCTCATATCCTTCGTTTGCATCCATTATTAAAACCGTTGATCCTGCCAACTGAGGACACTGAGTCAATCTGAGAGCAAGTATAATACGGCTTAAAAGCATTTCAAAGTTATTTAAGAAAATATAATGTTGGACGCATATTATTAAGATTCCATAACGGGACAGCTATTCGCCAAAGCAGGGACTTTTCCCGGCATGTTCCCATAAAATTATACTTCATACCCACTACTTTCCTCAATGATACAGATTCATATGAGTTGCCAGGGATGGCTTTTTTCGACCCGAGAGGACCATGATAACTTGTTTCTGCCAATATTGTTGTTGTGCCTCAAGCCTGTAGAAACTGCAACTCCCCATTACGTCTGTCTGATGAGCTGCAAACCTGTGTCCACAGGCTATGCTTTATTAGAAGTAACAAGTATCCGGTTTGTTACAAACTTTTTTAAAAAAAGTTAACCTCACGGTGAAAGAACCACCCGAATGACCCCTCTTAATATAGTACATCGCAACTCGATTGCAATAGCGGAATTCAGTTTTTTCCATTTTTTTACCACTCTGCCCTTTGCCGCAAATTCATCGACTGCATCGACAATTTTTTCGCTGCAACTTGCAAATGTAGGCCCGCCATGCGTATCTTTGGTTTCTCTGAAATCGCATTTCAGACACCCCGTCGGGTGGTTAGCTCAGCTGGTTCAGAGCACCTGCCTTACAAGCAGGGGGTCGGGGGTTCAAATCCCTCACCACCCACATCATCCCAAAGCCTTGCCGGACAATTTTTTCGATCCCGCAAGGCTTTTATTTTATCCACCTGTCACATCACGGACGCACGTATTAAATTCACACTGGTCTATGACCCGCAGGAGGAGACCCAGGTGCAGGAAACCCTGCTTCCCCTGCTCACGGATATCACCGCAAGCCATATCGTCTTCTCCGGGGACGATCCACACCGCTTTTCTGCCGGAGAACCCGTCCTGCTCTGCCTGCCGGACAATCAGATCGAGAAATTCCTGGCAGCCCATGCCGATATAAAGATGGTCCTGGCGGCGCCGGAGCGGTGAGTTTCCATTGCATCTGCTTCGGTACCAAAGACCTGGCCAATAATATTTGTAACCTTCGGGAATTTCAGGCGTCATACTGGCAGATTTCAGAATAATATTATTGGAATCACAGTCGACGGCAATACTGCACATGGGATTGGAGAAACAACTTGATGTTTATTTCCTGATTGCCTCTTTCAAGACCTGAAAATCGAAGTCGCACAAACGCCATTGTGGCTTTCGGTGCCATTATTTAACAGAATTCGGTATGACCCTGAATCAGTTGACCTGCAAGACCGTATCGTGCCGGGACGTCCGCAAGGACATCGGCCAACTCCTGGATGAGATGAGACAGTCGGGTACGCCGGATACCCCGGAGCTGATGCAGAGGATGCAACAGTGGCACGACCAGCTCCTGGAAGCGGAAAACACTCAGGCCAACTCCATCTTACGGCTGCAGGAACGCATGAAGGAACTCAACTGCCTCTACGCCGTCATCGACGCCCTCCAGACATCGCGCCCGGACCTGAAATTCGACGAGGTTATTCCGAAGGTGCTTGATATCCTCCCCGGGGGCCTGCTCCACCCCGAAAGGGTCGGCATATCCCTGCGAATCGGGGAAAAAAGTTACACCACGCCCTTGTTCCATGCGTACGGCAGCAATCCCGTTGCCTCATGCACCGCAGGGGACGGGATCCAAATTGAATTGCGCGTGAGCCTGCAAACAGGCAACGGAAACGGTACGAGAGTACAGTTCCTCGAGGAAGAACAGGTGCTGCTGGACAAGACCGTCCGGCTGATCCGCCGGTTCTACCACCACCACCTCAATGTCGCCAGGCTGTCCGGGCGGGAGAAACAGCTCCGCACCACCATTCACAGTATCGGCGACGGCGTGATCACCAGCGACCGGGACGGCAATGTGGACAAAATGAACCGGGTAGCCGAAGAACGCTCCATTCAGCGGGCACTGGAGGAGAGTGAAAAGAAATTCCGGAACATGGTAGAGCACGCCCCGGAGCCGATCGCCATTATCACGGACCAGCGTATTGCCTACCTCAACCCCGCCGCCACCGCCCTTTACGGGGCAGACGGGGACGGGAGTGGGATCGGACACGGAAACGGGCAGGGACATGGCTTGTTGATCGGCACACCGGTCATGGACCGAATCCACCCCGATTTTCACGATGTGGTCAAGGAGCGCATCCACCAGCTCATCAATAAGGAAAAAGCCCATACCGATCCAGGCAAACAGTCTCACATCAAGCTCGATGGCAGCCCTGTATGGGTCGATGTCGTCTGCTCGCCCATCTCCTACGAAGGAAAAAGCAGCATCCTCCTGTTCCTCCGTGACATCACCCGGCAAGTCGAATACGAAAAGCAGATCCACCGGAACCTGCAGGAGAAGGAGGTGATGCTGGCTGAGATCCATCACCGGGTCAAGAACAACCTGGCGGTGATATCCAGTCTGCTTGAGCTGGAAGCCGGCATTTCGGAAAGCCCCGAAACGGTGGACGTGCTCCGAAAGGCGGAAGGCCGCGTGCGTTCCATGGCGCTCATCCACGAAAAACTCTACCAGTCCGAATCCCTCGCCGAAATCGCTTTCAAATCCTATGTCACCGAGCTGGCCGATTTCGTCAAAGGGTATTTCTGCCGGAGCGACCTCTCCGTCGATATGCAATTCGATCTGGAGCCGGTCCTCCTGGACATCACCCGGGCTGTGCCCTGCGGCATCATCCTCAATGAAATTCTCACCAATGGCCTTAAATATGCCTTCCCGGATCGCAAAAGCGGGAGCATCGCGCTGACCCTTCAGGAAAGCGCCCGTGAAATCCGGCTCATCTACCGGGACAACGGCGTGGGCATACCGGAAGAGATCCTGGCGCTATTTCGTACCGGCCAGGCGGCCACTCTCGGCATGGAGTTGATCCTGGCGCTCACCCGCCAGCTGAATGGCTCGATGGATATCACAAACCACGAGGGCACCCGGATAGAGCTGCGGTTTCCAAAGAATCAGGAATAGGGGGGCGGGGGTTTAATTCGCTAACACCCAAACCTTCAAAAGCACCTTTACCCTCTATTTTGTTGCATGACAGGGGCATTCTTCGCGCCTAACGCACCGCCCGGCGCGGAATGGCTGTCGGAAGCCGGCTCACCAGCTCGTTGTTGACAGAGTTGGTGATGTCCGTGAAGGACTTGATGGTTATCGTGTTGTTATTCTGCTTGCCGATGAGCACCACATCGTCCCCGACCTGCACGTCCGGTATATGGCTCACATCCACCATGAATACGTTCATGTTGATCAGGCCGGTCACCGGCGCTTTCTTGCCGTGGATAAGTACGTGTCCGCGGTTCGACAGCGCCTTGGGGTACCCGTTCGAATAGCCGATCGGGATCACAGCGATTCTCATGTCGCGCGGGGCCTGGAAACTGGTGCCGTATCCCACAAACTGGTCTTTTTTGATCTCCTTGACATGCATCACGTCGGTTTTCCAGGTCATCACCCGCTTGAGCGGCGAGTCCTGGAGCTTGCCGGTCTGAAGCAGATGCAGGTTGTAGATGTCCGGGCTCGGCCACATGCCGAACTGCGCCGTGCCCACGCGCACCAGATCCATCACCGTCTCGGGGAACGCCAGCGCCGCCGCCGAACAGGCCGTGTGCCGGATACGCGGCAGGTATTTCACCTTGCGCACCCGCTTGTAAAGTTCGGCGAAGGCCGCCAGCTGCCGCTGGATGCGGAACTGGTTGGCCAGCGACTCGATGCCCGCGAAATGCGTGCACAGCCCCTCGAAAGCCAGGTGCTTTTTGTGCTTTTTGAGGTAGCGGACCGCCTTCTCCAGCTCATCCGGCGGGAGTCCGGTCCGGTTGCCGCCCGTCTCCACCTCCAGATGGATGACCGCCGGCCTGCCCACCTCCTCCGCCGCTGCGCGGGCGTTTTCCAGCTGCCCGAAGTCGAATACGAAGAACTCTACGCCGTTTTCGATCACCCACGGCAGATCCTCCGGGTACAGGATGCCCATGATCATGATCCGGCTCTCGTCGTGCATGAGCGCCTGCTTCACCTTGTACGCCTCGAAGCTGGAGGCCACTGAAAAATGGCGGATCCCGCACTTTTCGGCCATCGGGACGAATGTGGGGATGCCGTGCCCGAAGGCGTTGGCCTTGACCACCGACGAGATGACGGCGTGCGGACCGATCTTCTCACGGATGAATCTGAAATTCTGCTTGAGCGCCGACTGGCTCAGGAATATGCGCGA
>SKNT01000079.1 GCA_007120385.1 Balneolales bacterium
ATCTACCGTTCAGTCGAACCCGGCGGCGAGGCCGAGATTTTCCTGGACCCCAACACTTTTTCCGACGACGGTACCACCTCCCTTGCCAGCCTGAGCTTCACCCGCGACGGCTCCCTTGCCGCCTACATGATCTCCGAGGGCGGATCCGACTGGCGAAAGGCGATCGTGCTGGACACCCGCACCATGGAGCAGATCGGCGACACCCTCATCGACATCAAATTCTCCGGCATCTCCTGGCACGGCAACGACGGTTTCTACTACAGCAGTTACGAATCGCCCGACGGCAGCCAGCTCTCGGCCTTGACCGACCAGCACAAGCTTTACTACCACCGCATCGGCACCCCGCAATCCGAAGACCGGCTCGTATTCGGCGGTGAAGAGACACCAAGGCGCTATATTTACGGTAGCATATCCGAAGACCAGCGATACCTGATCATCGGCGCCGCCGTCAGCACTTCCGGCAACGAACTTTACATCCGCGATCTCAACGATGACGCCGGCCGGCTCAAAACCGTGGTTGGCGATTTCGACAACGAGCACCAGGTGGTCCACACCGACGGCGACCGCCTTTTCATCCACACCAACCTCAACGCACCAAACTACCGGCTTGTCGAAGCCGGCATCCACGCTCCCGGTCCGGATAACTGGGTGGATGTGATCCCGGAAACCGAACATGTCCTCAATGTCAGCAGCGCCGGCGGCTATCTGTTTGCCAACTACCTGATCGACGTCCAAACTCACATCCAACAGTACGATTTGCAGGGCAGCCTGGTCCGCGAGGTGGAACTGCCCTCCATCGGCACGGCCGGCGGCTTCAGCGCCAAGGAAGCCGACACCACCCTGTACTACACCTTCACTTCGTTCACCTATCCGTCCACCATCTACAAATACGACATCCGCGAAGGCCGCTCCGAACGCTACTGGACCCCCGACATCGACTTCGACCCGGAAGCCTACGTCACCGAGCAGGTATTCTATGACAGCAAGGACGGCACACGCATCCCGATGTTCATCACCTACAAAAAAGGCCTGGAGCTGGACGGATCCAATCCCACCTACCTCTACGCCTACGGCGGCTTCAACGTGAGCCTGCGCCCCTCATTCAGCGTGACCCGCATGGTCTGGCTGGAAAACGGCGGTATCTACGCCCAGCCGAACATCCGCGGGGGTGGGGAATATGGCGAGACCTGGCACAGTGCCGGACGGCGCAAGAACCGCCAGAACGTCTTCGACGACTTCATTGCGGCCGCCGAATATCTGGTGGATAACGGCTATACATCGCACAAACGGCTGGCCATTGCCGGCGGATCCAACGGCGGGCTGCTGGTGGGCGCCGTCATGACCCAGCGTCCGGATCTGGCCGCCGTGGCGTTTCCGGCCGTGGGCGTGCTCGACATGCTCCGCTACCACACGTTCACCGCCGGGGCCGGTTGGGCATTTGACTATGGCACGGCTGATGAAAACGAGGAGATGTTCCGATACCTGCTCGGGTACTCGCCCGTGCACAACGTCCGCGATGGCGTCACCTATCCATCCACCATGATCACCACGGCCGACCACGACGACCGGGTGGTTCCCGCTCACTCCTACAAATTTGCCGCGGAACTGCAGTCCAGGCATGCCGGCGACAACCCCGTACTCATCCGCATTGAAACCCGGGCCGGACACGGAGCAGGGCGCACCACCGAATCCATAATCAGCGAATGGGCCGACCGGTACGCTTTCGCATGGTTCAACATGGGCATCAATCCTTTTAAACCATGACAGATCCCTTCAAGCGCATCGCCATCATTACCGGAGCAACTTCCGGAATCGGAGAAGCCACCGCCCGTGCTTTTCTGGAGGATGGGTTCGGCGTCCTGGGAAACGGACGCAATGAATCTCGTCTTGAAGAGCTTGAAAAGGAGTTCGGAAAGGCGTTTTGCGGGGTTGCCGGCGATGCGGGTGATGAAGTCGTCATAGACAAACTGTTCGAAACTGCAGAAAAGCATTTTGGCCGCACTGCCGACACCGTAGTTGCCAATGCCGGACGCGGACTAGGTGGCACGGTCACCACGGTGGATATGGAGCAGTTCCGGGAGGTGCTGAAAATCAACGTCACCGGTACGCTCTACCTGCTGAAAAAAGCGGCAGAAAAACTTGTGGTCTTGCAGGACGCGTCCTATCCCGATACGGCGGCCGACATCGTAATCCTCGGATCCACCGTCGGGCGCCACATCTCGCCCTTCAGTACGGCATACGGCTCCACGAAGTTTGCCGTGCATGCACTTGCAGAAGGGCTGCGCCGGGAAATCGGCCCGAAAGGGGTTCGGGTCACTCTGGTGGAACCCGGAATTGTCATCACCGGATTTCAGGAAGTGGCCGGGTACGACTACGACCTTGTCAAGAATTTTCACATGAAGTTCGGGCCGCTCATCTACGGTTATGACGTTGCCGATGCAATCCACTACGTGGTATCACGTCCGCCCCATGTGCACATCGGCGATTTCGTCATACGCGCCACCCGCCAGGACTATCCCTGAAGCCCGGCGCCTGTCACAATTCCGGCGCCTGTCTTCTTTTAATAACGGACACCTGATTTCGGGCATTACCCTGCTTCATCTGTCACCAATCGGGATTCAGGTAGGACGGGTCGCCGATCACGAACTGCCAGTTGCCCCGGAACATGCCCAGCCTGCCGATGAAGCGGACCTGCTCGCCGGTTCCTCCCATCTCCGAAAGCCGGTCCCGCAACTCCCGGTCATGTGAAAACAGATCATAGTACTCGCCGTTCACCTTGACCTGCCTGTTTTCCGTGATGGTCCCGGTCACATAGAACAGCCGGTCGAAGAACTCCTCGGAACGCAACTCCATTCCCTCGTATTCCTCCGGCATCAGCAGATGTTCCCGGTCAGGGATTTCATACGCCACCGGTATCGGCTCCCAAAGCTCGTCATCATTCACGCCCGGATCCACCAGTGTCAGTTTCAGGTCGGGATCATTATCATGCACAACTGTGAATTTCATACTGATGGGCAGGTGGTCGGAGTAACCGCCTCCATCCCCGAAGAAATGCCACCGGTTCGGCATGCCGCTGTTCACATACACATTTTTGCCGGGAAAGCGTCCGACGTCGAACGAATTGTCCACGTACTGCACACCCCGGAAATCGTACATGCCGGGACTGATCATGATCTGCATCAGCGTTCCCCAGTAACCCCGGAACGTATCGGATCCGCGCTCTGAAATATCATGCTCATACCACAGGTTGTACACCGCATCAGTGTCGCCCTGCTTGACCTTCCGCTCGTCCCCGACCGAGCGCAGCACGTCGTTGACCGCCGTCTTTTCCATGTAGGGATAGCGGTGGGACTGGTTGTAATCACTGTTGAAATCACCACCGAGGATGAAGTCAACGGCCGGATTTTCCGCTCGAATCTCATCCAGACGATCCCTCAAAACCTGTGCATTCTGGATGCGGATCCGCTCCATTTCCCGGTCCGACGCCCTGGATCGCCAGTGATTGGCGAACACGGCCAGATCGTATCCGTCGACATCCAGCCACACCTCGAGGATGGGACGGGCTCCTTCTGTCGGGTGCGACCTGGTTCTTTCATGCTGGATCGGCAGGCGGGAAAATATGACGTTCTTCTGCACATGGGTCGGACGGTGATTCTCGTCCCGCTCGTAAGCCACCGCCAGGTTGTATCCCGTCAATCCGTGATCCTCAAATCCCTTCAGAAGCAGTATTTCCGAAGGAAGATCGGCGATATCCTCATTGAACATCTCACCCAGCATCTGCGCCAGGGTCACATCTGCGTACCGCTCCAGCACTTCAAAATGGTCATAGCGCTTACCGCCGGGAATCGGCGTGAAATCGCTTTCGATTTCCGAGAATATGATGACATCCGGTCCCGCCCCGTCATTGTAACGGGCCATAAGCCGGGCATGCTTCTGTATCTTGGTCAGCACGTGGGCCGGTGTGTACTGCGGATTGCCTTCCGGGTCAACCGGACGATAGTCCTGAAACACGGCATAACCGTCCGCATCGAACAAATTCTCAATGTTGTGGACGACCAGTTTGTACGGCTGGGCGAATACCTGGCCTGTGCCGGAAACGGTGGTGGCAGCGATCAAAATGGCAACGGCCAGCACGGAAGCCAGCACCCGGTGTCTGTTTTTCAACATGAAAGCAAGATTATTATTTATACTTACTGGGAACGGTGTCTGGAAGCGGCATCAAGCCTCCAGGACGCCGCTCTCTTTTTTGTTTCCGGCGGCATCCAGGGCACGGACGGTAAACGAGCCGGACGGATCATCCAGTGTGCACTGGAACGGTTCGTCAAGCGACGTCTGCGGCCGGTGAGGCACGGTTGCCACAAGGATGCCGTCCCGCAGCACTTCGTAACCCGAAACCGGCTCGCTGCCGGCGTAGGCCGTATCCCAGGC
>SKNT01000077.1 GCA_007120385.1 Balneolales bacterium
ATCGTCGATGTCTCCTGGGCACGGAACACCGGCAACCAGTTCATGGCCGCCATCCGAATCGTCGGGGAGGATCGCGTCGGACTGGTCAGCGACATCTCCAGCCTGATCTCCAAAAACCTGAAGACCAACATGAAAAGCATCAATGTGACCAGCGACAGCGGCATGTTCGAAGGCACGCTGATCATCATGGTGGACGGGATCGGCCACCTTGACAAGGTGATTGCACGCCTGCTCAGGGTAGACGGCATCAAAGAGGTATACCGCTATGAATAAAAAAAATCAATGGATATACGTATTTCATTAAATGTGCGTTAGTTGTATATTAATTCTATAGTTAACAGAAGATTATCCCGTAGTACTATTTTACAGTTGTATTTTCATGTCCCCATCATTCAGAGGGTGGCATGGAATGACGACCTCAGTTGAAATCATTTGCCGAATTATCGGTGCATGCTCATTGAACGAACGAATCATTTATTAACCGCAATACCAAACCTACTATTAGCATGACTTACACGAAAAGAGATATTGTACGTCGCATATCCGAAAAGAAAGGTGTCCCGATGGTTCAGGTAGAACCCTGGGTTGACGCCGTAATTGAGGCAGTCCGCGACACCATGATGGATGCAAGCCCCACTTGCCGTATCGAAATCCGTGATTTCGGTGTATTTGAGGTAAAGGTCACCAAGGCGAAGCCCAAAGCCCGCAACCCCAAGACCAACGAAGTGATCTACGTGCCCGAGCACCGCAAGACCCACTTCAAACCCAGCAAACTTCTTAAGGAGTTTCTGCGTCAGCCGCTCAAGAAAGAGCAGCTCGAAGAAGCGTAAATTCATACCGAACGGGCACCAATGCAACGAATACTCGGTGTCGATGTCGGACTGAAACGCGTAGGTATCGCCCAGTCGGACCTGACCGGAATCCTGGCCAGTCCGCTGGGCACTTTTTCGTATGACGATGTCATTGTCCGAATCGCCAGAATGTGCGATGCGGGCGAGGTGCAGCTGATCGTGGTCGGCTGGCCGCTGACGTTGCGCGGCGAAGAGGGAGACTCGGTGGATATGGTCCGCAAGTTCCTCGTCAGACTGGAAAAAGTGACCGGAAGCGTGCCCATCCGAACCCTCGACGAGCGGTTCACATCCACCATTGCCCGGCAGTCTATCCGCGACTCCGGCGCCCGCCAGAAAAAACGCCGCAAAAAGGAGTTGATTGATTCCACCGCAGCCGCTATACTCCTGCAAAATTATCTGGACTCAAAGTAACACTTTCTCCAATGGCCATTCTGCCTGTCGTAACCTATGACGATCCGGTGCTGCGGCAACCTGCCGAACCGGTGGTACCTGACCATCCCGGACTCGAGGAGTTCATAGACGACCTTTTTGATACAATGTACGAAGCCAACGGGGTAGGCCTGGCCGCACCTCAGGTCGGTGTCTCCCTCAAGCTGTTCGTTGTGGATGCCGATGCCATCACCGAAGAAGAGGATGAGGAGTCATTCGGTCCGGGCGTATTCATCAATCCCGAAATAGAGGTGCTGGAAGGGGAGCGATGGGATGCCGAGGAGGGATGTCTGAGCCTGCCGGAGATCCGGGAGAAGGTCACCCGTCCCGATACCATACGCATCCGGTACCAGGACCGTGATTTCCAGACTCGGGAAGAGGTCCACAGCGGCTGGTATGGCCGGGTCCTGCAGCACGAATACGACCATCTGCGGGGTGTGCTCTTCATCGACTATCTCGGCGCCTTCCGAAAGCGGCTGATCCGCAAGAAACTGGAGGAAATCCGTACGGGCGCGGTCCAGGCGGCGTATTCTCTCGCACCGAAAAGCACAGAAGCAGGCAATCAGGGCTGAAATGTGCCCGGTCCCCTTTTTCCCGTCAAATCCCGCCATGATCCGCACATCACTCTCTATTGTCTTCATGGGCAATCCCGATTTTTCGGTTCCCAGTCTCCGGCAACTTGCAGGGAGCCGGCACAATGTGGCTGCCGTTGTAACCGGCAGCGACAAGCGTCGCGGAAGGGGCGGAGAGCGAACCCCGTCCCCGGTCAAGTCGGCGGCCATGTCGCTGTCACTTGACGTGATCGAGGCAGATGAGATGCGCAGCCCGACGCTGCATAAAAAGCTGGCGGATCTGGAGCCCGACCTGCTGGTCGTGGTTGCATACAAACTGTTGCCGCCGGAGGTGCTGGCCGTTCCCAGGATCGGTTCGCTCAACCTGCACGCCTCGCTGCTGCCGAAGTACCGCGGTGCGGCACCCATCCACTGGGCCGTCATCAACGGTGAAACCGAAACCGGGTGCACGGTTTTCCTTCTGGATGAGGGGATGGATACCGGCCGGATCCTGGGCCGGGAAAAAACGGACATCGGTCTGCTCGAAACCACGGGCGACCTGTACGACCGTCTCAAAGAGATGGGGGCAAGTCTGCTGGTGCGAACGGTCGACCAGCTGGCAGACGGTACCGGCACCGCTCAGCTACAGGATGATGCACAGGCGACCCGGGCACCCAAAATCCACCCGGATGATGGCCGGATTGATTTCCGGAACAATGTGATGGATGTGCACAATTTCATCAGGGGAATGAGTCCGTTTCCCGGGGCATGGACTTTGCAGGACGGACGAAAACTCAAGATATTCCGGTCAGAGCCGGCTCCGGGAGTGGTTCTGGAACCAGGAAAGGCACAGATTATCGACGGGAAGGGGTACGCCGGCTGTCATGGCGGCGCAGTGGTGCTAGCCGAAGTGCAGCCGGATGGCAAAAAACGCGTGGGCGGAACCGATTATCTCAATGGCCTGGGCGGTCATACGTTTTTTTCGTTTTGATCGTTTCTTTGACGCTGACAGAGCTTTTTTTTCAAAAAAAAATAGTTGCAAGATTTCCAACAAGTCCGCATCATTGCATCACATCATAATCACGATAATCACGCAATAAAGATCCTGATATCTATGGAAACCACGTCTTTGATCGATGCTTGCAAGTCAGGTGACCTCGAAGCGATTAAGGCGCAGCTGAAAGCGGGTGCCGACATCAACGCTGTTTCTGCAACGGGTTCTACTCCATTGATTTATGCTGCCCAGAACAATCAGCTGGAAGCCGTTGAGCTGCTGCTGAAAAAGGGAGCCAAAGTCAATGAAAAGAACAAGATTGGCGGGACGGCGCTGAATCGTGCCGCTGAAAACGGCAATCTGGAAATGATGAACCTTCTTTTCGAGAATGGCGCCGAGATCGGTCCGCTTGCACTGATCCTTGCAGCCAGAGAGGGGCAGCTTGAGGCAGTGAAGCTGCTGGTGGAGAAGGGGGCCGAGATTGACGCCAGGCAGCACTGGGGGCAGACGGCACTCATGTTTGCCGCCAGGGAAGGGCATCTTGATGTGGTGCGTTTTCTGATATCCAAGGGAGCCGATGTCAGGATAAAAGACAAGAACGGCAACACGGCGCTCAACCACGCCAATGAAAATGAGCAGTCGGATGTGGCCGTGGTCCTTCGCAGCGCCGGCGCCACGGAGAGCCGGGTGAAAAAACGCACTTTCGTCTCATCAGCCAGTGATGATGACGATGAAGTGGAGATTGACGATTCCTCCGACGACATTGATCTCGGCGATGAGGATGCCGCCGACGATGAGGATGCCAAAGAAGACTGATATCACCCGGTAACATCCCGGAACCAGGGGGTCCTTTCGGTCTGGATAAGGGCTTGCAAACTTGAAAAGGGCCATTATTAATGGTATCTTTAGTAGATTTGTATGTAAGCATTATCTTATTGTCTGCCCGGCATTGTCAGGGCGGACCTGATCATTATTCAACAGACCAATAAACCATAAGGACTCGTAAAATATGGCAAGAATTAAAGTAGGAATTAACGGTTTTGGACGAATTGGCCGGCTTGTAACCCGCGCCATTCTAGCAAACTACAACGACAAGATCCAGGTCGTAGCGGTTAACGATCTGACGGATGCCAAGACGCTTGCGCACCTGTTCAAGTATGACTCTGCCCAGGGCAAATTTGACGGCGAAGTACGCGCCGAAGGCGATCTACTGATCATCAATGGTGAGAAAATCAAAGTAACAGCTGAAAGAGATCCTGCCAATCTTACCTGGGGCAAAGACGGTGTCCGCACCGTTGTTGAGAGCACCGGTTTCTTTACCAGCAGCGATACCGCTTCCAAGCACCTTCAAGCCGGCGCCAAAAAAGTGATTATTTCGGCTCCCGCCAAAGGCGATGTCAAAACCATCGTACTGGGTGTCAATGACGAAGGCATTGCCGACGAGGTGAACCTCTACTCAAACGCCAGCTGCACCACCAACTGCCTGGCTCCCATGGTGAAGGTCCTCGACGATGCATTCGGGGTGGAAAAGGGCTTCATGACCACCATCCACGCCTACACCGGCGACCAGCCGACGGTTGACAGTCCGCA
>SKNT01000221.1 GCA_007120385.1 Balneolales bacterium
CCGGGCGACTACCGCAGCTCCGGAGTTGCGTTCGTACCGATCGAGCCCGTAACTAACCTTGACGATGTGGACCGTCCAAACGAAAGAGCACTCTACTACAATACCCGCACAAGTGAGTACTTCCAATTCAAGAATGGAGTATATGTAGATGCCGATGAAGACTTTGTCAAGCAGGTGCTCGATGACAAGGCGTATATCGAAATGCCGAATCATACCTTCTTCACCTTCCTGAACCCCCGGAATATCTACTGGGGCATCCGGGTACGGTTCTAACCTCACCAAGTAACGCAGTATATTGACGCAATCAGAGTACGTATCTATGAGAAATTATTTTTTCACCTTCAGTAAAACGGCACTGTTCTTCTGTGTGGTCTTTGCCTGGATGTTCAGCGGAACAGCGTTAGCCCAGGAAGCGAAATGGCTGAACACGGGATCGCTGCACAACTGGTTTTCCGCAATCGGAAACGAACGGGAACACGGATTGGTAACCCAGCAGCAGTATGGTCTTCGCTGGCCGGCCATCCTGGAATTCCAGGACGCCCAGGCTACCAAGGCATTCTGGATCGGAGCCCGCAACTTCAACGACGGTGTGAATGCGCCGTTTGACTACAAGGTGATCCACACCGGGCCGCGTGTGCTGGGAGCCGACTATTTCTTCGTCCGCGAGTTTGAACTCCACTCGCGCCTTCCGGCAACCGAGGTATTTGTGGATGGCAACCCGACCTTCCTGGAAGAGGTGGTTCCGGATGTGGTGGATCCCAATCTGCCTTCCGACCGCATGATCCGCAACACCGTGGAGACGGCCATGGGGCTTACCTTTACCCGTGAAATCCACCAGTTCAGTCAGGAACACCACGACAATTACCACATCTTCGACTACACCTTCACCAACGAGACGGGCCAGTACCGGAACATCCCCGAGCAGACGCTCACGGACCTGTACTTCTATCACCAGTTCCGGTATGCCCCCATTCTGAAGTCGCGTTACATGGTGGCCAATCACACCGGCTGGGGTCGCAATACCATGAACGACAGGTGGGGTGACGGTATGCGTGGTCAGTCCGTAGGCGAACCTTTTACATCCGGCGGTCCACCAATGAGGGCATCCTATGCCTGGCACGGTTACGAGCCCAGCCGCGAGTTTGAGTACAACAACATCGGTGCCCCCCAAATCCAGCCCAACAGGGCAAACGGTCTCATGACCCTCGCAGATACCCTGGGACACCTGCTTGCCCACCATTTTGTCGGGCACGCCACCATCCATGCGGATATGTCGGCAACCAACAACAGCAACGACATGCAGCAGCCGCGAACATGGGGACACGTCGGCTCCGATGACGATTTGAAATCAGGAAACGACCCGTTCAACCGTACCCGCATGCAGCGTGAATACAATCTGATGGCTCGCGGTCTCATGGACCGTCATGCCTATGAAGTGCATTCCGCTTCGGAATTCATGGACTTTGCCAACCAGACCCGAGACCCGCGCCTTGGAACATCCGGCGGTATGTCAGCCATGAAGGCCTACGGTCCTTACACACTGGCTCCCGGAGAATCTGTCCGGGTCGTCTGGGTGGAAGGCGTTTCCGGCCTCAGTGTTGAGAAAGCCCGGTCTATCGGGGAAGCCTACAAGGCTTTTGTCCAGGACAGAATGTCCGACGCCGAGCATGAATTGCGCGACGGATCCACTGGCGTCATGAATGATCTCAACAAGAACGAATGGGTCATGACCGGCCGTGATTCACTGCTCCATACATTTGAGCGAGCCATCCTGAACTTCCAGAGCGGATTCCAGATCCCGCAACCGCCGGATCCTCCCAGCCTGTTCGAAGTCAATTCCGGTGGTGACGGCATCTTTATGGACTGGGAATACGACGGGGACATCTCCCAGGTAGAATCATTCGAAATTTACCGCGCCCAGCAACAGTATGACAGTACGGCACACCTGATCCATACGGCATCACCGACAGAGCGCTCTTTTGTTGATGATACGGCGATCCGGGGCCGGGATTACTACTACCACATCGTCGCCGTGGGACCCGACCAGACCGGCGATCCGGCCACCATGACACCGGCCGGTCCGCTGAGGAGCAGCCTCTACTTCACCCAGACCTACGACCCGGCTCGTCTGCAGCGCCAGGCCGGTGAAGCGATGGCACAGATTGCGATTGCACCGAACCCGTACGTGCGGACCACCGACGACAACCTGCGGTTCTCGCTTCGCGACGAGGTGGCCTTCTTCGACGTGCCCGGACGTGCCAACATCCGCATCTATACCGAGCTGGGTGAGCTTGTGCAAAGCATTGAGCATCGCGACGGAAGCGGCGACGTGTTCTGGGATCTGCGCACCAAGTCGCGCCAGCTGGTAGCCAGCGGTATTTATATTGTAGTTTTTGATAATCTGGACACCGGCGAACGGGCTACCCGGAAGCTGGTTGTCGTCATGTAACAAGGTCTTACTCATTTTCTAAATCAAAGGTTTGATCGTGAAACAAAAGCAATTATTCATAACATCTGCGTTACTGCTGCTCGGCTTTTTCCTGCTGACGGCAGATGCGTTTGCACAGGAGCGTTCCAAGCGCGCCCAATCGACCATGAAGTTCCTGAGCGTTTCGACCAATGCCAGGGCTTCAGCGATGGGTACCGCCATGACCTCCGTGGAATCCAATGCCGCCTATGCCATGCTCTACAATCCGGCATCGCTGTCCCGTCTGCCGCAGAACGTGGACATGTCGTTCGGAATGGTCAACTGGATCGATGGCATTGACTACAACATGGGCGCCATCGCCTATCGGCCGGGTGACGGACGCTATGGCGTTTTCGGCATCAACTTTGTCATGGTTGACTATGGCGACATCGACGAAACCATCCTCTCGGACGGCGAAAAAGGGTACTACCGTATCGGGACGATACGGCCTCACGCCTATACTGCCGGCCTGACCTATTCACGCGCCCTCACCGGTCGTTTCGCAGTCGGCGGCAACCTGAAGTACATCCGCATGGACCTTGGGAGTGGAACAAGTGCCATTGGGTCCGACGGCGCACTGGTACGAAATGATTACATGGTGGAAACCATCGGCTTTGATTTCGGGGTGCTGTACAATACCGGGTTCGAGAGCCTGAACATCGCCATGTCGTTGCGCAACTTCTCCCAGGACGTATCGTTCAATGAGCAGGACAACGAGTTGCCGCTTACTTTCCGCATAGGCATCTCCATGGATGTCCTGGACCTGTTTGAAGTGGACAGGGACATGCACTCCTTCCTGGTGAGCATCGATGCCAACCGTCCGCGAGACTACAGCGAGCAGATCATCATCGGCGGCGAGTACACCTTCCTGAACCGGTTTGCGCTCCGGGCGGGATACGGATATCCGACCGACACCCAGCAGATCTCCGCCGGTTTCGGGATCCGTCAGCCGGTCGGCTCCATCAACCTGGCCATCGACTACTCCTACACGACCTTTGATGTCTTCTCCAACGTCAACACCTTTTCCGTTCAATTCGGATTCTAACCTTTTGGATACGACGCATGTTTAACAGCTATTTTAATAAATCTACCACACTGTCCCTGCTGGCAGCCATACTCTTTCTGAGCTCCTGCACCGAGGACAGCAACATCATTTTCGATCCCGACCATGAATATGATGATGCAGACCCCGTAGTGACACAGGTATTCCCGGAAAGCAGCGCTTTTGCCGGTATCGGAACGGTTACACCCTCCGGCCTGGAACCGGTGATCATCAACGGGGAGAACTTCGGAACAGATGCATCCCAGATCATAGTCTACTTTGGCACGAGCCAGGCTGAAATCGTGGAACTTCAGGACGATGTGATCAAGGTAATTCCGCCCAACGATCCCGGTGAGAACCGGCGGATCCGTGTGGTAAAGGTTCGAGCGGAACTCTATTCAGAGTTTCCGGCCGATCCTGAAGAGCACTATGAGCTGCGCTCCATTTTTACTCCGTATCCGGGCTTTGAAGATGCTGACAGTCCCCGGGCCATCACAACCGGATTTGACGGGGAACTCTACTACATGAATGTGGAGAGCAACGTGAATGATGGTATTCACAAGCGGGATGTTGATGGGGAATCAACTCGCATAAGCGCCAGGGGCGAAGGCTGGATTTACTCCAGGGTACGGCACGGATCGGATGGATATATCTATGCTGTCAGATCCGGTGTCAACGTGATCTATCGTGTTGATCCCTCTGTGGGTCTTGGCGGCGGCGACGCACCCGTTCCGACCGTTCATATCCAGCTGCCAAGATCCTTGTTGTTGCAGGACATTGCATTTGATTCCAATGGCTACCTTTGGGGTGCTTCCAACAACAATATTGTCAGGGCAGACCCTGCCGCCGGCAACTTTGAGCAGTTTTCATTGGCAGGAGATATTCGTGCACTCAAGATATATGATGATTACATTTATGCCAGCATTGTCAGAGACGGACAGGCTGGTGTCTGGAGAGTGCCGATATTGGCTGACAATACCCCCGGTGATGAGGAACTGGTCGTGACCATGCCGAGTGCCGATCATCGCGTTCGGAGCATGGCATTTACGGCGGGCGGCGATTTAATAATGGCTGTCAATACCATTGAATCACTCATGGTGTACCGGAATAACCAGCTCGAAGAGCTTTATCCGGGTATTGTTCCACCGGGTGCCACGACCCTGGCCGTATCCAGTGCTAATCCGTCTCAGCTCCTTGTTGGGATCATCGGAACTAGCATTGGAGGCGTCACCTCCCAAACCCGGATTCTTAAACTCGAGATGGAACAGCAAATGGCCCCGTTCTACGGGACTTTCTGATCCTCAAATGATTTAAAAACGCTTTTTGTTAAAAATAACATTGCGTATTCGGCACATTTGGCATAACTTGCCAATTGTGCCGAATACAGGTATCAAAGATTGTTGGCATACGCCTTCAAATCACATCACATAAAACAGGAGACATATTATGAAAAAAGCATTACTGCTTTTGGCGGCTGTATTATTGCTGCCAATGTACACGTTTGCACAAAATGGTTGGGAACTTGAATCTGCCCTGCCGGCCGATTCTTCCGTAGGTGGCCTTCATGGACTGGCATTCGGTGGAAACGGAACCGTTTGGGGTGGTCCCTACTTCAGTCTCGGTCCGGGCAACGCCTTGGAGCCGGATGACCGAATCAACCCCGTTTACTGCATCGACCCGGCAACTAAAGAACTCTGTGAAGATGTACCCTACATCATCGGAGTCCAAACAGCGGACACCCTGCTTCGTTTCGGCCCCATCACCGGTATGGCCAGCGATGAGGATGGCAATATCCTTATTTCCATCCATGGTTATCGTCCGGGTCCGGATGGTGCAACCTGGAATTCAAGCCGTGCCTTTGTCGTTCGTGTTGATCCTGCTACGGGTGAAGGACTTGGCGTAGGTGAAATAACAGTCATGCGTACCGAAACAGCATCGCACGCATTCCACATTGCAGCCGACAGGTATGGCGACATCTTCTACTCGGCCGTATTCCCGGGTCAACCCATCCGCATGATGGATTCCAGCTTTGACTTCATCCTGAACGTCTCTGAGAATCGTGCCGGTTTTGCACGTACCATAACGGCGTTTACCGATGAGAACGATGTATCCCGTGTATACCAACCCTCCAACTTCGTTACCGAGTTTATTGAAGGCACGGATACCGTTTCTGTCGGCGGTCGCGTTGAAGTTCACGAAGGTGATTTCATCGTTGGTTTTGAGGCTCTGGATACCCTCTCTATCATTGGAATGGACCCGGGTGCCGCTACCGTATACCCTGGTAACGGCGTTCTGTTCACTTCCGCTTCCGGTTCCGGTAATAACCCTGAAGGCGATCCCGAAAGATGGGATGCCCTCACCATTTATGGTATCAACGTGAAAGGAGCCGACGATATCGAAGTAGTGGATCAACTTGCCTGGGATCAGGGCGATGGCGACCCCTTCAACCCGATTTACCGTGCCATGGCTATTTCACCGGATGGACTGAACCTGGTAGTTGGCGGATTCGCCTCTACAGCTCACATCCAGTGGTTCACACGTGACGAGCCGCTTGTAATCGAAACCAGCGCCGGCGAGCGTGTGGCCGACCTTCCGCAGGGATACAATCTGGATCAGAACTACCCGAATCCGTTCAACCCGACCACTCAGATTTCCTTCGAAATCGGGCAGTCAGGAATGACCTCGCTCAAAGTCTATGACCTGCTTGGCCGCGAAGTGGCAACACTGGTTAACAGTGAACTGCCTGCCGGTTCTCACAGCGTCAACTTTGATGCCGCCAACCTCGCTTCCGGTACCTACATGTACCGCCTCGAGGCAAATGGCTTCGTTCTTACCCGCAAAATGATGCTGGTAAAATAAGTCTCTGAGTCAGACTTTAATTAAAAGGCGCTTCGATGTTAAATCGGGGCGCCTTTTTTTGTGGTGTGCCCGGCAGGGCGCATTCGCCGCGAAGGCATTCTAAGTGATAATGTTGGAGCTCGTGGTAAAGAGAATGTCAAGGAATGAATGGAAAAGTTTTACATCCTTTTAAAACGTGCATATATTATACTGTTGTAAGTGCCGGGAATCTTCCGGCTTCTGTAACAGGGACTCTTTATTAATTAATCCTGGAACTTCACCCCGGTCTGTTTCAGCCCGTGAAGCCACTCAGGAATTCAGCCCATCAAATGCTCATATAAGACCGTAATTGTTATGAAGAAACTTCTACTGCTGTCATGCATCGCCATACTTAATCTGGGTCTTGCAGCAACCGTTTTGGCTCAAGTGGTTCAAAATGAATCTCCCGAACCGCCCAAAAAAGAATTCCGCTCCTTCTGGCTGGCCACGGCGGGAGGTATGGACTGGCCACCCAACACCACCAACGCCAACACACAGCGCGAAGCACTCCGCGATATTATCCATAATACCAAAGCCATGGGGCTTAATGCCATTGTATTCCAGGTCGTTCCCCGCGGCGATGCATTCTATCAGAGTGAACGCCTGCCCTGGTCCAGCTTTTTGACAGGTGGGCCTCATGTTGGCGTGCCTGGCCAGGATCCGGGATGGGACCCGCTGGCCTTTGCCGTCGAGGAAGCACACAAACTGGGGCTGGAACTGCATGCATGGTACAATGTGTACATGGCAAACCGTGAGGAATACGACCGCAGCCCCGACAGCGATCCCCCGCACGTCTACTATTCCAATCCCGAATGGATCGAGTCCGTGCCGCAATCCGGCGGCGGTGTGTGGAACTGGATCAATCCCGCAATCCCCGAAGCGCGTGAATGGATCGTCGGCAACGTGGTCGAGATCGTCGAGAATTACGACGTCGACGCCGTACATTTTGACTTTATCCGCTACGGCACCAACTATCAGCGTGACGACAGCCTGATGCAGGTGCACAATCCGGCGGAACTGACCAATATCTCAGACTGGCGGCGCGAGAACATCAACATGTTTGTGCGCGATGTCTATGCTGCCGTCAAGGATGTCAAGCCCTGGGTGAAGGTGGGTTCCACCCCGGTCGGACACTACCAATCATCCGGCGGATGGGCAGCCGGATACGGCTATTCCCAGTACTACCAGGACAGCCGCCGCTGGGCGGAAGAAGGAGTCCACGACTATGTGGCCCCGCAGCTCTACTGGGATATCGGCGCCCCCGGCGACGGCGGTTCGCACGCACCACGGTTCGAGTGGCTGGTCGACGACTGGGCCAACGACATGCGCGGCCGTCACTACTATATCGGCACCGGTCCGTATCGCGTGGAGATCAAACCCCAGATTTCGGCCCAGATCGATACGGTCCGCAATTCACCCGCTCCCGGTCACATGCATTTCAGCTACAAGGACATCACCGACAATCCGTTTGGCGACAGCTATCGCAGCCTGGCCATTGTGCCACCCATGCCGTGGATGTCCATGCGCATTCCCGACCGGGTGAATGATCTAGCCTATGAAGTGAACGGAAGAAGTGTGAACATCACCTGGGAAGAACCAACCCCCGGACGTGGCGAAACGGACCCGTTCTTCCGCTATGTGGTCTACCGGGCCAAGGCCAGCCAGGTCATCTCCGACCAGGCCATCATCGACAACCCGGCCTACATCGTGGATGTCACCGGCGAGCGCACGTTCACCGATGAGCCGGATGCCGGCAGCGAAGGCGAGGATTACATCTACTACGTCACGGCGCTGAGCCGTAATAATGTGGAAGGCGATTTCGTGAAAATAGACATCAGCATCGTCTCGGCGGAAGAGGAGCATCTCACAGCCCGCTCCTTTGAACTGGAACAGAACTATCCAAACCCGTTCAATCCGTCCACCGAAATCCGGTTCAACATCCCCGAACGGAATCAGGTGAAACTGACGGTGTTTGATGTGCTGGGACGTGAAGTGACCGTACTGGTTAACACGGAACTTGCCGCCGGAACGCATACCGCAACCTTCGATGCCGACGGCCTCACCTCAGGAATCTACCTTTACCGTTTGGAAACACCGGGACAGCAGATCACACGCAAAATGATGCTGGTCAAATAGCTACCGGTTCCATTCGGATCATAAATTCTCCTGATTATTGGCGGGATACGGAATCCTTTGGGCAAACCGCATCCCGCCGTTAATGCAATCTTACCCGCAACACTGAATTATCAGAAAAACAAATGACATCACTGCGTAATCTGTCGACCTTTTCAGTTATACTGCCTTTGCTGTTTATCATTATGACCTCGTCTGCCATGGCCGAGCCGCCTTCTCCGAAACAAGAATTCCGGAGCATCTGGGTCACCACGGCCTGGGGCCTCGACTGGCCCAAGACTACCTCCCGGTCCGGACAACAGAGTTCCCTGATCGGTATCCTGGACCAGATGAAGCGCCAGAACATGAATGCCATCGTGTTTCAGGCATCGGCGCGCGGCGATGCCTTCTACCAGAGCGAGCGCCTGCCCTGGGCCTACAACCTGACCGGCACCCCGGGCAACGATCCGGGCTGGGATCCGCTGCAGTTCCTGATCGACGAGGCCCGCAAAAGGGGGATGGAGGTACACGCCTGGTTCAATGCCTTTGCCGTGGCTTATGATTCACACAACGACGCACCGGCAACGGCCGACATCCCCAATGTCCGTTTTTCCAATTTCGAGTGGATGGAACAGCAGGGGTGGATGAACCCGGGTATTCCAGAAGCACGGGAATGGCAGGTGGCCAATGTGATGGAACTGGTCGAAAACTACGACATCGACGCCATCCACTTTGACCGGATCCGCTATGCAAGTGGCGGGTATTCCCGGGACGGCTCCCTGATGGCCGAACACAATCCGGAAGAGATTGAGACCCTGGCAGACTGGCGGCGCTGGAATGTCACCGAGTTCATCCGCCTGGTGCACGAAGGGATCCAGGAGGTACGTCCCACAGTGCGCATGGGTGTGACACCACTAGGCCATTATGATGCCGGCAGCACCGACGGCTGGGGCGCCGGATACGGATACAGCAGCGTGTGGCAGGACAGCCGCTACTGGGCGGAAATGGGGTACATCGACTACATCGCCCCGCAGATTTATTGGGATATCGGCACCACCACGCCGCCCCGGTTTGCCTATATCGTGAATGACTGGGTTGAGAAGCGCCGCAACGACCGCTTTATCTATGTCGGCATCGGTGCCTACCAGCCCTATGTGCGCAGTGAACTGGACCGGCAGATCGATTCCACGCGTGTCCTGGGTGCCGAAGGCCAGCTCTACTTCCGTAATGATGATGTGGCCAACAGCAACTTTTCCGGTAGATATGATAAAAAGGCCATTGTGCCGCCCATGCCATGGCGCAGCATGAACGAGCCCAATGCGGTCCGCGACCTGGCGGCCGACGTCATCGGGAGCCAGGTGACACTCAGCTGGGAGGAGCCGACACCCGGCAGGGGAGAGACCGATCCGCTGTTCCGTTACCTGGTGTACCGGGCAAAAGCCGGACAGGTGGTGTCGGACCAGCTCATCATCGACAATCCCGCCTACATTGTAGCACTGACCGGCGAGCGCACTTTTGTGGATGAACCGGAAGCCGGCAGCAGCGGCGAAGATTACATCTACTACGTCACCGCGCTCAGCAGGAACAACGTGGAGGGCGAGTTCGTGAAAACGGAGTTGACGGTCGTGCCTACGGATGCCGAGATCCATGTGGCCGAACAGTTTGAATTGCTCCAGAATTATCCGAACCCGTTCAACCCGGCCACCAATATTACCTTCTCGCTGCCCGTTACATCCCATGTGACACTAGAGATATTCGATGTTGCAGGGCGACGTGTAGCAACGCTAGTCAATGAAAACATGAGTCCGGGATCCCATACGGTTACCTGGGATGCCGCCGATGTGGCATCAGGAGTCTATTTGTACCGACTGCAGGCAGGTGATTTCCGCAAGACACGCTCCATGATGCTGATGAAATAACCGGTATGCCGGATCTGACAATCTAATCTATTTGACTTTCCATGAATCGTTTGATCCTTGCCGCTGTGATGTCCGCCCTGCTGTTGGCCGGCATTGCAATGCCCGTATCTGCCGACTCCCCGGAAATCCCGAAGCATGAATTCCGAAGCGTCTGGGTTGCCACGGTGGTCAACGACTGGACCGGCATCGGCTGGCCGCCGCCCGAAGAGATGATGAACAACATTCTCGACCGGGCCGAGCGTCTGGGGCTGAATGCGATCGTCCTGCAGGTGGTGGGACGCGGGGATGCCATCTATCCCAGTGAACGGCTTCCCTTTTCTCATGTTATGATACCGCCATCCGGAGAGTATCCCGATTGGGACGCCCTGCAGATGTGGATCGACGCCACCCATGCCCGCGGCATGGAGCTGCACGCCTGGTTCAATGTGTACATGATCGCCTACGGCAATGAGCGCGACAGCGATCGCGAAGACCAGCTCCATGTGAAATACAGCAATCCGGAATGGATGGCATACAACATCGTCAACGGGGATTCGGTGATGACCAACTGGCTCAACCCGGGCCACCCCGAAGCGCGCGCCTGGCATGTCGGCAACGTGATGGAACTGGTGGAGAACTACGACATCGATGCCATCCATTTTGATTACATCCGGTACGACAACACCGGCTTCAATACGGACATGGCCACCATGCAGATGTACAATGAGGACAATATCGGCAACCTGGCCGACTGGCGGCGCCACAACATCAACACGTTTGTGAAGGAAGTGTACGAGGGCATCCAGGAGCGCAAGCCATGGGTCAAGATCGGCTCTGCACCGGTCGGGCACTACAACCAGCAAAGCGCCGACGGCTGGGCCGGTTTCTGGGGGTACAGCAGTGCTTTTCAGGACAGCCGGCACTGGGCCGAGCAGGGACACATGGACTATATCGCCCCTCAGATCTACTGGACCATCGGAACGCCTCCGCGTTTCGAGTATATCGTTGGCGACTGGGTGCAGAACCGCAAGAACGATCGTCACCTCTACATCGGTACCAACCCCGCAAACGATGATGTCCGTCGCGAGATCGGCCGTCAAATCGACACTACCCGGTCGCGTGGCGCCGAGGGGCAGATCCACTTCCGCTATCGGAGCATTTCCCAAAGCTGGACGGTCTTTTCCGGCCGCTACGACAACAAGGCCATCATACCGGTCATGCCCTGGCGCAGTATGAGTGTGCCCAATTCGGTGCAGGATCTCACGGCACTGCCCGGGGATTTCCAGGTGCAGCTTGCCTGGGAAAAGCCGGAGAGCAGGGACGAGCATGCCCGCTACAGGTACGCCGTTTACCGCGTAGATGCCGCTGATCAGCGGTCGGCAGCGGAGGTGATCGAGGACGCGTCCCATCTCCTTATAGTGACCGGACTCACTTCCTTCACCGATGCGTTCGAACAGGACCAGTACGGTAACGAATACCGCTACATTGTCACGGCCCTGAGCCGGAACAACGTGGAAAGCGATCCGGTGGAACAGCAGGCGGTCGTTACCTCTGCGGACGGTGAACCGGCAATTGCCTCGGAGTTTGAACTGCGCCAGAATTATCCCAACCCGTTCAATCCGGAGACCGTGATCTCGTTCCGTTTGCCGGAGGCGAACCAGGTCCGTCTTGCCGTCTATGATGTGCTTGGAAGGGAAGTGGCCGTACTCGTAAATGAAACACTGGCGTCGGGCACTCACGCAGTGACATTTGAGGCAGGATCGCTTGCCACCGGTGTCTATATTTACCGGCTGGAGGCCGGTGATTTTGTGCAAAGCCGCAAGATGTTATTCAGCAAATGATTTTCGTCAGTCAGCGATTGGTTGAACCCATTTCCCGGTAACAAAAAAGTGCTTTTTTATACCTTTTTAACAAAGTTTTTTTATCTTGTCAGATAAAACGTGTATTATTTTTTCCAACAGGGACATTAAGCCATCCATAAACGTATAAATACTATGACACGACTGTTTCTCCATGCCTTGGCCGTGCTGCTTCTAGTTGTCACACTGCACGCCTGCGACCTTCTTGAAACTTCGGACCCCTATCCGGAAGGCACGGCATCGGTAAGGGTTGTCCACATTGCACCTCTGGCATCGTCCGTCAACTACTTCCACCTGGAAGATGTCATCTTCACCGGGTTGAATTTTGGTGATATCACGGAATACGCAGATGTTCAGGTTGGCAGAAATATCGACGGTTTCCTTGACGAAGCCGGCGACACACTGATATCCCGCGAAGGGATGTCTGGCAACCTTGCCAAGCGATTTTTTGATTATGAGCGGAATTTTACGGTATTCGCCCTTCACGGACCATCCGGTTCCGGCAACGTTCATATCCGTTCGATGGAAGTGGAACCAACGCCCAACGCCGAAGGCAATGTGCGTATGCGGGTACTGCACGCCGTTTCCGGTGCTCCTGCAGTGGACATCTACCTGACCGAACCCGGAGGTAGCATTAGTGCCGAGAATCTGTTCCAGTTCGAAATCGGCTTCAACAACCAGGGCGGATCCAGCACGGCATCACCTGCGGGAATGCCGCTTTACTTAGCTGTTGAACCGGGAACCTACGATGTGAAGGTAACCGCCCATGAAGATAATGCCGTGATCTTTTCACAGGAGGTTACACTGCAGAGCAGTGGAAATTACACCATGGTCCTGGTCCCGACCGAAGCCAATGACGGCGTTGGCAGCGTCCTGCTGCTTCCCGACAATTGATTTATCTGATTTGACGGTGGAGTATCAGCCCCTCCGTCTGCCTGCAAGTGGGCACACACCCTGGTTAATCGGAACGCACTGTTTCAGGCGACCGGATCAGAGGTTGCAATCGTATTTGCAAAGCCATTCCGCTTCACAACGGGATGGCTTTTTTTAAGCGCCGGAACCTGACTTTTCTTACCTTCCGCAAAGGCATTTCCAGTTATCAGGAAATTTTAGCTGTGATCAGCACCCAAAGACATCTGAAAGGGACATCATTTAAAAGGACATAACGCATGTCGCAATCCAAACCGACCTACCGGAATCCATGGGCGTGGATTCCGACGCTCTATTTCACCCAGGGAATCCCCTACGTCATCGTCATGTTCGTCACGGTGGTCATGTACAACCGCCTTGGCGTCTCCAACACCGAGATCGCCCTCTATACCAGCTGGCTGTACCTGCCTTGGGTGATCAAGCCCCTGTGGAGCCCGCTGGTTGACCTGTTGAAGACCAAGCGCTGGTGGATCATCTCCATGCAGCTTGTCATAGGTGTGTGTATGGCGGCCGTCGCCTTTACAACGCCGCTGCCCGGGTTCCTGCAGCTTACGCTGGCCTTTTTCTGGATCATGGCCTTCAGCTCGGCGACGCATGATATCGCAGCGGACGGACTTTACATGCTGGGCCTCTCCAAGCACGAACAGGCCTGGTTTGTCGGTGTGCGGAGCACGTTTTACCGCATTGCCATGATCACAGGTCAGGGAGCCCTGGTCATTGTGGCAGGGTTTATTGAAAGTGTTACCGGGCTCGATAATGTGGATGTGCAGGCCCGTACGAGTCCCGGCATCGAGATTGCGGAGATTATCCATCCGGGCGATTTTGACATCCGGGCTAAGGATGAGCCGCTGCGCATTGTGGCCGATCCGGTGGACCTGGTGATCAGCACTGAACATCGCAGCCGCAGTGAAGTGGATTCCATCGTGGCCTTTGCGCGCCAGTGGAACCTCGACCAGGGGTTCAATCCGGCCCTGGAGCAGGATCTGGCCGAACGGGAGGCCGAGGCCGAGCAGGAGCCGGGGTGGTTGCGCCGCAGCCTGATCCATCCGCTTGAGGGATTCATAACCAAGCATTTTGCCCCCGAAGAGTTAGAGCTTGATACCGAGATGACCGGCAACATCGGGGTGATCTACTTCTACCTGTCCGGCCCTCCGGCGCCGGGCGACGAAGTGGTGATGAACTTCGGCCGGGTGCGCGGGGACAACAGCATCTCCCTGGTGGAAGGTAGCTATTTCCGTTTCACGGAGGATAACTGGAACGTACCGGGCATGGCCGTGATCCAGATCGATGACCAGCTTGATTTTGCCAGCGCGGCCGAGTTCCAGGTCCGTTCGGGGAACATCCCGCTGGCCTGGTCCATTACGTTTTTCTTCCTGGCGGGCATGTTCCTGCTCTTCTTTGTCTACCACCGGTTCATGCTGCCGTATCCGACCGTGGACAAGCCCGCGACGCGTGCGCCCGGACAGACCATCTTCGGGGAGTTTATCAAGACTTTCGCGCTGTTCTTCCGCAAGGAGCGGATCGGGGCCATTCTGGCGTTCCTGCTGCTCTACCGGTTCGCCGAAGCGCAGATCGTGCGCCTGGCATCGCCGTTCCTCCTGGATGCGCAGGAGATCGGGGGACTGGCGCTCACGACCGGACAGCTCGGGATTGCTTACGGTACGGTCGGACTGCTTTCACTCACGGTCGGCGGTATCCTGGGCGGTATCATGGCGGCGCGGCACGGACTCAAGTTCTGGCTCTGGCCCATGGTGTTTGCCATGAACATCCCGAACC
>SKNT01000055.1 GCA_007120385.1 Balneolales bacterium
CCCGTCAACCTGAATTCATAGGCAACCGGCTCCGTGCCTGTATCGGTCGGCACCTCCTCAAGGGCCCCTTCCTCAATCCACTGGCGGATGGCGGCGATGTCCTCGTCGCTCAACGGCGGTCCGCCCTCTGGCATCCGGACGCCAAATTGCGGATTGTTGGAAGATATCTTGTCGTACAGCGGGCTGTCGTCAGGATCTTCCGGCACCACGATATTCCTGCCATATTGCTGTCCGACGCTGTTCATCACAGCCGCATAGCTGCTCAGGGTGACTCCGCTTGTACCGCCGTGGCATGCGGTGCAATTCGAATTGAATATGGGCTGGATCCGGGTGTTGTAGTCGATCTGTGCCTGGGTTTTATTAGCCGGTATCAGCCATACTGCAACCAGGGAAAATGTGATCAGTAACGGCAGTTTCATTGCTCAAACCTCCAATTTGTTTGGGAATTCACCATTCAGAATCCTGTGCCTCGGCATTACATCTGAAACCGGAGGTAGCCGCACTTGGAATGTGCACGGAAGTCCGGAGACAGCGGATGTGCAACTGAAACCGCTATCTACTTACACCGTACCTGATTCTTTCTGCCAGGGTTGCCTTATCATGACAAATTGACGGATGTCCGGTTGCAGATCAGAGTCCCATTAATTCCCCCAACAGATTCTCATTATAATCCCAACCGGATCATCTCAGAATCCCAGCATGCCCCAGTAATAGAAAAACCAGATGAGGGCCAGGGACCACGCGGCATAAACAGAATAGTGGATACGGAAGAAGATGCCCCTGGCGTGTCGCTTCCAGGAGAGCACTGCGGCCCAGGCCACCGCCATGCCGAGCAGGGCAACGGCGAACGGCAGAAGGTCCAGCAGTACATCCACCCAGCTCCGCCCGGTAAAAGCCGATTCCGGCAGCAGGTGGACGGGGTGGGGTTGACCGTAAAGGATAACCAGGATAATCGTTGTCAAGAGAACCAGGGCGTGCGCCGTCAGCCAGCCGTATCCAACAGAAGGAGGGGTGGCGGCAGCATCAGCGTTATCGGCAGCAACATCGGCAGCGGCGCCGGGTTCTGGTTCTGACAAGCCCCTTCCTCCCCGGAGTTTTCGGATGGCGATGGCGGCCAGCAGAACGATCAGGCTGCCGGCGGCAAGCAGCAGCATGGGTGCCAGTATGACCAGGGCCATGGCTGATCCGCCGTACCAAGGTGCCCGGATGTAGGTCAGCGGTCCGTCCGTCATGAGCATCGTTCTCCCGTCCGGCGCCTTCCCGGCCACGAGATAGCGCATCGGACCGAAGGGGTAGAGGTCTGTTTCGCGTGTGTTCCGGTAGATGCCCGGCACCAGCTCCTCAAAGTCAAAATCCTCACCGAGGATCACCGTGGAGAAGCTGTGCCGATCGACCGGCATGACAAAAAGGGTGCCCATGATCAGGTTCAGGAGCCGGTCCGATCCGGTGACCATGGTGCGGCTCTGCAAATACTCTCCGGTCAGGTCCGAAACGGCCGGCGCACCGGGTATGGGTGCAAGCGTATCCCTGAGTGCCTGCAGCCCGGCCTCTTCATCACTGACGGGCAAAAAGTGATTGAGCAAGGATCTGAAAACCTGTCGATGTCCGGAGTAGGACCCGCCGCTGTAGGCAATGAAAAGTCCCAGGTCCAGCTCGGGGAACAGGTAAAAACCGGCATCGAACACCGAGCTGCTTCCACCATGGAACACAACCCGGTATCCATCGGCGCTGAACTCCTTGTATCCGTATGCCATTCCGCCCAGGAGCGGGTGGTGCGTGAACAGCGGCGAGTGCATCTTCTGAAGTGTTTCTTCCTGCAGGAATGTTCCCGGAGACCCGTCATGTACCAGAGTGCCGCCTCTCAGATTGGCCTGCAGGAACAGTGCCATATCAGCAGCGGTAGTATTGAGTCCGCCTGCCGGCGAGGGCATATGCTCAAATCGACCCGGAAGAAAGCGGTCGTTGACCCAGCGATACGGAATCACCTGGCGGTCGGCCAGGGCATCGGGCGGCGGCTGTACCATCGTGCTGCTGTCCATGCCCAGCGGTGCGAAAATGTGCTCGCCGACGTACGTTTCGAAAGGCGTTTCCGTGATCCTTTCCACGATATACCCGGCTAGCGCCGTTCCATAGTTGGAATATGCCATAACAGTTCCGGGCGGAAAAATCCGGGCTGGCCGGTGGCGGCGGATGTACTCCCCGAGCGGCGCCTGCGGCTCAAACGTAAACAGATCCTCCAGCACATCTTCGAATCCGGCGGTATGGGACATCAGGTGCTCGAACGTGATGGGTTCCACATCCCCCCGGAACCGAACCGGATAGTTGATGTCGGCCGGGAGATGGTTCCTTATATCCTCCCTCAGATCCAGCAGGCCTTTTTCATGGAGCTGCATGATGGCAGTCCAGGTGAATATCTTGGCGACGGAACCCGTTCGGAACATATGAACGCCAGGGTCCACCTCTTCCCGTGTCTCCATATGGGCCAGGCCGTATCCTGCCAGCAGGTGGACTTCATCACCTGAAACCAGAGCGGCGACGGCATTCGGGATGTTCTGGTCCGCTACCAGTGCTATCATTTGCATATGCATGAATTCGGCCCATTCCTTGTAGGTACCTGAGCCGGCAAGCGTCGCAGCCTGCCTGTTTTCATCAGCCGGCAGATCTCTCAAGCCATTTCCACGAACATCCCCGGGCAATGTATTCAACAGAAATGCCGCAAGCAGTATAAACGTGGCAGAAAGGGGGGAAACAGTGAGTTTACTCAGGTTTTTCATCGATCTGTCCGGTCAAATATTGCCTTGATTGAATACCGCTCCACTTTTATACCAGTCCCTGGCCAGAACCAGCGGCGGCAACCAGTCTGCCAGAGCGGGCTTGCACCATCACCTCCAGGATTCCTGTCATCCAAAATAGTGAAATCCCGGTTATTGAAAATGATGTAAAGCTTGTGCAATCTGCTGTTGTGTAACCGCGTTGCTTCCTATATTGTTTCTTTGGCAACTAACACGCAGCGTACGATATCTCGTTTCTCTATCAGCTCTGCTTTCATGTGTTTAAAACTTATGATTTATAAGGTCAGATAGAATGTCCATGACAATTATAATCATGCGACTGTGTGTCCGGGCGTCGGTCATGGACATTTCATCATTGCTATCTGATTGACGGGCGCATTTCCCTGCACCACGCAATTCAAAATATTAATTGTAAAGCCATGTTACGGCACTCTCGCAACCACACCCGTTTTTCAACCCTGATGTTGCTGCCAACCTGCATTCTGCTGCTTGCCGTGGCATTGCCGGCGCCAGCGGAAACCGGCGACAAAATTGTTTACGCATATTTTCTGGACAACCCGACCACAACCATCCATATCAGCTGGATTTCACACTCTCCGGATCCGGTTGTCTTTCAGATTCGACAGGACGGCGCCGACCGTTGGCAGGAGCTCAAAATTACGCGCAAATCCGGTATCCCGGGTTCTGATCGGACGCTCTTTGAAGTGAAACTGGAAGGCCTGAAACCTGGCAGCAGCTATGAGTCCCGATTCGGAACTGATGGTTCCACCATGCGCTTCCGCACGCTTCCGGCGGAACTGGATCAGCCGATACATTTTGTCACCGGCGGCGATCTTTATCACAATGCCGATCTGATGACACCAACCACCAAAGCCGCCGCCACCAAGGATCCCTATTTCGCCGTGATCGGCGGTGACTGGGCCTACGCCGACGGCAATCCGGAGCATGTCGGACGCTGGTTCGAGCTGTTCGGGATCTGGCAGGAACACATGGTTGCAGGGGACGGGTACCTGGTTCCGTTTATTCCCGCAATCGGCAACCACGAGGTGCAGGGCGGGTATAATCAGACACCCGACAAGGCCCCGCTCTACTTCACGTTTTTTGACAAACCGGGAAAGAGAACATACTTCGCCGTGGATGTCGGAAATTATTTGAGCATCATTGTCCTGGACAGCCACCACCTCGCGCCCATCCATGGTGCCCAGGCACAATGGCTGAAAGAGGCGCTCTCGGTCCGTCAGGACACCCCGCACGTTTTCCCGGTGTACCACGTTCCCGCCTGGCCTTCATTCCGTTCATTTACCAATAGCTACAGCACCCTTGTGCGGACTCACTGGGTTCCGCTATTCGAGGAATATGGTGTCAATCTGTCATTTGAAAACCACGACCATACCTTCAAGCGGACAAAACCGATCCGCAACGACAAGGTGGATCCGGAAGGAGTGGTTTACATCGGTGACGGTGCATGGGGTGTGGCAACCCGGAAGGATGAAAACGCACACACGCGCTGGTACATTGAAAAGGTCTCCGATGACCACCATTTCTGGGAAATCATCCTGTACCCCGAATCGCGCATTGTGCAGGCATTCAATCCGAAGGGCGAGCTGCTGGATTTCTTTGAACAGACCATCCGCACACCCCGGGCCCGGGATGTGTTCGGCATCGCCGACAGGGTGGATGATATCCCCGACCGGGTACTCCTGTCCCAGAACTACCCCAACCCGTTCAATCCCGTAACTACGATAAGTTTCTTCCTGCCGCCGGACTCCGGCAGTGCCAGGGTCCGGCTGGAAGTCTTTGATTTGTATGGGCAACGGATTGCCACACTTGTCAACGCTCCGCTGCGCGCCGGAGCACATACGGTCACCTTTGACACACGGGATTTTCCGGTAACTTCCGGCACGTATGTTTACCGGCTGCAGTATCAGGGTGAAACCAGATCGCGGAAGATGCAGATTGTGAAATAGGCGGGCAGGTCGCGGGGTTATTGTGTCCCTCACGGCGTTCCATGACGTTTTCCGGGAATGCTGACCGAAGTGAACGGAGGCTTGTTCCAGCGTTTTCGCAGGGCATTGAGCGACCGGAAGATGGTTTTCCTGGATACCAACCAGTACGCCATACGCTGCTTCCCGGGAAAGCTGGTGAGCATGACCCCTACGATTATGGTCAGAATTCCCTGTCCAGGAATGAACAGCATAATGATGCCTGCAATGATGAAAGCAACTCCGGCAACATTTTTTATGACTGTGAGCAGCATGCGCCATACCGGGTGTCCGGGAGTCAGTAAAGGGATGGCCCGCACTTCACTTTGAAAAAAATCCTCAGGCAATTGGACAATCAGCCAGGGAATCAGGATCATTGAAGAGAGGAAGACCAGAACCGATCCGGCCGCCATCCACCAGAACAGCTGACGATTGCATTCCATCCATTCAAGAAAAACCGATATCAGCTCCGTATTATCCATAACCGTTATTTGCCATCTTGTTTTTTACGGGGTTGACCTTGCAAAACATACGGGTTACTTGCCTGAGTGAAAAGCGGTCCTCCATGAAAATTATTCGACTGGCAACCACAGCCTGATGCGTCTGCATGGTTCGTTACCAGCATCCAAAAACACCCGCAGGAAAGCCGGAACGATGAAAAAGGCCTCTCTGTTACCCAAAAAAGAGTAGTTATTAAAGAAAGATCAATTTTAATCAACCCATCGTATGGAAATTATTGATGTGGTTCAAACCACCGTCCTCTATTTGCTCATCACCATTGCGGGTATCTTCGTGATCGTAAACCCACTGACCACCGCATTTGCTTTCATGTCGCTCACAACCCGCATGAAGGAGGAGAGAAAAAAAGAGATTGCCCTCAAAGCCACGAAAATTTCAACCGGTCTTTTTTTCATATTCGCAATACTCGGTGGTGTCATCTTCCAGCTTTTTGGCATTACGCTGGCCGCATTTCGCATTGCAGGGGGAATCATCCTGTTCGGTATAGCCATGGGGATGATCCGCAGCCAGGGAGAGGATGAGCGCAAACAGACCAAGCCCGAGGGGGAGATTGCCGATGACATTTCGGTGATCCCGCTGGCTATTCCGTTTATCAGTGGACCCGGATCCATTGCAACGGTCATGATCCTCACCAGTGAGGCGCCGACCATCTATCATACGGGCCTTGTGTTTCTGGCCGTACTCATCACCACGGTTACCTGCTACTACTCCATGGTCTATTCCAAGGTCATTGTCCGGTATCTCGGCGACAGCGGAAAGCAGATCATTACAAAAGTGTTCGGGCTCATTCTGGCGGTGATATCGGTTCAGTTCGTGATCAATGGCGCTGCAAACGTGCTGGTTGATTTCGGCATTTTCGAGATTCCCGGAATTGAACCCGGGGTCGGCGCACATGTGGATGAGTGACCTGGTGTGACGCCCCCGGACTTGCAGGCAACCCCGGACCGGCGATGATTCGGCATTGTCATGGAATCCGGTATCTTGCCATATTCAACAGACAAGCACTCTGATTGCAGTGGCTTCATCCACCCAACACAATTCCAGCATCCTTGAGCGATCATCGTACCGAAAAAGCTGACCGCATCACCCTTGACCGCGACAGCAACGAACATGCACGCCGTTTCAAGCAAAGCCTGAACAAGGTTCGGCTGTCGCACACGCTCATGCAGCTGTTCTGGACGGCCGGACCTGTAACCGGACTCGGGCTTATCGGGGGTTACTACGTCGGTTTCGGCCAGCTCCCCTCCCTTCAGCTGCTGATCTATTTTATCAGCTTTACGGCGCTTTCGGGCCTGATCGGCCTTGTGGCGCGACTGGTCTACATCAACACGCGCGGTCACCTGCAAGAGCAGGGCGAGCGGGACATTCTGGATGTGACCGACAAGCTTGGGGATCTG
Organism: Balneolales bacterium; assembly: GCA_007120385.1. Lineage (GTDB taxonomy): Bacteria > Bacteroidota > Rhodothermia > Balneolales > Natronogracilivirgulaceae > SKNL01. Next base: position 6,691 of record SKNT01000055.1, read on the forward strand.
ATTCTTGCTACCAGGGATATGAATTTGCAGACGTGGGAAGGAGATGCCCGGCGGCGCGAGGCAGCCCTTCAGCTACTCCGGCGGGTGGATCTGACCTCCTATGGCGTTTCTATCGCTTTCACGGATCTTACCGGCAACAGGGAAATCGGCGGGATCATGGCTCAGATCTATACGTACCGCCGGATCGGCTTGTACTCACGGGTCCGGGAGCTGTACACCCGGTACCGCGAGCAGATCCACCATGCCGCGCAGGAGCTTGAGGAGCATGCACCCGATGCCGCACACGAACTCCGGCAGTGGTTTTCTGGCGGCAGCGTTGGCACTTCCCGCAAGGGCGTGACCCGTGAACCGTTTTTCCTGCAACGCATCATGTCCTCCATAGAAAACAACAATCCTCACCTGATGACCTTCCGGGATGTGGAGGAGATCATCATCCTCGCCTTTGAGCTGATCAGCGGCAGGGAGATCCCGACCCTTGTTTTCCAGTACAGCGGCAGATGGAAATTTGCGCGCGCCCTGGACGAGCTGGAGGTCTGGCGCAGTCAGTACCGTGTCTACCAGGCCCGTGGCGGAAACAGGATCCGGGCACTGGCCGCCTACCTTGTTGAGGTCGGTTACGCCACCCGCGATGAACTGCCCGAAGGACTTTCGATTTACCAGCTGGTGGATGAGGTTGCCGGCATCATCGACCGCCTTGCCGATGAGATTGCCCGTGCCGTTTCCGATCCCGCTGTTTCTGCAGGAGAGCTGAAGCGGCTGGTACGGATCATGCGAACCAGTATGGAGCTCTACAGCATGGCCTACAAGGCCTACCGGGAAACGGGGCGGCACCATGCCCGGCTTCTGGAAGCGGCCAAAAAATGGGAGACCCTTGTTTCGCAGGCCTACGGGGACCCCGGTGCGTTCAAGCTGGGCAGCAGGAAAAAGGGCATCCGCATCCTGGAAAACACCATATCACTTGACGACGAGGCCCGGATTGAGGTGTGCCGACACCTGGCATGGTATTTTGAAAAACTGGATGTGCACAAAACGGGATTCACGTTCACACCGCCTGACGACAGTTTTACCCCATCAGAGGATCTGGCACCGGAGCCGGACAGACAGGCATCCACTGCCATGGCGGCGCGCTACCTGGCCATTGAAATTGCCGTTGCCCTGGAGCCGCATATCAAGCTTTCCAAGCCGGAAATTCAACGCAACATCAATGCCACCATGGCTATTTACCTGGGAGGGCTTTCACCCGACATGAATGCCATGGAAAAAGCGGAGCTGGGCAAACGCATGGCCCGGGAGGCAGACAACCGGCTTGATGTTGCCGCCGAACAGATTGCAGACACGCTGGTCCGCCTCTACGATGTCACGCTTACATCCGAGGCCAGGGATTTTCTGCATTATACCTACGGCGCCCGGATGGAATTTCTGGAGTTGCTGGAAAAACGTAACAAACACACCGATAGAATGGTCAGCCATTTGAATGAACGGCCGCCGCTTGTGGAGCCCCCGAAAGCCCACTGGGCCAAAACGGTGGTATCCGCCCGGAAAAAAAGGAATCAGGTGAAGCGGGGTCGGCAATAGCGTAGCGTCTTGATCACGGTTCCGACCTGAATTCAAGCGGTTTCAGATTCTCCCGCAACCGGCGCATGAATTCGGGTCCGGGATCTACTTTGTTGGTCAGGTAATCCGGATCCGTCTCCTTCCAGACATCCGAACCCTTAAAGTCCTGATACTCGTGATGTCCTATCACATACCGGATGTCATACTTTCCGGCAAGCCAGGTGATCAGCTCGGTATTGGCACGGAGCTGGGCTCGTGTCAGGGGCGCCTGCGAACCGCCGATGTTTTCGATGCCGATGGCCATGTAGTTCAGGCCGATGGTATGCCGGGCGAAGGTGGTGTCGGGAAGCAGCCGGAAAACGGTGCCGTCCCTGTCCACCAGAAAGTGGGCGGAGACGTTGAGGGCGCCTGCATCCTGCAACTCGGCCCTGCCGCGAAGCCGTACCGGATTGAAAATGTCGTACGTATCTTCGATGGAATAAACGGCCGTCCAGTGGACAACCACCATGCGCGGATCAATGACAGCGCGTTCGGCATCAATACCGTGCCGGACTTTCATGTATTCCAGGGAGAGCTGCTCGCGTTCTTCGTTGAAGATGATCGGCTTTTCGAAAATGCGGAATGTGGGGTCGCTGTCCTGACAGCCGGCACCCGCAAGCAGCACCAGCAGGATTGCGGCTAGCAGAAAAGCCCGGACTGGCATACCGTTATACACACGTATTTTCCCTCTGGCCGGGGTCTTTGTCGTATATGGCATGAAATTTTAATGCTATTTATGAGGATTCAAAGGCCCGAAAAAAAACAGGTATCCCCGGCATGAAGCCACGCCGGGAACACCTGCCATAAATGATTATGTGTTGGTTATTCGGGTATATCCCACCAGACTCGGGATCTCAGGCGCACGGCCGGAGTGTTGTCGGGGACATTGTCCGGGTTCCGCACCTCTTCGTTGCCTTCGTAGACCATCGCGCGGATCCAGTCAGACTCATCGTTGGCATCAAAAATGATGGTGTTCAGATTGGCCGGACGCTGCAGGCTTGGCCCGTAGATGTCCTGGCTGTAGTCCATCCGCCGCATATCCACCCAGGTTTCCGGATTGAGAGTCTGAGCGATGTACTTCTGGCGCATGATATGGCTGAGGCCCTGGGTCAGATTGGAGAAATGACCGGCCACCCCGTCGGCAACCAGCGCCGCCCAGTAGTCCTCGATCTCGGTCGGGGTAACGCCCAGCTTGCGCATATCTGCCCGGACACCATCCTCGAATGCCGCCAGTGCACCAGGTCCGTCACCCGAGCGCAGCCGCGCTTCCGCTTCGATCAGCTTGACCTCACCGTAGGTGATGAAGGGGAACGGCGAGTCGATGCGGGTATAGTAACCGGAGTCCCTGAAACGTCCGTAGTCCTCCGGATCCGTGAACTCACCGGACCCGCCCTGTCCGCCTGCCAGTCCCATGCCCGGACGCAGTCCGCGATAGACTCCGTCCGACGGTGCGGGCTGCATGATGCGGCTGATACGCGGATCCTGGTACTCATTGTTTGTAACCGGGAACGTGGTCAGCAGATCTACATAGAACTGGCTCCAGGTGAAGAAGCGGGGGTTGTCCAGGTTGGTGAAGCCGCCCCAGCTGTACCAGGGATTTTCCTCTGTCTGCAGGCTGCCCGCAGAGTAGTTGAATTCGGCATCCATGCCATCGGCGTTGAAACCGTTTGTGGCGGCCTCAATGATGGCAACCGGATCGTACAGGTTGCTCTTCTTGGAGAGATGGTTCAGGTACCGCGCCTTCAGGGACCATGCAAAGCGTTCCCATTTTTGCACATCGCCCTGGTAGAGCGCATCCCCGCCGGTCCTGTTCAGCGGCGTGTTATTTTCCGTCTGACGGAAAGCCGCGATGGCCTCGTCCAGTATCCGGATGATCGTTTCGTACACCTCGTCCTGCGGATCAAAACCCGGTGTCAGGTTGACCTGTGAGATGCCATCGTACGAATCCGTGACTACAATTGCCCCGTACTGATCGGCCAGCATCCCGAAAAGTTGAGCCTGAAGGGTCTTTCCAACCCCCACAAAATGAGGGGATCCGTCTTCTTCGCCAAGACGGATCAGATCCACGGCATTGGGAAGCGCCCAGGTGTAGGCGTTCTGCCAGAAAAAGTAGGCGGATGTGAACCGCCAGGTCTCGGCATTCCAGAATCCACCGGTAGTGTTCCGGGTAACCCCATACTGCGTGATGGCACTCACTTCACGTGTGCCGCGCCACATCGCTGCTCCGTTGCTGGTACGGATTGCTCCAAGAATTCTGTTTTCCGGGGGGACTTGCGAGGGAAGATTCGGATTGTCGTTCACCGAAAGGAAATCCTCACAAGCACTGCCCAGGAAAAGGACGAGAAGCAAGAGACTGCCAATCTTCAAATGTTTGATTTTCATGATTACAACCTTCTAAAAATGTTATCGTTTTCTAATTCAAAAATCGTTATGACGGCCTGCCTACAGGGTGAGTCTCAGACCAAAATCGACACCGCGTGTTGCAGGAACACCCAGGTTGTCGAATCCGAATGACCCGGCACCACCAACGCCGGCACCGCTTCCCGAGACCTCGGGATCAACACCGGAATAGTTGGTGAAGAGCAGCAGGTTGCGGCCTGTTACATAGAACTGCAGACTGTTGATCGGCAGATTGGCCAGGGTCTGTGCAGGAACGGCATAGCTCAGGGTGATAAAGCGCATCCGGTACCATGTGCCGTCTTCGACAAACTCAGGGCCGTTCAGCGCATACAGACTCGTGTAGTAATCCTGATCCAGGACAACGGCCTGCGTATTGCGCTGGCCTGTTGATTCCACAATGCCGTCAAACACTTTGGTCTCACCGCGTTCCAGCGTCTTGGTGCTCAGACCCGAGCGGACAAGCGCATTCTCGGTGGCATTGAATATCTTGCCGCCAATACGCACATCCCAGGTAAAGGAAAGCGACCAGGTCTGGTAGCGCAGCGTATTGGTGATACCGCCGATCCAGTCGGGTTCGCGGTTGCCGATATACTGCAGGGTCGGTGCCACCTGCGGGTAGCCGCGGTTGTCGAGCAGCAGCTCACCGTCGTCATTGGTCTTCCAGACACGCCCGTTGATACCGAAAAGCGGCCCGTCGAGAAATGCGGAACCCTGTGCAATCGAGTAGGCCGCCCATGCGTCGGACAGCTCAACCCGGTCCAAAGTGCCCGGCAGGTCGATAACGGTTGCCGTGTTCTTGGCAAAATTCAGGTCCACCCGCCAGTCGAACCGCGATCCGCGCACGGGATGGGTGTTGAGGATGACCTCTACCCCTTCGTTGCGGATGCTCCCGCCGTTCAAATAGGCGAGGAAGCTGCTGGATGACGGAGGCGTACGCGTACCAAGGATCTGCTCGTCGGTTTCGGTCCGGTAATACGAGAAATCCAGGCCGAGACGCTCATCCAGGAAGCGGAAATCGGCACCAAGCTCAATGGAGTTGGTGAACTCCGGCTTGAGTGCCGGGTTTCCATAGAAGTTGTTCACGTTGGAGATAAAGCCCATCGGGGCGATGGTGAACGTGTTGGTTGCGGTTGCCAGCGTGTTCGCCAGGATGTGCGGAGGGGCGTCCTTGCCCACCCGTGCAATCGACGCACGCAGTTTGATGAAGGAAAGACCCGGACCCGTGATGTTGTACCCCATCTCTTCCATGAGCTCGGTAAGCACTACCGACGCGCTGACGGCCGGATAGAAGAACGAGCGGTTGTTCACCGGAAGGGTGGACGACCAGTCGTTGCGGCCCCGGAAGTTCAGGAACACCATGTTCTTCCAGTCGACATCAAAATCGACAAACACACCGATGAGCCGGCTGCGGCTTTCGTTGCGGGAGGTGCGACGGTCCTGCTCAACCACGTTGTTGATGTTCGGGAAGTCCGGATCAATGAAGTTCTGGCCGATCTGGACCATCACGCTGCGGTCCATCATCTCCACGTTGTGGCCCAGGGTCAGGTTCGTGTTGATGGCATCCGCGAATGTCCTGCCCGTGCTAACAAGAAGGGTGGACGTGGTGATCTGGTTGTTGATCTCCGAGTTGATGACAATCCCGTTAAGGTTGGCCATGGCGCCGGTGGCTTCGTAGTTCTGGCGCATGTCGGTGAAGCGGTCTGTACCAAGACGGTAGGTCACGTTCAGGAAATCAAAAGGATCGTAATGCACGCTACCAATGATCATGGAGCGGGAAACATCGCTCTTGAACGGCTTGTTGATGGTACCCCAGTAGGGGTTGTCGCTGCCGGTAATGGTGCGCTGCGTCCCGTTCGGGTTCAGATAATCCTGCATGTTGTCGTTGCGCGGCCAGAAGAGCGCGCCCATGACACCGCCGGCGCCTCCCTGGGATACATAACTGCGATCAGTTTCAACATAGCTGGCCGTTCCTTCAAGGCGCAGGTTGTCGCCGGCACGCGTATCGGCAGTGAGGCGGAAGGAGTTCCTTGCAAAACTGTTGTTGTGCTCAACGATTCCGCCCTGATCCATGACAGACGCCGAAGCGTAGAACCGCGACGTTGCCGTGCCGCCACTAAGCGAGAGATCATGGTTGTGGGTGAACGCGGTCTGGAAGAAATCACCCAGGTTGTCGTAGACCGTCTCGCCTGAATTGAATGCCGGTCCCCAGGATCCGGTGGCGTTCGGATCGAACACACCCTGCTCACCCTGCTTGAAGCGTGACTGCAGTTCCGGGATGTTACTGACCCTGTCGAAAGATACCGTACTGGCGTAATCGATCACGGCACGGCCTTCACTGCCCCGCTTGGTGGTGATGACCACCGCACCCGAACCGGCACGCTGCCCGTATAGCGCCGCAGCAGACGGACCCTTCAGGATGGTGATGCTTTCTATATCGGCTGGATTGATATCGATTGCCCTGTTGGATCCCGGCGAATTGAGTTCCCCGGTTGTACTGTTGTCAATCGGGATACCATCCACGATAAACAGCGGCTGGTTGTTGCTGCTCAAAGAGGTACCGCCGCGGATCAGCATCATGGATGATGCGCCCGGAGCACCGCCGGAGTTGGTGATCTGAACACCGGCCACCTGACCCTGAAGCGCATTCACAAGATTGGGCTGCCTTGATTCGATGAGCCGGTCACTTCTGACCTGCTGAATGGCATAACCGAGGGATTTTGTCTCCCTCTCAAGGCCGAACGCTGTTATTACCAGCTCGTCCCCGATAATGAGATCCGGCGCCAGTTTGATCTCCAGTGTGCTTCTGCCGTCGATCTGCACCGATTGCCTTCGGTAGCCAATGAAAGAGACCGTAAGTGTCTCGTTCAGACTGGGGACAGACAGCTCAAAGTTGCCGTCGAGGTCCGTTGTGGTACCTTCCAGTGTACCTGCAATGACGATGTTAACGCCGGTAAGTACCTGGCCTGATTCAGCGTCCGTCACCGTCCCCTGCACGGTTGTCTGTGCAAGTGACGACATCGCTGTGCCCAGTATCAGAATACTTGCCAAAAGGGCCGAAAACATGCCTCTAAATGCTCGTATACCACTGTCTTCCGTTGTTATGCATTCCATGATTGATGCTCCGCGATTCTAGGTTTTTGTTTCAACTATACAGATGCATGCCAGCCAGAGGTGAAGGACTTCGAACACTCGGTACGGCAGTCCAGGAATGCAGTCGCATGTGCAGATGATGAAACAATTATGTGCGGCTATTTCTATACCTTGAATGCGGCTATACCCTTTTATGCTGCGTATCAGGTCCCCTTCGGTTAATTAGCTGTTTATGATTTCCCTGCTCACCTGTTTCGTGACATTAAAAAAAATATTTACAGACTCCAACAATTTTTTTAATAAAATTACATTAAAAACCCTGAACACCGGCGGATCCTCATTCTCTTGCATTTCAGAATCTGAACAAGTTTTCGGATCTTTAGACCTATCGCACAGACGGGCTCAGCTGCACCGGCCCCCCCTGCAAACACGACCGGCCATAATCCTCGAATGATGCGACCATTTGCACTCTTCCTGCTGTTGATGTATTTCCCGGCCAATCTGATCCTTGCACAAGACCTGGATGTGCCCTATTACGTTACCGAACCCGATGTAGTGGAAGGAATGCTGGATATGGCCGGAGTGGGACCGGGCGACTACCTCATCGATCTGGGATCGGGCGACGGACGCATTGTTATTGCCGCGGCACGCCGGGGCGCCGTGGGGCATGGCGTGGACCTGGACCCCCTGCGCAACGAAGAAGCCCGCCGGAACGCCCTTGATGCCGGTGTCTCAGACCGCGTGGTGTTTCTGGAAGAAGATCTCTTTGAAACCGACTTCACCCAGGCCACCGTAGTCACCATGTTCCTGCTCAGCTCGGTGAATCTGCGGCTGCGTCCGGAACTGCTGTCCCGCCTCAGGCCGGGCACCCGCGTGCTTTCCCACACATTTGACATGGGTGACTGGAAGCCGGACAAACGGGAGGTCATCGGCATACGGCCTGTCTATTTGTGGGTGATACCTGCAAGGTTGGATGGAACCTGGAAGTGGAACACCGGCAGCACCGCCTTTTCCATGTCCATTCAGCAGAAGTACCAGGAAATTGAGGTGTCCATGAACATCGGGAATGAAAGCCTCACC
>SKNT01000239.1 GCA_007120385.1 Balneolales bacterium
ATTTACTTCTTCTTGCTGCCACCCGATTTGGAGCTGCCGGAACCGGACCCTTTGGATTTCGACCCGCCGGATTCACCCTTCTTTTTCCGGGTTTTCGAGGGTCCTCCCGTGGCATCAAGGCCGGAGTCATCCATGTCCACATCTTTGGGATCCATGGCAGCGGATACCTTGCGACCCGAGTCATCCGTAATCGTCGGCCGGAAAGCATCAAGGAAGTTCATGGGAAGGGGCAGGAAGGTGTGGGAGGAACTCTCGCCACTTATCTCCTGCATGGTCTGCAGGAAGCGCAGCTGCAGCGCGACCGGAGTATTCTCGATCATCTTGCCGGCTTCCACCAGCTTGGCTGCCGCCTGGAATTCACCCTGAGCGTTGATGATCTTGGCACGGCGCTCACGCTCCATTTCGGCCTGGCGCGCCATGGCACGCTGCATTGATTGCGGCAGGGTCACATCGCGCACCTCCACGGTGACCACCTTGATGCCCCAGGGATCGGTGTGCTGGTCGATGATCTCCTGGATCTGCTTGTTGATCTTGTCACGCTCGGAGAGCAGCTCGTCCAGTTCGGCCTGTCCCAGCACGCTTCGCAGTGTGGTCTGTGCCAGCCAGGTGGTGGCCACATAGTACTGCTCCACGTTGATGATAGCTTTCTCGGCATCAACAACCCGGAAAAATGTGATGGCATCCACATGTACCGTCACGTTATCCTTGGTGATGACTTCCTGCTTGTCCACGTTGATGGTCAGAACCCGCAGGTCCACCCGCTCAATCTTATCGATAAAAGGAATCAGGATGATCAGGCCGGGCCCTTTGGTCATGTGGAATTTCCCAAGCCGGAAAACCACCGCACGTTCGTATTCCCGCATGATCTTGAACATCTGGGGAAGCACGATTCCCAGGAAAATCACAATAACGATTGCCCAGGTTAGCAGATCGGTCAGATTAAATAGTGTATCCATATCGGTCCTCGGTTGATTACGATTTTTTCTGTTCATTGAGCGGCCGGACCTGTAAAGTGAGTCCCGATACCGCTACAATTTCCACTTTTTCCCCTTTTTTAACCGGCTGTTCGCTCCGGGCATTCCAGATTTCTCCCATGAGCATCACCCGGCCGTGCTCCTCGTCAATTTTTTCCATGGCCGTAGTGGTCTTGCCAACCATTGTTTCCACGCCGGACTTGCTTTCGCCGAACTGTGCCCTCAGCCCGTAGTACACTACCAGGGCAAAAAACAGTACCGTAATGATGGTAGCGGGAATGATCCAGCCGAGCGACAGCTGCATGTCCTGTGGCAGATCCTGGAACAGCATCAGGGCACCCAGGAAGAATGCGATGGCACCGCCGCCGAGCAGCAGTCCGTAGGTAGGAGTGAATGCTTCCATAACAAATAATATAATGGCAAATCCAATAAGCAGGAAACCGGCAATATTGATCGGCATGGCCGCCACGCCAAACAGCAGCAGGATGAGCGCAATGACTCCGGCCACACCGGGCACAATGGCGCCGGGGTTGCTGATCTCTCCCAGAATACCGTAAATCGAGACCAGCGTCAATATCAACAGTATCTCCGGACGCATGATGAAACCGAAGAAAAGTTCAGCCAGGTTCTGGGGGATGCGGTTGACGTCGGCACCGCGGGTGACCAGCTTGTGATCATTGACCACGTGCCCGTGCATCTGCTCAAGCAGGTCATCCAGGTCAGCGGCCAGGAAATCCACCACATTGATCTCCACGGCCTCCGTGCTGGTGATGGAGGCCCCGTCGCGCACGGCCGATTTGGCCCACTCCACGTTCCGGTCGCGCCGCTCGGCTACGCTTTCGATGAAACTTTCCGCGTAGTTGAATATCTTTTTCTGCATCACCGTATCGGCCTGGCCGCCGCCCATCGTCACCGGCGACGCCGCCCCGATGCTGGTGGCGGGAGCCATGGCCGCCACATGGGCCGCCAGGGTGATGAATGTTCCGGCGCTGCCGGCATTGGCCCCCTGCGGAGAGACATATACGGCAATGGGAAGGTCGGACCCCAGGAACATGCGCACGATATCCTGGGTGACGTTGAGCAGCCCGCCAGGAGTGTCCAGTTCCATGATCAGCATCTCATCGCCCCGTTCATTGGCAAGATCGAGCGCCCGGGTGATATAGTTGCTGACGGTGGGACCGATGGAGCCTTCCACGCGAATTACACTGACGGTGGGCTGGCGTTCGTCGGCTTCAGGACCGCCATTTTCATCCACCTGCTCCGCTGCCTGACCGGAATGCGATGGGACGGACCCCGGAGCGCTTGTGCCGGTATGCCCGGTTTCATCCAGTATCACAAGACCGGTGCCTGAAATGAAAAGGATCAGTGCTGCAAGAAGTATGTGCTTTCTCATAGTTTCGATTTTGTAACCGCAAGATGTAAGGTTCCCATCAAAAAAGAAAGTCTCTCATGTGAATAACGTTTTTTCCGCTGTGAAAGTTACCAGGGGCATCACAATGTCGGGCAGCGGCCTGAAAAACGGCATGCCACACGGCGAAGGATTTGCTAGCGCGTGGCCTTGCGATACCGCAATACAGCTGTGCTGATGGCCAACATGCCGTATGCAAGCAACACCAGGCACGATCGCCACACATCTGCCATTCCGGCACCGGTTAGCATCACGCGGCGGTTTACATCGATAAACCAGGCCACCGGATTGGCCCAGGTAAGCCATTGCGCCCAAAGGGGCATGCTGTCGATGGGTGTAAACAGTCCGCTCAGCAGAATGAAGACCACAAAAAAGAACCAGGTGATGAAAATGGCCTGCTGCTGGGTTTCTGCAATAGTTGAGACCGTAAGGCCCAGCCCCAATACAACCATCAGATAGATTGTGGTGACCAGGTAGATCAGCCACAGACTGCCCGCCACCGGCACCTCAAACCAGAAGTGGCCCAGTAGCAGTCCGAAACTGAACAGGATCAGGGCCAGAATCAGAAATGGCATCAGCTTGCCGACTATGAACTGGGTTTTCGTGATGGGCGTAACATTGATCTGCTCCATGGTGCCTGTCTCTTTCTCGCGAACGACATTCAGGGCGGTAAGCAGGCCGCCGATAACCGTGACCAGCAGCACAAGTATGCCCGGCACCATGTAAATCTTGTAGTCGAAGTGCGGATTGTACCAGCGCGACACGGTCACATCAATCACGGATGACGCAGCAGCCAAGCCGGTCCCGGCTGATAGCCCGGCGTTGTGGATCTGCAGGATCTCCATGGCATACTGATTCGCCATGCTGGCAGAAAACCCGTCCACCGCATCAAATCGCAATGAAATAAACACCGGTGCGGCTCGGACTAGATCCCTGCCGGCGTGCTGCGGTATGCCGAGCACCATGACAGCTTCGTTGGTCAGCAGCGCCAGATCCCCCTGTTCCGCCGAAGCCGAATACCCGGCAATGGTGAAATTCTCCGAGGCGGCAAACCGGTCGATCAGCGCCCGCGACCCGGCGCTGCGGTCCTGATCCACGACAAACATGGGGATGTTCCGGATCTCGAATGTGGCCGCATAGGTGAGGATCAGGAGCTGGATGACCGGCATCACCATGAGCACGCCAAGCATGATCCGGTTGCGGAATATCTGAAGGAACTCCTTGTGGATGATATGGAGGATGGTTCGCATGGTCACTCCAGACGGATGTTGAATGATTTGATGCTGGACAGGAGCAGCACCCCCATCATGCCGAAAAGAATCAGCGTCTCCATCCAGTACAGGCTGATATCGGTCCCCTTCAGCATGATACCCCGGATGATGATCAGGAACCATTTGGCAGGAACCGCATGGCTGATCCACTGCAGAACCGCCGGCATGTTCGAAATGGGGAAGATGAACCCGGAAAGCAGGATGGTCGGCAGCAGCAGGCCGGCCAGCGACAGCATCATGGCCGTCTGCTGATCCCGGACAACGCTGGAAATGCGCAGCCCCAGGGCCAGCGCGGTCATCACGAACAGAATGCAGACCAGTGCAAACGAAAGCACGCTGCCGCGGAACGGAACCTGAAACACCACAAGCGCCACCGCCAGCACGGAAACGACATTGATCACCGACAGCGCCAGGTAGGGAAGCACCTTTCCGAGAATGATCTGCATCGGATTTAGAGGCGATACCAGCAGCACTTCCATCGTACCCGTCTCCTTCTCCCGGGCAATGGTGATGGAGGTCAGGAACGCCGAAACAAGCATCAGGATGAATGCAATGAGTCCGGGCACGAACAGGTTGGAGCTTTTGAGCTCAGGATTGAAGAGCATGCGAGTCCGGGGGACGAACCCGCCGGCTGCCACGGCGGATTCGGCTGCGGACACATCCTGCAGTTCCTGC
>SKNT01000168.1 GCA_007120385.1 Balneolales bacterium
GTGGCCGAAGAGCAGGAGATCAAGGTGCATGGAAGCAATTTCCCGCATATTTCGATCGACACGGTGGTCATCGGTCACTGCAACCTGACCGGTTACAAAGACTTCACCGCCGACAGCGCTCATGAGGCGCTTCACGACCGCATCTACAGTGTCCCGTTTCCCTATCCGCTGCGGATCAACGATGAGATGAAGGTCTACCGGAAACTCATTGAAAAAGAGTCGGAATTCGATTTCGGAAAAATCCACATTGCTCCTGAAGTATTCAGACTGGCCGCCATATTTGCCATTCTGACCCGGTTGAAGGAATCAGAGATGGGTGTGGATCGTATGACCAAGCTCGAGGCGTATAACGGAGAACTAACCGACCTGACCGACAAAGACCAGCAGCCGATTGATCTGCGCGAGCTCATACGCGAGGGACAGGCTTCCGACGACATCGGGGCACGGGAAGGCATGTTCGGGGTGTCGTCCCGCGACGTCCTGGCGGCACTGAACCAGGCACTGGCCAAAGTGGATGACCATCGCGGCTGCCTGACACATCTGAATGCCGTCAAAGCATTGCGGGGAATATTTCGCCACCGGATGGGCTACGAAGCCGAAGAGGTCGACTCGTTTCTGGAAAGCCTGACATCGGGTGAAGGATCCAGCGTGATGGAGAAATTTGAAGACATCATCATGCAGGAGGTATCCAAGGCATACCTTGAAACCTACGGTGATCTGATCAACGATCTGTTTGACAAGTACATACGCGAAGCTTCCTACGCCCGGGGGCTGAAACGTAAATATGTCAAAAGTTCGGCCAGCTACAAACGGGACACGGTAACGGGCGAAGTGCTCGAGCCGGATTACAAGTTCCTGCGATCGGTCGAAAAGTTCATGCAGGTCTCGGAGAAAGAGGCCGATATCTTTCGCGGGGAAATCCTGGAGCTGAAAAACGCCAGGGAAGATTTTTCTCCCGAGAGCTACCGGCCGCTTCAAAAAGCAATCGAGGACAAGGTCCTGGAAGATGCCAAAAGCAATCTGCATCTGGTCCTTTCCACCGACCGTGCCAAGGAAGATTCCGAGAAGAAGAAAGGCGAACAGATTTACCGGAATCTGATCGATAAGCGCGGTTTCTGTGAAGTATGCGCAAAGGAGGCAATTGAGAAAGTAACCGAAATCCTGAGTCGTTAGTCAGCGAACATAATTTGGGTTTACGCCATGGCGGTTCGCATTGGAAGTGAATACAAGGAAAAAGGGCAACGGGATGCCCGTCGCCACCGCGAAAAGCAGAAGAAGGCGGTTAAAGAGGAGATGAAAAAAATCATCTCGGAGAGTTCGATCATTACGCGCAAGAAAGGACGGAAAGTCAGTATCCCGATCCGGGAAATCGTCATCCCTGATTTCAAGCCGGGTACACGCAAAGACAACGGGGAAGACACCCGGGCGGGGGTCGGACAGGGGTCCGGCAAGCAGGGAGATGTCATCGGGCGCCGTGCCGGTTCCGGCAGCGATCCGGGTAAACCGGGAAACCAGCCGGGAGAAGACTATATTGAAAGCGAAGTGGATATCGAGGAAATCATCGACCTGATGCTCGAAGACCTTGGCCTTCCCAATCTGGAGGACAAGGAGGCAACTGCCCGCCTGGAAGCCGTGTCAGGTTTTCGGATATCGGGCATCCGGCGGTCCGGACCCCATGTTCTTCTGGAGAAAAAGCGGACCAGCCGGCAGGGTATCGGACGGTTTTATGCCTACCTTGAGTCACTCAAAGAGGAAACCGGCCGGGATGAACTGGCCTGTTATACCGCTCTGCGTGATGCAGACGGCAACCTAGGAGAGGCGATTGCTTTGCTCGAACAGGGTATTGAGGCGACATATGACGAGGTGCAACCCTTCCCTATACTTGAATCCAGTGATCTGCGGTACATGAATCTGAAGGAAGAGAAAACCTATCACTCCAATGCCGTTATCTTCGCCATGATGGATGTCTCGGCATCCATGACCACCGAAAAGAAGTATCTGGCCCGGTCGATGCTGTTCTGGATCAACGAATTCCTCCGGAAAATCTATGATCATGTCGAAATCCGGTTCATCATCCACCATGCCCGCGCCCGGCTGGTGGATGAGGATTCGTTCTTCAAGACCGGCGAATCGGGCGGCACACGGTGCGTGGAGGCCTACAGGCTGGCCGGCAGCATGATCGAGTCACACTATCCCACCGATGCCTGGAATGTCTATCTTTTCCATTTTTCCGATGGCGAGGACTGGGAATCGGCCGCCACCATTGCCGAGGCCAAAAAGCTGATCGAGGTTACCGGGGTGAATATGCTGGGCTACGGCGAGATCCGGCTCGACGGTCGGCCGTTTTCCTCCGGGCTTATAAAAGCCTTCGAAAAAGAACTTCCTGTTTCCACCCAGGACAGAGAAGATATGGACATCATTGTCGGAGAAAAATCGCATCCGTTTCTGGGAATTGTCATCCGGGACAAGGAGCATATCCTTCCCGCCATCCGTGAGTTTCTGAAAAAAGAGCGATGGAAACATCAGTCATGAACAAAGATCATATCAAACGTCTCAACGACATTGAAACGGAGATCCGGAGGATTGCCGGGGAGATGGGTCTGACGATCACAGACGTTGACTTTGAAATCGTATCCTCCCGCAAGATGATCGAGTCCATGGCCTACAAATTCTCCAGCAATTTCTCCCACTGGAGCTATGGCCGGGATTACGACAAGCACAAAACAATCTACGAACACCATGGCGCAGGTATTCCGTATGAAACGGTCTGGAACTCCGATCCGCCGAAGGCCTTCCTGGTCGAGACCAATCCGGTCATTTTGAACATACTGGTGATGGCGCATGTTTACGGACACGTCGATTTCAACCTCGAAAACAAATACATGCGCGGTGCCGCCGATTACATGGACCTGGCCCGGGAAGCACGCAGTGCCGAGAAACGGTTCCGGGCCTACGAACGCAAGTACGGTCTGGATGCCTATGAGCAGACCATCGACAGTGCATTTTCCGTTTGCTGGCACCTCCCGCCGGATCTGCTCAATGAAGAGGAAGAGGACGACATACTGCGGCAGCGTCTTATCGATTTGAAGACCGAACGAATCAAAAGCCTGCAGCGCCGGGAGTTCCACAAAGACAAAAGCGAGCTCGAGTCCCTGAAAAAGGAAATATCCGACCTGCACCGCAAAACCCCGCCGATACCACGGTACGACATCCTGAAATACATCCTCGAACAGTCTCCCAAACCATTGCAGAAGTGGCAGAAAGACGTCATCGCGACCATCCGTGAGCAGTCCATGTTCTTCGAGTTTCAGAAGCGGTGCAAACTGCTGAATGAGGGGTGGGCGACCTATGTGCACCAGCATATTATGCGCCGGCTCTATCAAGAGGGGCACATCACCCCCGAAGAACACAGGGAGTACTCCTCATTTCACTCCAAAGTCACCAGCGAATCCACCAAAACCCTGAACTGGTACAATGTGGGATTAAAACTGTATGAGGATCTGGTTTACCGGTGGGACCGCGGCATGCACGGGCGCGAGTTCCGCGAAAGCAGGGATCCGGACAAGTGGGTAACCTTTGACCGGAAGGAGCACCGGGGGATCGAGAAGATTTTCGAGGTGCGGAAAAACTATACCGACCGGATGGCCATTGAAGAGTTTTTTGACGAGGCGTTTATTCGCGATGCCCGGATCTATCTGTGGGGGGAAGAGGTCGATCCGCACACTGGTGAAGTGAAACAGGTCATTGCCGAGGACAATCCCGCCAGGATCAGACGTGTGCTGAAGAGCTTCTTCAGCCTGTATGGTACTCCGGTGATCACCATCGAGGACGGAAACTATCTTGACAACCGTGAGCTCTACCTGAAGCACGAGTTTACCGGCCAGGAACTGAATCCCAGGCTGGAGTCCGGTGCACTTGAGAATCTGCATTATTTATGGGGCCGTCCGGTGCATCTCGAAACAGTGGTGCTGGACCGTGATGAAAGCGGTCGCCCCACGGGCGCCCGAAAACTGGTTCACTCGTTCGACGGAAGAAGCCACACGTATGATGATGATGACGAATCCGGATAGCACCTGACCGTGAGGAATACGCGAATACTTTCTTGCCCGGGACAAACCGAGTGCCTGCTTATCATTTCCTTGCATTTCCCTGAAATACATTAAATTTCACATCACATAATTTATTGTTTTTTAATGCTTTCCGGCTTAGTTAACGGAATTTGTATACGTTGAAAATCCGCACCCGCCAAATGAATGGATTCAACCCTGATGGGTTAGGGAGTCCCGAAGCTGATGGCCAGGGGAATTCGTCAGGATGGGCCTGA
>SKNT01000066.1 GCA_007120385.1 Balneolales bacterium
GGAAACCCGCAGAAGCGGGCAGCAGATGCGCCAGCAGACCGATACCGCTGCCGCGGAAGGACGCGGGCGCGGGCAGCAGATGCGCCAGCAGGCCGATACCGCTGCCGCGGAAGGACGCGGGCGCGGGCAGCAGATGCGACACGACAGTGAAGGGATGACCGGCCGGGAGTTCGGACAGCAGAGGGCAGCCGAGGCCAGGGCGCGGGGAATGGAGATGAGGGCGCTTGCAATGCAGAGGATTCAGGTGCAGCAGGAGCAGATCAAGGCCAATGAAGCGCGCATAGCCGAGGCCCGTGAGCGGGTGGACCGGCGCGAGGAGGCAGGTGAAATCACCGAGGAAGAGGCGAGCAACATGCGCCAACGCTTGTCGCGTGCAGATGAGAAAGTCGGCGAAATGCGACGTACCGTCCAGAGCCAGAAAAAGGAGCTGGAGGAGCTGGAAAAGGCCATGGACCAGGTTTCACAAGATCCGCAAGACAGCTGATTCATTAACGGCATTCCGGGCATTTCAACACAGCATATGAGCCAAACCGATCGTAACATCCGGAATCGGAGCAGCGGTGCCGGGCAGAACTATGAGGCCGAACTGAACAAGGAAACCCCTATTGGCAAGGAGCTATTGATCTGGTTTGCCATTGCGACTGCACTGGCACTGATCAACTGGTTCCTCAACCAGGGGAACTGGCCGGCTGTGCCCTACGCCGGGCTGCGCATGCTGATCCTCCAGCTATCCTACAGCTATTTTGTCTTCCTGCATATTTTCCTGCTGATCGGGGTATTCCGGTTCGTGTTGTGGGAACGGGTCAAATCCAGCGGAAAAATACTGAGAGAAGGGAGCGGAATGCTGTTTGCTTTTCTGGGATTTACTATGGGACTGCTCAATCTGCAGTGGTTCAGCCATTTTGCCTACGATATCCTGTTTCCCGGATTTACGCTCAACTTTCAGGTAGCGGATTCTCTTGGATACTGGCTGGCCATGTTTGTCATCATCGCCACGATCGGCACCTTTGCCGTATCCTACCACACCATGCGGCTGAATCTGAAGGAGAGTTACCGCATCCAGCTGGAGCGGGAGCGGCTGCGCAGTGAGCTGGAGACCGCGCGCGAAATGCAGATGGGGCTTATGCCTTCCGCTGCACCGGATCTGCCCGGCTATGACATTGCCGGCGTTTGCCTGCCGGCGATGGAGGTTGGTGGCGACTACTACGACTACATCCGCATCGACGGCGAAGACAATGCCCTGGCTATTGCCGTGGCGGATGTGAGTGGCAAGGGTATGAAAGCGGCGATGACCGCTGTCATGATCAGCGGCATGCTGCATGCCGAGGCCATCGATCGAACCAACTCCGCCGAGGTACTCATCCGGATCAACCGTCCGCTGCACCGGAAAAGCGACCGCCGCATGTTCGCCGCCATGCTATATGGCATCCTGGATCCGGGAAAGAAGCAATTTTCATTCACCAATGCCGGACAGATGCCGCCGTTGCTGCTGCGGTCCGGGAAGGTGTCCGCGATCAGCTCGCACGGTCCGCGCCTGCCGCTGGGGGCCACGCCGGAAGTGAATTATGCCCGCAGGTCCCTGGAGCTGGCTTCCGGCGACCAACTGCTTCTCTTCACCGACGGCATCAACGAAGCCCGGAACGGGGATCGGTATCTGTTCGGGGAGGAGCGTCTGGAACTGGCGCTGGCGGAATCGGCCAGAGCCCCCTCGGCATCAGCAGCGCTGGAGATGATCCATGACCGGATCCGCGAGTTTACCGGTGAGGAGCCCCCGCATGACGATATCACCATGGTGTTGTTGCGGGTCCGGTAGATCAGAGTTTCCAGCCGATCAGGTTCCAGTACCAGAGCTGCGACAGGAACAGCACTGCCGCAAGGGTCACAAGCAGATAGTGGAAGCGGCCGGACAGGTTCCAAAGCCGGTTCTGCAGCGCGCGCACGCTTCCGTGGATCAGTACGGCCGCCAATGGCAGGCTCACCATGGGGATGAGCAGCACGAACCGGATCATGGTCTTGCTGGTCGCTTCGATGTAGGTGGTCTGATCCGATATAGCCATGAGGAGCAGCACCGGAAAGGCCACCGAGAGCAGGGCGAAAGCCAGCCCGGCCCGCCGATACCACAATTCCGCACCTCGCAACGGCTCCGGCTTGCCGAAAAAGACCTGCATCAGATAGCGGATAAACACGGCAAAAGGAACAGTAAGGAAAATCGCGTAGCAGATTGCCAGAAATATGATGCGATGTGTGATGGTGAGCGGACCGGTCTCCCGCTCCGCGGCAAACATGGGCAGGTCGCTGAAAAAGATATGCGAATAGCCCTGCTGCGGGTCGCCCCGCAGCACCATTTCACGGTGCCCGTCCACGTCGCGGAACAGCCCCGGCTCGATCTCCATCAATTGGTCGGTCCCGAGCAGCCAGTCCATAGTCAAGGCACCGGGCCGGTCGGGCTGCGTCTTCAGCCTGATCAGGTTAATGCCCACCCCGAGCAGCTTGTCAAATGTCGTGAAAGGCCGCCGCATCAGCAGGTAATTCCCTTCAAGGGCGGCAGCCCGCTCATCCCATCCGGGTGCCGGTCCCTCCGGGAAACGGGTCCGTTCGGTTATCCATTCGGGATAGAGCCGATCCAGCAGCGCCATGCGGAAATCGCCCATGCCCGGGAGGGCACCGTCTTCTGAGTTGAACGAGACGAAAAACCCAATGCGTTTTTCTGGCAGCAGAACGAGGTCCGAGTGGAAGAGCAGGGTGGATCCGCCATGGCCAAAAATACGTTGCTCGTGGGAGTCGATCTGCATGAAACCGAGGCCCATGCCGTTGGTCCGCGGGTCGGGGGAGAATGACGTCGTGAGCATTTCCCGGATGGTTTCGGGAGGCAGGATGCCGGAAGCGGTTGCCGTGGCGCTCCCGGTTGCATCAGCCGCTGTGGCACCAGGCACTGCTGTGCCAGATTCATCGGTCCCCGCGGTACCAGAGTCACCGCTGGCCGAGGCACTTGTTCCATCAGTAAGGAAAGCGATCATGAAAGCCGCCATGGCCTCGGCGGATGCGCTCATGCCTCCGGCGGCGGTCTGGATTTCGATCCGTTCAAACTCCTGGCGGCGGAATGCCTCGTCCTGCCACTTGTAGCCATTGGAGATATAAGCTTCGAGCCGGTCGGGCATCGGCTGCCGGACGGTGGCGTACTCCATGCCGAGCGGTTCGAGAATGTTCCGCTCCACATAATCCTCCCACGGCATTCCACTCACCCGCTCCACGATATACCCGGCCAGCGTGGTGCCATAGTTTGAGTAAGCGGCGTATTCCCCGGGCGGCCACATGCGCGCCGGGACGTTGCGCGCCAGCCAGTCAGTGCGTCCGCCGCGCGGCATGGCACCGAAAACGCCGAACAGCCGGTCCTCGAAACCGGGCGTATGGGTCATCAGATGCCGCAGGGTTATGGGCTGGTCAAACCGCTCCTGTATGGTGACGTCAAGGTACTCGTTGATGTCGGCGTCCAGGTCCAGCTTGCCGGCATCGCGCAGCTGCATGACGGCGGTCCAGGTGAACAGCTTGGTCACCGACCCGATTCGGAACAGGGTCCGCTCGGGATCAACCGGCACCCGCCGCCGCACATCGGCCAGTCCATATCCACCCGAAAAAAACAGCTGGCCGTCACAGACCACTGCCACTGTGGCCCCGGCGATGTTCAGGCTGTCCATGAACCCGGCCATGATCTCATCGACGACGGTCTGCATGATTTCGGGATCTGAAAGGGCGGGATGGCTCTGCGGCTGCGGTGTTTTGGCAAGGGTGGATGCGGTTGTGCCGGCAATAAGGGTTACTGCCAGAAACACAAGCATGGCCAGGAAGCTTGGTTCGGATCGCATGTTCAGAAATAGTAAAGGGCGGAAGAAAGGATATAGAACGGTGCACCGGTTGAAACAGCAGTGGTATCAATAATACTGCTGGCGGAGTTTTGTTCAAAGCAGATTTGGTGCGAACCGGAGGGTGCTGTTTCAGGGATTGGCGGGCAGCCAATGTATCAGGCGCTGTCCTCTCCGTCGTCGCTGTCCCCCCACAAGTCTTCCGGGTCCTCGTCCGGTTCAGGCTCAAGCCGTACTTCCACCAGTTTCTGTTCCTGCAGGAAGATCATCACGAACCAGCATAGCGATGCCCAGAAGAAGCCCATCGTCCAGCCGAAAAGTACGTCCGTGGGATAGTGGACACCCAGCAGCACCCGTGAGACGCCCACGATCACGGTGGCCAGGATGGCGATGGTGATGGTGTAGGTGCGGATGCGCGAGTTGGATTCAAGGCGTGTCAGCAGCGAGCCGAGGGTCAGGAATACCACCGCGGAGAGCATGGAGTGCCCGCTCGGGAAGCTGGGCGATGTTTCGACCATGAGGGCGGGCACGATGTCGGGGCGGTCGCGCAGGAAGAAGTCTTTGAGCAGCAAGCTGATCAGGAGTCCGCCCGTGGTGGCGATGATGATCAGAACTGCGGAACGGTAGCTTTTTTTTAGCAGGAGATAGCCAAATACGAAGACGATCGTCAGGGTGAGTACCGCGGCGCCTCCGAGGGCGGTAAGGTCGCGGACGGCCTCGTCCACCCAGTGCGGGCCGCGCAGGTATTCGGGGTTGTCGGGCTGGCGGGCGATGGTCAGCGCCCAGTTGTCGAATTGCAGGGCCCGGTCCACCACGAATGAATCGCGGATCTCTATGCCCCCGCGCAGCAGGAGCATGAAGAAAAAGAGACCCAGGAGAATCAGAATCTCTTTTCTGAACAGTTTCCGGGTTTTGGGGAGCTGACGGCTGAACTTGTCGAGTATCGGCATAAAGTTCGGGCTTTTGCGGTTACTCTGGTTTGGGAGACACAACTGCCGGAAAAATTCCGGCAGCTGCGGTCACAATTGCACATGATTTACTGGTTACTTCCGGTGGAGTTCGGCCCGGAAACGCGGCTGGTCGTGGCGCTCAAGGTAGTAGATGAACCGGTCGTTTTCCAGGTCCAGTTCCATCATCCACACATTGGTGGCGGCTTCGGGGAGCATTTCGGCGGTGACATCATCGGCCGGGAAATACTGACGGACTGCGGTTCCGCGGTCATCTGCATAGCCGCCGTAGCCATGGGCGTCGTCTTCGCCGAGATCGTCCATGGTGCGCTCTTCGCCGAGGTGGTCGTGGTAGAGGTGCAGCCCCTCGTCGCGCAGTTCAAGAACCCATGCCCCGTGCCAGTAGTCGCCGTCACGGATGAGCTCGATACGGACCATATGGTCGTCGCACTCCGAAAGGTGCGTGCGAAGCTCGGTTCCGACAAGGACGAGGGATGTGTCCTCAGGGTAGGTGGCCTCCCCGACGAAAGTTTCACCACAGAGGGCGGAGAGGTTGTTGATAAAGTCCTGATGGATGGCCTCCTGTTCTGTCAACGGAATTGGCTGTGTTACTGGCTCGGTTTCGGGCTGCGGGTCGCCGCATGCACTCAGGCCGGTGATCAGTAGCAGGAGAGGGAGGAAAAACGTCAGTTGTTTCATCTGTTTATAATTTTTGATTCATATTGTCAGATAGAATGTCCATGACAATTATAATCATGCGACTGTGTGTCCGGGCGAGGGTCATGGACATAGCACTTCGTGACCTTCGGTTCATCTGTTTAAGTGTATTTCGATTTATATGGTCAGAATGAACTCACATGACAGTACGCAGTCATCCCCCTGTGTGTCAGGCGGAGATTGTCATGTTCGTTTCATGGCATTGGATTTGTTTTCAATTTGATCAACCCATAATAATGGGCATTTGAGTGAACTTTTTCAATATAAAATAAGCACGGCCAAATCCCGTAGAAATTGGTGCCAGGCTTGGTTCGGATGCTGGATGGGATCCGATTCCGGGCAGCCGGGCAGGCTGGTCGTCAGGGTATCAGGCGGCGTGCACGCACGAAACGGTTGTACTCGTAGCGGTCGAAATGGGATGCTTCCGGATCCAGGCTGTTGATGCGCACCAGATAGGAGGCATGGATGAACTCCCGGTTGCCGAGATAGATGCCCACGTGGACGATGCGCTCCGGTGTTTCTGCTGTGGCTGCCCTGCCGAAGAAAAGCAGATCACCGGTCTTCAGGTTGCCAAACCGTGAACCCGGGTCCACGTGCTCCCCCATGAGGATCTGCTGGCTGGCATCGCGGCTCAGGTCCATTCCATTCAGCCAAAATACCATTTTGGTCAGCCCCGAGCAGTCGAATCCCTTTGCGGAGGTGCCGCCCCAAAGGTATGGAACGCCGATGAACATGCGGGCGGTGCTGGTTATGTTCTCACCGGTCAGTTCGCGGGTCTGCCGCCACTGGTCATAGGGTTCCACCCGGGCTGAGCTTATGAAACCCGTGCGCCCGTCAGGCAGCGCCACCGAGGTCCACTCGCCGTCCTGTCCTTTGTGTATCATGCGGTTGCCGATAGAGACGTTACTTACGGGAAGGGAATGAGTGGATGGGTCTTCGTACACAATTCCGTGGTAGTCCGTCACGATGATTTTTTCGGAATCTTTCCACATTTCATATCGCTGCGGATCCATTTGCTCCAGCAGGCCGGCGCTCATCCACCCGAGATAGTTGTCGGGCGACTGGACGTAGAACCAACTGCGCTGGCGCTTAAGTATGCGCAGTGGTGTGCCCATGAGTACCTGGGTGACCAGCTCGGAGGTGTAGCGCGGTTCGCTGCGCATTTGTGCAACACTGACCCGAACCACGCCGCGGGTGTTCTGTCCGAGACCGGGATGGGGAAGCACTACGATATCATTGCGAACCTCGCTGAAACCAGTTTCATGCACTGCCGCAGCCACGCGCTTCCTGGCCTCCGGGTTGTCAACTTCGCCGCTGAGCAGGACTCGGGTGCCGCGAACCTCCCAGTTGACATCGAATACGGCCACCCGGCGGTCGGGCGCCAATTCCTTTCTGACGGATTCGATGGCGTTTCGGATGCGCAGGTCTTCCTGTGCGGCAGACGGCAGGGCATTTGCAGAAGATGAGATCGTTGTGTAAACAAATAGCAGGAGAAAAAGGATTGGAAAATTTTTTGATGGCATGGAAGGTCACTTTGATCGGTGGGTGCATTATCAGCGCAATATAACAAAGAATATTGACAGACAGGAAGTTAGTGTCCATGTTGCAGTTCCGGAACCGTAATGCAACGGTACCGGCATTCGCCAGGTCGCGGGACCTGCAGCCGGCATTTGATGGGACACGGAGATTGGATGAAAATGGGTCCCGACCCGCCGAAGCTATTGCCGCGGAACCAGTGACTTATACCCCATAAAAGGAATGCAGCAATTGTGATTTACACTAAACAATCCACAGATGCATATTTGAGATGGGATACGTCCGCAGATTTTTTTACTGCGTGGATGGTGGAGGCTTTTTGAGAGTAAAAGACTCTTTTTTCGGCTTGGCATGATAACTCCGGTAATCAGTCCGCAAGAGTCCGGAAAAAAATGAGCGGGATACCTGTCAATTCTGAAATCACGGGATAAGTAAAAAGAAAGAAATCACCTGAATTAGGAGGTTACATCATGCCGAAATATGTCATTGAAAGGGAAGTACCAGGAGTACACGAGCTGAACGAACGGGATCGCAAGGCGGCGGCGCTGCAGTCAGTGCGGGCGCTGCGTGATATCGGAACGCAGATCCAGTGGATCCATTCTTATGTCAGCGAGAACCGGACGCATTGCATTTACCTGTCCGATAACGAGGAGCTGATCCATGAGCATGCCGAGAAGAGCGGTTTCCCCGTAAAGCGCATTTATCAGGTGGATTATCTGCTGGAGCCGGCAACGGCCGAGTAACTCGAGAGGGGAGCGGGACGGTGAAGCCGGCTGGAAACGAAAAGCTATCCGGCTTTGCCGACTCCTATCGCATGAGTGCTGCCAGAGTCGGAGAGTTCACGATTCAGCCATGCCCGGGCCATTTTCCAGTCGCGGTAAACAGTGGGCTCAGACACTCCCAGCGATTCGGCCGTTTCCTCAATATTGAGACCGCCGAAAAAACGGCACTCCACGATGCGCACCTGTCGTTCATCCATCTTTTCCAGTTTCTGCAGCGCCTGGTGGATCGTGATGATGTCGTGGTAATTGGCTTCCGAGACAGCGTCGGCCTCGCCGAGGGTGACCCGCCTCTGTTTGCCACCCCGTTTCTGCGCCCGTTTCCTCACGGCGTAATCAACCAGGATGTTGCGCATGATCCGGGAGGCGATGGCGTAGAAATGTGATCGGTTTTGCCAGTTGATCCGGTTGAAATCGAGCAGCTTGAGGTAGGCCTCGTGCACCAGGTCATGGGTGCCGATGGTGTGGTCGGAACGCTCGGATTGCAGGCGCTTACGGGCCAAACGCTTCATCTCCTCATATACCAGTGGGACCAGTCGGTTCAGTGCCTGCCTGTCACCTGACGAATGGGCCTGCAGTAGCTGTGTGATCCTTTTGGATTCCATTGGTTAACCCCGTTCACAGGACTTCCGGTTACCCGGCTGCGGGAGTCGACCTTTGAAACCGGCATCCTGCGTTTGTGCGTGTGATAGTATACGTGTGATAGTATATTTGTCAGAATTTGGCTTAACCCTATGATGAAGAATATAAAATAAAACTATCAACCGCAAACACTCCGATTGACACTATCATGTTACGGAGAAATGGCCTATGGCTGATCGCAAAACTATCAAAAAGGCATACGAGCGAAACCGCAAAGCCGTTACGCTGCGGCCTGAAATGGGAAAGAGCACGGCTGCCACCACCATTCGGCTGCGGGATGGCACAACCTGCGAAGTGACGCACAAACACTGGAAGTTTCTGGTGGATATTGGCAAGGGGGAAGGCGGCAACGATGCGGGACCGGGTCCGGGTATCCTGGAACGTGGTGCCTTGGGCAGCTGTCTGGCGATTGGCTATTCCCAGGTGGCGGCCGTGATGGAGGTGCCGGTGGACAGCATCGAGGTCAAGGTTGAATCGGACATGGATGCCCGAGGCATGCTGGGGATCGACGAGCGTCCGCCGGGGTTCGTCGAACTGCGCTATCAGGTTCGCATTGAAAGCCCTGCCGGAGAGGATGCGGTCATGAAAGTGATCGAACAGACGGAGCGGTTTAGCCCCGTTCTGGATGATTTCCACCGGGCAATCCCCGTCAAACGCACAGCGACCGTTCTGAACGGGCGGAAGCATGAGGCCGGAACTTCCGTCCCTCATCATGACAAAAAAAAAGCACTTACATGAAACCAGAACTGCAAATACGCGTGCAGCGGTATGGCTGGGACAAGGCCGCTGCCTATTACGAACAATCATGGAAAGAGCAATTGAAGCCGGCCCAGGAACGTGTGCTGGAACTGGCTGATCTCAAACCGGGTGAGGCCGTTCTGGAGACGGCGTGCGGTACCGGACTGGTAACGGAAAAGATAGCAAGGGCCGTTGCTCCGGGCGGCAGGGTCATTGCCACGGATCTGTCCGGTGAAATGACTCAAATAACGGCAGACCGTTTGAAAAAAACGAGCGAAATTACTAGCTCTGTCATCCGGGCCGATGCCGAGGAACTCCCGCTTGACGAACAAACCACCGATGCCGCCATTTGTGCGCTCGGGATCATGTATTACCCGGATCCATTAAAGGGGCTCAAGGAGATGCACCGGGTTCTCAAACCCGGCGGACGCACGGCGGTAGTCATCTGGGGTGAACGCCGGAATTGCGGCTGGGCCGATATTTTTCCGATTGTTGATAAAAGAGTGGCCTCGGATGTCTGCCCCATGTTTTTCCAGCAGGGAACCGGCGACACGCTGGAAAAGACGATGCAACTGGCCGGATTTGAGGACATCCGCTGCGAGCGAAAAAAGCAGGTACTGAATTTCAAGGATGAGGAAACGACCGTGATGGCTGCTTTTTCGGGCGGACCGGTGGCACTGGCCTACCAGAAATTTGACGAAGAAACAAAGCAAGGGGCGCATCAGGAGTATCTGGAATCGATTTCATCCTTCCGTAATGGATCCGGCTATTCCATACCCGGCGAGTTTGTCTTAGCCACGGCAAGGAAAACGTGAACGCAAACAACCAACCCGAATTAAAAAAGGAGCCATATGCATACGAGAAAACAGCAAATCACAGGATCACTCATCTCCGCCGTTACCGCGGCGTTGTTGATGTGCACCGTTACCATGGCGCAACACCAGCACCATATGCATGACGACCTGCCCGTACGACCCGACACCCACATTGGCGATGTAAATTTCGGTGTGGCATGTGAAGAATCGGTGCAGTCGGAATTTGACGAGGCGCTTGGCATGATGCACCACATGATGTATGTTGCCTCGCGGTCGGCATTCGAGGAGATCATCGAACAGGATCCGGATTGTGCCATGGCCTACTGGGGCGTGGCCACCACGCTGTTCCAGCCGCTGTGGGGAACGCGACCGTCTGATGAGGAGCTGCAGCGGGGCTGGGAGATGATCGGAAAAGCCAAGGAGCGTGTTGAATCGGAGCGTGAAAAAAAGCTGATCAAATCCACTGCAGGTTTCTTCCGCGATCCGGAGACCGCTGATTTCCGCACGCGCATACAGCGCTGGGCCGATGGTGTGGCTGAGGCCTATCAGTCCTACCCGGATGATGCCGATATCGCGTCACTGTACGGTCTTACGTTGATGACACGTGCCCAGTTCATGGAGGACCGGGGATCGCTTTTCGATGAGGCCGAAGACGTGCTGCGCCGCGTGTTCGAGCAGATTCCGACCCATCCCGGTGCCATCCACTACAGCATCCACGCCACGGACGTTGATGGCCGGGCAGAGAACGCCCTGGACATGGTGGAGATGTATGCCCACATCGCACCCCACGTCCCGCACGCCCTGCACATGCCGTCACATATCTACGTTCGCCTTGGCGACTGGCCGCAGGTGATCGACTGGAACCTGCAGTCGGCCGATGCCGCCCTCAAGTATCCGGTGAACGGAGCCGAATCGCACCACTACATCCATGCCATCGACTACCTGGTGTATGCCTACCTCCAGCGAGGTGAAGACGGCAAGGCGGAGGATGCCTGGCGCCGGGTGAAGCACAAGGAACGTCATCAGGGCACTTTTATAAGCGCATTCCATATTGCCGCCATACCGGCCCGGCTGGCCGTGGAGCGCGGCGACTGGGAGCGCGCTGCCGCACTTCAGCCGCGGGATCCTGATTATCTGCCCTGGGATGCTTCTCCATGGGCCGAAGCGCTGACCTGGTATGCACGGGGACTCGGAGCCGTACACACCGGCGACATTGGGTCCGCCGCGGATGCCGAACAGCGGCTGGCGGAGTTGCGCGATGTCGCACGGGACCGTGGTGACGACAACATGGTGGTCTACATAGAAACGGACCGGCTGGTCCTGGCCGGACGCATTGCACTGGCCAACGGAGAGAAAGACAAGGCCGTTGAACTGACGCGTGAGGCGGTTCAGCTGGAGAAAACTGTCGAGAAGCACCCCGTCACACCAGGCGCGTTGCAACCGCCGCGCGAAGCGCTCGGCAACCTGTACATGGATCTCGGCATGCCTGATGAAGCAATAGCCGCCTACGAGGCCTCCGATCAGATCTGGCCCGGCCGTCTTAACACGTTGATGGGGGCCGCTGTAGCCGCCCGCATGAACGGCAGGGCTGATCTGGCCAGGGAGCACTTTGCCCGGCTTCTCGAGAGTGCGGCAGGTGCCGATTTCATCCCGCTCGGTGCCGTACATTAGGCGGGACGCTGAGCCAGCCGCTTCCGTGGCATCCGGTTCCGTGTCAAACTGACTATCAAAACAAGTTGACTTCCAAAAAGTAATGCAGTACCATTTCAGTTCTGTTACTTCATCACTTTATGGGTAAGTCACTATGATCAGCACAGATGTATTTTGGAGAACCGTCATTTCCGGATTCATTGCAACCTTTGTAATGTCCATGGTGGCGTTCATCCAGGGCGGACTCGGTCTGCCGGTCGTGGATATTGGCCATATCATTGTCGGCAGTTTCAACGAGGTTCATGTAACCGAGCCTTATGACATACTTTGGGGCAACATCGCCTATTTCATGGGCGGGATGCTGCTGGCGCTTATCTGGGTGGTGTTTCTTTCCGGACGGATCCCCGGTAACTGGTTTGTATGCGGACTGATTTTCGGCGTGATCATCTCGCTGGTATCCGGGCTCATACTCTCACCGCTGGTATCCCTTGCCGCCGGCGACTGGTTCGGGTTTTTCTATCTGGATACGTGGGTGCCCGGGCTGCTGATCCTGGCCGGACTGATCATGCACCTGACCTACGGAGTGGTCCTCATGCTCTGCCTGAAGGTAGCCGGTGTTCAGGGACTGGAATAGGCCTCGTCGAACCGTTCCATGATTTCAATGAATTCGGGTGGAAGCCGGTTCTGCACCGGATCGGCAATCTCTTCCGGGATGTGCTTGTAGTACGCTGCGGCAATGCCTCCCGCAATACAGGCGATGGTATCGCTGTCGCCGCCGATGGAAATGGCCAGCCGGACTGCATCTTCAAAGTCTTCGCTTTCCAGGAATGCGACGATGG
Organism: Balneolales bacterium; assembly: GCA_007120385.1. Lineage (GTDB taxonomy): Bacteria > Bacteroidota > Rhodothermia > Balneolales > Natronogracilivirgulaceae > SKNL01. The sequence goes on from SKNT01000066.1 coordinate 12,524, forward strand.
CCTGCGGTACCGAACCCTGGCAGGTGGCGTTGAATTCGTAGCGCGGGCGGATGTTCTCGAGGGAGAAGTCCAGGTCGTACCCGAACCGCAGCGCAAGGTACTCGCGGATGTCCTTTTTTGATGTTTTTATTTTTGCGAGGAATACTGCGGCGGCGGTTGCCTGGGCGCCCTTGATGCCTTCGGGATGATTGTGGGTGACTTCGGCCGAGCGTTTGGCCATCTCAAGCACTTCATCCATGGTGTTGCAGGCAAATCCGACGGGACTCACACGCATGGCCGACCCGTTGCCGTAGCTGCCGTAGGGTTTGGGTTTGCGTTCCTGGAGCCAGCGGACGAACATGCCGCCGTAACCGCGGTTCTTATGCCTGCGACCGTATTCCCAGATGGTACGACCAAACTCTTTTTTATACAGGATGGCGTCGGCAACGGCCACGGTGAGCACGAATTCCGCTTCGATTTTACTTGCAGATAAGCTTCGATATCCCCAAATTGCACCCTTGAAATATATTTATTCTAATGTGGCCTGATTATTCAGTCCCAGGGACATACCGACCATTCGCCCGGCAGCCCCGGAAACCGGCAGCAATGATTTTAAACGCATGGCAGATACCGGGCCGGCCGTGTCCAGCACCCAGCAATTCAATGCTCATGAACACTTATTTTAGCCGCAAGTCCTTCGCTCTTCCCGCACAGGTTATTGTCTTTTCCGCCTTCATCATTTCCGTGATTCTCTTTCCGGTGTCGGCCGCCGGCCAGATTATAACGAATGCCTACAAACTTGAGGAGGAAGGTTATCTGCGCATGCCGAAAGAGACTCCGCATGGCATCGTGGCTACCAGCAACTATGCCACCGAAATTTTCCTGATTTCGGAAGGACGCAGACATACACTGGTGGATTCGCCCGGGGCGGGGATGTACAATTCGCTGTCGCCGGACCGCAACCTGATCGGATACAAGGATATCAACGAGGACGGGCTGCAGGCGCCTGCTGTCCTGGATCTGACCACCGGCGAGACCGACCTGCTGCATGAGCACGTATGGTCGGCCGGGCAGCCTTCATTCTTTGGCACAAACGGCTATGCCTTCACCATCGGCAATACGCTGATGGTCTACCGCAACGGATCGTCCGTGCCGGAAGAGTACGATCTGGGCTACTACGCCAATCTGGCGCCCGTATCACCGGACGGCCGCCACGCCGCCTTCAACAACGAACGTGACGAACTGCTGGTGATGGATCTGTCGGACCGGTCGGTGAGCGTGATAAGCGAGCCGGGGTTTGCCGTTTACGGGCCGGTATGGTCCGGCGACAGCCGCCGCCTTGCCTACATGTCCAACGGCGGGGAGCTTTTTGTCTACTCGCTGGATGCGGAACGAAATTACGAACTCGGCCAGGGAAGCGACCCGTCCTGGCATGAGGACTCCCGCGAACTGGTCTTCACCAGGTCAGAAATCGAGGGTTTTGAGCTGAAGAAAATGTATATCGTCCGCAGCAGCTATGACGGCCGGCGTCAGGAAAACCTGACCGATCCCGAATCCGCCGCCGCCCGCGACGCCAGTGTGGCAGGAAGCGGCGATGTGCTCTATTTCGATGCCCTGGAAAAGCGGATCATGCGGATCGAAAAAAACAACAACCAGAGAACCCCGATCTTCGAACAGGATTTTGGCGATGGTGGCGCTACTTTTTTAAAGGCCGCTCCAGGTTCTGATGTGATGGCTCCGGCCTCCGAGGCCCTGGTACCGGCCGTATCCGCCCAGGACCTGAACGCCTCGGTTCTCATAACCGATGTACCGTTTGTCAACCAGGTTTGGGATACGCCCTTCTTTTCGGGCAACAACTACAATTACGCTTCCTGCGCGCCGGCCACGGCTGCCATGGCCATCGGCTACTTCCGGAAAGTGCCGCCCTGGCCGTCGTCGCGTCATCAGGGGATTACCCGCAACTACGCCAACTACGTGGCCCTGGAGTACACGGCTTACGGGTTCACCTACAACACGGTCAGCCGCGGTGTGAAGGGCGGTATGGGCTATATGTGGAGTTCCCAGTTCGGGGCTTCGGGCAGTCCGCGTACCACCATGGCGGGGTACATCAACCGGCACGACCTGGA
>SKNT01000009.1 GCA_007120385.1 Balneolales bacterium
ATATCGCATCGAAGACTTCTTCGTCGCTGGCATTGTTCGGGATTGGAGGCAGGTTGCCCCGTGTGATGCGGGAACCGGCATTAATCAGGTTGATGGCCTGCGGTTTTTGTCCGAGGTGCATGTATGCCTCTGCCAGCATCATGTCGATGTTATCCTTGCGAAAGACCACGATATCATCAAAGCCCTGATTCAGGTAGAGGTCTTCATAGCGGGAAAAATAGTAGACACTCTGAAGTTGTGGTCCTCGTGCGGTAACAAATCGGTGCAGGTTCCAGGGATCATAAGTGAAGTCGCTTTCCAGCCTGGCGTCCTCGGATTGAGCCTGAGGAATCGGGCGGGCAGCTTCCGCAGCCTTGATAGGGTATTTTGCCGGATAGCTGGGGTCTAGCAGGTTGATGATCCTCAAATCGGCCTTCCAGTACCAGTCCAGACCACTCTGGCGCTGATATTCATGCCGCCATCCGTCAACACCCGTACCTGTCCCCTCGATAATTAGATGGTCCTGGTACCCATTGGAGGCATAATCAACAACACGTTGCCAATCCTGCTGGGTATAATGGTCGGATGATCGGCCGTTGCTGATGATAAATTTGGCCGCCTGGGTATTGGCAAACTGAACAAGCTGCTGGTTGTCCATGGAGACATTGCTCAGAAAGTTGAACGTGGTAAAGGAGTTGGCCTGTGCCAGTTCGATGGCATGGTCTATATCGTCAATTGCGGATTCCAGTATTTCGGTGTAGGGCCGAAACCGAAGGTCTTCAATGGTCACGCCGATGATATAGGCCTGATCGAAAAAATTGGCCATATATCCTTTGCTGAGTCCCCGGAGAAGATAGGCCATGGACAGGAGCATCATGGTATCGTCACTGCCATCGATCACAATACTGTTGCCGCCAACTTCAATGAAGTTGATGACATCATTGGCAATCGAGACCGCCGAGTTTAGCATTGACCACGGGGTACCCATGGAAAGATACCCATCCGAGGCCGGATCGTTGTCGATGCGCTGCCGGGGCTCCCGGGTTCCCATATCATAATAGATCTGGAAGTTGTTGGTGGTGGTTTGCACATCAGCCCAGGCATCGAAATGGGCGAAAGGCAGTCGGTTTGCATGACTGCCCCGCCACCAGGAGTTATAGCCGCCGGCTAAAAGCTCGCGGTAGTCTTCCGGAGTTTCAAGCACTCTTTGAAGGTCGGGGTCGTTCAGGTTTTTGACCTCCAGGTCGGCACATTGTGTAACCAGACCGGCGCAAATGAACAAGACGAGTGTGGTAAAAATTTTGATTTTCATCATTCTCTTTCCGTATAAAGTTCAAAATTAAGTTCGGACCGGTTTAGAAGCCGATCTCCAACGACATGGTGAAGTTTCTGAAGTTCGGGTATGTGAATTCATCGACCCGGAAGTTGGTGGCGTTGCTGCCGGCTGCCACTTCGGGATCAAATCCCGAGTAACTGGTGAACGTATAGAGATTCCTGCCGCTCACCGAGACTTTGGCTCGCCGGACCACGTTGCCGATTCCCAAGCGCTGAAGCTGTTGGCTGTGCAATGAGTAGGCCAATGAAATTTCCCGGATTTTCAGGAAGCTGGCATCCTCTACAAATTCATTGACAGCGGAGTTGGCATTGTAGAGATGCTGTGCAAAGTATTCTGCATGCCTTTGCTGGCCTTCGGGTCTTCCACTCATATCCATGTCGCCATGCCGGTAGCGGTGATACAGGGCCTGGCGTGTGTAATTGTACACTTCTCCGCCTTGCTGCCAGTCAAGGAGCGCAAATATGGTGAAGTTTTTGTACTGGAAGGTGGTGCTGAGTCCGACATTGAAATCAGGATTGACATCGCCGATTTTCTTTCTCACGACTTCGCCTTCTTCGTCCACAATGCGCATAGGCCGCTCATCGGCAGAGTATTCGGTTCCTTGCTGAATGACATAGCCCTGGGAGTTGATTGAAAAATCATCGATTCCCAGGTTGTTGGGGTTGCCGGGCTGGTAACCATGCCAGTTCATTACGTGTCCGTTATCATCGAGAGTGAGTTCATTGAGAGACCGTGCGAAGGCTTGTCCGTACATGGCACCAAGCTGTTCGCCTTCGGCAATTCGAAAGATATTCAAACTGGCTTCTGAACTACCCTGGCTGCGGTGGAAGGGGGTTCGATTGAGCTCGGTGATTTCCTGGCGGAACAATTTGTCAAATGAAAAGGTCATATCCCAGTTCAAGTCAGATCTGCTGATGAGCCTTCCATTCAGGGCAAATTCGATTATTTCCGATTCCAGGGTCCCAACGTTTTGCCACTGGTTGCTGTAGCCGGTTGTCGGTGAGACGGGAACCAGCAATATCTGGTCCTTGGCAACGGTTGTGGCATAGTTGATTTCGGCAAAGAACCGATCCAGGAAGCGGATGTCGATCCCCAGTTCCAGTTCACGCACATCAGCAGGCTTCAGATTGCGGTTACCTGCGGTGATTTTTTGAAGACCGGCATCACCAAGTGTAACTACTTCATACTGAGCCGCAAAGCCGGGTCTCCTTCCGGAAGATCCGTAGGAGGCTCTCAGTTTCAGTTCATTGACATTTGGAATGCGGAAGTCCTCGGTTACCCGGTAGGCACCGGCGGTACGGAAGTAGATTTTATATCTTTCATCTGCACCAAACAGGGACGAACCGTCACGACGAATGATTCCGTCAAAAATGTAGCGATCCTTCAAATCCAGTGTAAGATTGGCCATGGTGTTTTCAGCCCGCACCTCCTGAGAGGTGGAGGAAATTCTCATCCGATCGATACTGGAGTTTTCAAGGACAAAGAGCCCGGCGATCTGAAAATCACCGCCACTGGCCATGGTGAAGTCGTAGGGCCGGTTTTCATAGCTGTAGGAGAGATTCAGACCTACATTGAGATCACCGAATTGATGGCGGAAAAGTGAGCGCAGGGTCAATATGTTGGCGTCCGAGCGGGAGTTGCTTTTCCAGAAAAGGCCTTCATGCGGTCTGGTTTCATCGGCCCGCTGGGTGCCTTTTTCAATGAAATTGTGACTGTTGGTGTTGGTACGGTCCATGGAAAACCGTCCATCTAGCAGCCACCAATCTGCCACATCATATTGAGCGTGGAAACCACCCATGAATCGTTCTCTTTCACGGGAGAAGTCACGAGTGTGAAGAATATATAGTGGATTCTGCGAGTTGGAAATCGGTGCGAAAGGATTGTATTTCTCTCCCCCCGGGCCGGGCTGCCGCAGATCCAGGTCGGGATGGGTATTCAGGATTCCCCAGAAGACATTGGCCCCCTGACCGGTCTGGGTCATGGCATACCCGTCGATTTTACCATAAAAAGTGGTAAGTGAGACCCGAAGCCGGTCGTTGACCTGGTTGTCAATATTGGCCCGCAGATTTCTTCTTTTGTAATCGGGCATTTCGGCGATGACGCCTCCGTCACTGAGGTTCTCAAAAGAGACCATGTAGTTGATATTGCCCTGCCTGCCTTCGAGGGAAACAAAGTTGGTATAAAAAGGCCTGGCGGTGAAAAACTCATCCTGCTGGTCAATCAGGAGATTATATGGCTGATCCATGATGCCCCGTGCGCTGATGGGATAAGGAATGCCGTCGGCATCGCGATAGTTTCCCAGATCATCGAACATGAAAGCATGGTGCTCGGTCAGGCTGATTTTCCTGGCCAGTGAGGAATATCCCACTTCATTTCGTACGGTAATCCGGGTGTCGTCGACCTCCTGTCCCCGCTTGGTGATGATCTGGATTACCCCGCTCCCTGCAAGTGAGCCATAGAGGGCGGCTGCGGCGGCACCTTTGATGATTTCGATGGATTCCACATTCTGCATGTCGAAATCCTGGATCCGTCCCCGTGTGATAATTCCATCCACAACGATCAGCGGGCCCTGGGTATCGCCAAGGTTGTTGGAACCGCGAAGCCGCAAGAACATATCGGATCCCGGGAGGCCGGATGCCTGGACAACGCGGACGCCGGGAGCTCTTGCCCGGATGGCATTGGCCGGGTTGGTGGCTGGCACAAACTGAAGCTGTTCGGAACGAATAGAGGTGATGGCAAAAGGTGTCTTGGTTTGCCGGGTTCCCACAGACAGACCGGTAACCACGATGTCATCCATTTCGTAAATATCGGTCAAAAGAGAAACATTGTGCACCAGCTCCTCGTCCTCGGCTATTTCAATTCTAGAGGTGTAAGTGGTGTAGCCTACAATGGTAATCCGGAGAGTATGGGTGCCTGTGGGAATGTTCTCCAGGGAATATTCGCCATCCAGGTTGGCTGCGGTACCGCGGGCTATTTCTGTCAGAAAGATGTTAGCACCGGGAATAGGCTCCTCGGTAGCAGCGTCGGTAATGACACCGGAGAGGGATCCGACCTGTGCTGCTGACGATACGGGAAGTGCAAAAAAGAATAAAAGAAGGAGTAACTGTATTTTTTTTATCATTGTAGCCTCATGATTCGGTTGGTTGCACGATAGTGACACGGGATGTGATTTGAAGAAGGCGATACAAAACAGCACAAAACATGCTTCATCATAGAGATTAATGCCTGATGGGCTGGTGTGTCCCCCAAAAAAGGATTGTTCTTATGCCCCCGATCAATTTCCCCGCAAGAGAGTTAAACTACTCCGCTTCATCATAACAACTATTTAGGAATACCGCAATGTAGAGCCAGCTGGAAAATCAACTAATTTGACTTTTGAAAAGAAAAAGTAATGGGACAGCTGTTGAATTCAGTTACTGGCTAACACTTTGGCTAAAATTTATTATGATTATTTTTTTAGAGAAAAACAACAAAAAACCTGTCATTATTTTGAAATAAGCGCTGTATATCAAAAAAAAGGTTATGAGCTGTTTGTCTCATGGCGCTACGATGCTCATCAGGATTCCGCAGAACCAGGCGGCGTAGGTGCCAAGTGCGTATCCGACCACGGCAAGAAGTACGCCTACCGGAGCCAGGGCCGGATGAAACGCCGATGCCACGATGGGCGCCGACGCCGCCCCGCCGATGTTGGCCTGGCTGCCCACGGCAACGAAGAAGAAGGGGGCGCGGATGATCTTGGCCACGGTGAGCAGTATCACGACATGGCAGAGGATCCATATGAAACCGATCAGGAAGTAACCGGGATTCTGGAAAATGGCCATGATGTCCATGCGCATGCCGATGGTGGCCACGAGGATATACAGGAGCAGGCTGCCGATGCGGGATGCCCCGACACCCTCAAGCTTCCGCGCCCGGGTGAAGGAGAGGCCCAGGCCCAGCGCCGTGGCGATGCTGATGAGCCAGAAGAAGGGCGAGGTGAGGCTTAGGCGGTCGAGATTGGGGAAGTTATCGACGATCCATGGGGTGATGTTGTCGGAGCCGAAATGAGCGATGGCCGTCATCCCGAACCCGATGCCGATAATCGCCATCGTATCCGGCAGCGTCGGCATTTTTTCAATGCTCAGCCGGTAGTTTTCCACTTTCTTGCGCAGTGATTCGATGGCGCTCACATCACCCTTGAAGAATTTGTCGATCCGCGACGATATGCCGGCGCCGTAGAGCAGAAAGGCAAGCCAGATGCTGGCGATAAGCACATCCACGGTCACCATGGCGGCAAAGAGGTCCGGGCTGGCGCCGAAGATCTCAAGCATGCCTGCCTGGTTGGCCCCGCCGCCGATCCAGCTCCCGGCTACGGTGGCCAGTCCGCGCCAGACGGCATCCGGACCCGCACCGCCGACCAGGTCGGGGGCGAACGACGATACAATAAGGATGGCCAGGGGTCCGCCAATCACGATACCGGCGGTCCCGGCAAGGAACATGATGATGGCCTTGGGACCCAGCTGCCACACCGCTTTCAGATCGATGCTGAGCGTAAGCAGCACCAGGCTGGTGGGCAGCAGGTACCGCGAAGCGACATAGTAGAGGTTGGATGCCTGCCCGTCAATGATCCCGAGCGTGTTGAAAATGGAGGGGATGAAGTAGCAGAGCAGCAGCGACGGTACGTATGTGTAGAATTTTTGGAAGAACGGTTTTTCGCTGCGCTGGGTGATGAAGATGACGGCAAGAATACTTGCCAGGATTCCGAGTACGATGGCATCGTTGGTGAAAACGGCCGTGCTTTGTGTCGCTTCGTTCATCTGTGTGGTAATTTCGTTCTAAAGAGCGGCTTGCCAGCCGGTCCGACGTTCGCCGCGAAGGTCTTTCAAAGCACCTAAAATAGGATTTTTGGATTCAAAACATAACTTTTTTCGGTTGGATGCGGCCCGGGCGCAATCGCCAGCGCCGGAGACGCTGCCGGATCAGGAACCGGGCGTTTTGGCACCGCCCGACTTCAGAGCCTCGCGGATCAGCCGGTCGCGCCGCCGGCCGCCGCTTCGAATGCCCAGAAACGCACCCGAGATCGATGCAAGGGTGATGACCCCGAGGAAAAGAGCAGCCGCGCTGCCTCCGCTGAAACGGTCGGTCATCAGCGAGAGCACCCACGTGGGAAGCACCAGCACCAGGCCAAGGATGAGCGGGAACCGCTCCATTTCGAACGTCCGGCTGCAGAAACGGCGTCCCATTGCAAAACTGAGATTCAGAAAAACGAGGATAAACCCGAGCAGGAACACCGATCCGGCAATATCAGGAAGTTCCACAAGCGGGATGAGTCCCTGGGTGAAGAAAAATATGACAACCCCCATCATCAGGGTGGCCCCGGTGAAGGCAAAGGCGCGGGCGATCTGCTGTTTTATTTCTGACATGGCTGGTCGGCGCTTATCGGCTGGTAATCCAGACTTCCGGATCAAGGTTGGTGTTCTGGTCGCGTATCATGAAAAAAAGCGAGGTGCCGCGCAGCGAATCCTCATCGCCGGAGCGTCCGATGACCTCGCCGGCACGGACAAACCGGTTGCGACCCACGGTGATCTCGCTCATGTTGCCGTATACGGTAATGTACTTGCCGTGCTTGACGAACACGCAATTGCCGAATCCCGGTATGGGCTGTACGGCAAAGACATACCCGTCGTGCACGGCCTTCACCTCGCTGCGCGCCTCGGTGAGGATATCGATGCCCGGATTGTCAATGCGCGTGCCGTATACCGGGTTCACCCTGTTGCCGAACCGCGCTGAAACGACACCGGCCGGCACCGGCCACGGCAGTTGTCCCTTCTGCTGCTCAAAGGTGCTTTCGAGTGTGCCCAGCAGCTCGTCGCTGGGCAGGTCGGAGTCACGGAGCGGCGTGGAGTACCGTGCGATCTGCGCTTCCCGCTCCCGGCGGCTTCGGATATTCTCGGCACTGGCCAGCCGCTGCTGCCGCACTTCCTCAAGCCGGGCCAGGCGCTCCTGCTCGGCTGCCCGGGCCCGTTCCTCCTCTTTAATCAGGTTGGTGAGCGTACTTTCAAGCAGGTCGGCCTCGCGTTTTGAAGAGCTCAGCCGCTGTTCCAGCCGCTCACGGTCGCGCCGCAGCTCGGCCACCTGGCGCTCCTGGACCTGCCGGCGCCGTTCCAGGGCCGAACGCTCCTGCTGCATCTCCGCAATGTTCTGCTGGCTTCGGCGGCGCGCATCCTCCAGCTCCTCCTCGCGCACCTTCAGTTCCTCCTGCATGGCCGTGATCTGACGAGCCTGGCCCTGCCTGTGCTCCTCGAAACGGTTCAGATAGTACGAACGCACCAGCATCTGGTTGATGGACGCTGAAGTGAACAGCAGAATCTGCTCGGGTACGCGTCCGTGCTTGTAAATGTGGGTGAGCGTGGTTTTGTAGTTCTCGATGAGGGCATTCAGGTCCTCGGTCAGGTCGTCGATCTGCTGCTGGGTGATCTCCAGCTCTTTCATGATGGATGCGCGTTCGGCCTCCATGTTGCGCAACACGGCATTGCGCAGGGTGATCTCGTTGCGCAGGTTCTGGTACTGCTCGTACATGCTGGAGTAGGCGTCGGCAGCTTCCGTTATCTGTTGCTCGAAGCGCTGTATCTGGCCGCGCAGCGAAGTGATCTCATTGCGGGCCTGCTCCTGCTGCTGCTGTAGTTCCAGCCGGATGTTCTGGTAGTTTTGTGCGTTCAGGGACGCAGGCAGAGCCGTGACCAAAATGGTGGCCACGAGCAGAAGTACAGTTATGGCAGGGTATGGCCGTTGGTTCATAACCGGATGATATCTATGTTGTCCGGGACTTCCGGGTCAAAATCAAGGTCGGCGGGGTTGACTTCCAGCGCCCGGATAACAAGAAAAATATTCGAATTTCCGTCGTAACTCAAGATACGGATGCGCCGGGGGAGATGGTAGCCGTCCAGTTCCGCGTGGTTGTCAAAATGGAACGTGCTGTAGGCCTCCGGATGCACATCGAGGCGCTCCGTGCGCCTGAGCACCAGCCGGTCGCGCCCGAGCAGATGACGCTCCCCGTTTTGCGTCTCGACAAGGAAAAAATCATCGCTTTCAAATATGGCCCCGATCTGGTCCGGAGCGGTGAAGGGATGAAGCATTCGGATCAGGTTCATGGCCCCGATCCCGTTCAGATAAAACCAGGCCGCATCCTCATGCGACATTTTGTGCGCCACCTGGTCGATGCGGTTGTACACGATCACCGAATCGGGGTCACTGTAGATGCGTCCGCCTTCAATGCCCAGATTGTTGCTTATGAGAAGCAGGCTTTGGCTGCGGTCGGACCGGAACCGCACATTCGCGCGTTCGGTATGGCCCGGCTCGCTCACCTGCACGCTGGCCCGTCCGCTCAGGGCCCGTGGAATCAGATTGTGCGAAGCATATTCCTCAAAAAACGCCTCCTTGCCGACCTCCGAGGGGACAAACGCCACATCATCCACCTGAAGCGGTTCGGTAACGGAACAGGCGGCCAGCAGCACCAGCATAACGGCGATGGGGTAAAAGGGAACGGTAAACCGGAAAAATGAAATCCGGGTGGATGCGGTTTTGCGTCCCATGGTTGTCAGTTGATGTGAAGACGCTCCTTGAGGTACGTCCGGTTTTCGTCCTTGTCCAATGCTTTCTGCCACCAGTAGTGCGCCCGGTCGGGGTCGCCCATTTTGTCGTAAACATCGCCCATGTGCTCCATGACCTCGGCGCTGGCATCGCCGGTTTCGATGGATGCGCGAATGTATTCATGCGCCTTTTCATAGTCGCCCAATTTGAAGTAGATCCAGCCCATGGTGTCCAGGAACGCGGCGTTATCGGGATTGAGCTCCAGAGCGCGTAGCGCCATTTCTTTGGCATCATCCAGCCGGATCTCTCGCTCGGAGAGGTAGTAGGCGTAGTTGTTCAGGACCACGTCGTTGTCGGGGTCCAGCGAGAGCGCATCCTCGTAGGCGGAATCGGCGTTTTCCCAGTTGTCCAGCGAGGCGTAGGTGTCGCCCAGGGTGCCGAGGATGATGGACCGGAAGGGTGCACGGGCCGGCAGCTCCGCGGCATTGCCGAGCCAATCGGCGGCCTGTCCGTAATCGTCCTGCAGGAAATAGGCGCCGCCTACAAAAAAGAGGATGAACGCATCCTGCGGAATGAACTCCTCGGCGCGCAGCCCCGCCTCGATCGTCTCCTCGTACATGCCTTCAATATAATAGGTCTGCACGAGCTGGCGCCAGGCGGCGTCATTTTCGGGCATCAGTTCAGTGGTGCGGACCAGATGGTAGAGCGACTGTTCGCCGTTTTCCGATATCAGGTAAAATTCCGCGGCCATGGCATGGGCCATGCCGTTGTCGGGCGCATCGGCGATAAGCGTATCGACCAGCATCGCAGCGGTCTTCTGCAGCGGTTCGTTGTCCGGGTCGTGCGAAAACCGGCTGAGCACATACTGGACGATCTCCAGCTTGTTGGAAAGGGATACGATCGGATCACCCACGAGCCCGAGCAGCAGATCGCCCGCCTTGTCCCACTCCCCGCGCATAATGTGGATGTCGGCCAGGTTGACCAGCGCCTCGGGATGCTGCGGGTTGCGCTGCAGCACCTGCTCAAGAAGCCCGGCCGCCTCGTCCATGCGTTCTTCTTCCAGGTAGAACTGGCTGAGCATCAGCAGCGTGTTCACATTTCCCTGATCCATCTCCAGCACCTTGAGCAACTCCCGGATGATGGCATCGGTATCGTCCATACGGGTGTAATTGCTGATGCGCTGATAGTGGATGGCACGGTCCGGACCGAGAAGGTCCAGGATCTGCTGATAGGTGCGGTTGGACTGTTCGTAGTCACCTTGTGACGACTGGATGCGGGCTTTCGTGTACAGCAGCTGGATGTCCGAGGGGTGGTAGGCCAGGGCTGAATCGAGCTGCCCGATGACCTCGCGGTATTCGCCGCCGGCACGGAGCCCATCCACCAGCAGCAAACGGTACCATTTGTTTTCCGGCTCCAGATCCACCGCCCGCCGGCTGAAGAACACGCTGGATGTGTAATCGTTTTTCTCCAGGTATAGCCTTGCAAGTGCATAGTTTACCCCGGGCACGTCCGGCAGCAGGGTGTGCGCGCGGGCAAGATGGACCTCGGCACGGTCCGGGTCGTTCAGTTCCATGGCCGAAACGCCGCGTATGAAATGGACGCGCGCCCTCATTTCCTTGTCGGAAAATGATTCTGTTCCGGGCAGGGCGGACGCAATCCGTTCCGGATCCACAACCCCATCAGGCCGGTCCGGCTTGTCCGTGGAAGCAGGCCGGGTGGACGAACATGCGGACAGGACAAGTGTCAGCGCAATCAGAAAGGGCAAAAAGGGTGCAAAAAGAGTAATTCTCACGGGCGTCAGGTTCCGTTTCGGGATAATTTTACTAAGGTAACGAATTACGTAAAACAATGGTACGGCACACCTGATGAGCGCAAGATTTTCCTATTCAGAACCGGCCCAGGATGGCTTCGGTCTGGGAGACATACATCCCCCCGAAGAGGTTCACATGGACCAGCAGCGGATACAGGTTGTATATGTCGCGGCGATCGGGGAATCCCGGTTGCAGCGGCCATTCTTCCTCGTATCCGGAATAGAATCCGCGGCCAAAACCGCCGAAAAGGGAGGTGAAGGCGAGTTCGGCTTCGCGGTGGCCGTAAAAGACGGCGGGATCGATGAGGACGGGGCGGTTTTCGCCGTCGCAAAGATAGTTGCCGCCCCAAAGGTCGCCGTGGAGCAGGGAGGGCGGTTCGTCAGGGAGCAGTTCCGTAAGGCGTTTTGCCAGGCGGTCCAGCGACTGCCGTGCCGATCCGCCGAAATAGCCTCGATCGCGTGCCATGGCAAACTGGGGCTCCAGTCGGCAGTCGAGAAAAAAATCGTTCCAGGTGTCGCGACGGTCATTTTTCTGCGGGAGCCGGCCTATGTAGTTGTCGTGGTCCAGGCCGTATTGCGGTGCTTTGTGGCGGTGCAGTGCGGCCAGGGCCCGCCCGAAATGCCGGTCAAAATCACCGGCCGGACGCCCTTCTTCAATATATGTGAGTACGAGAAATGCCTGGCCGGAGTCATGGTCGTCCGTCAGGCCGATCACTTTGGGGATGCGGATTCCGCCCGAATTACCGGCCGTCTTGTCCCGTTCGGCCGTCTTGTCCCGTTCGGCCGCATCCTCCAGGATCTTCAGCCCCATCGCCTCTTTTTCAAACATGTCGCGCAGGGAGATCCGGTTCTGTTTCACGAAGAAGCGGCTGCCATTCTCCAGGGAAACCTGCATGGTGTCGTTGATGCAACCCCCGCCGACCGGTGTGAGATCGGTTACGTCATGGCCGGCATGTTCCCGGAAAAAGTCCTGCAGTGCGGATGGGGGTGTCATGGTTTCTGAGTGTCGTTTTTAATGTGCGGGCGCACCATGTCCAGCAGCGACTCGCAGCTTCGCAGCACAATTTCGTACACCAGCTCGAATCCATTGAGCCCGCCGTAGTACGGATCGGGCACTTCGTGGTCGCCGGGCACCGGATCAAAATCGCGTAGAAGGTAAATCTTGTCGCGGAACTGCCCTTTGCGGTCCAGTTGCTGCAGGTCGCGCTGGTTCTCCTTGTCCATGGCAATTACCAGGTCGAAATACTCCAGATCGGAGTATTCGAATTTGCGCGCCTTGGAGTTGAGGGTGACCCCGTACTGATCGGCGACCATCTGGCTCTTGCTGTTTGCCGGTTCGCCCACGTGGTAGGCTGCCGTGCCTGCGGAATCCACTTCCACCAGTGCGGAAAGGCCGTTTTTATTTACGATGTGCTGGAAAACGCCTTCGGCCGTCGGGCTTCGGCAGATGTTCCCAAGGCAGACGAAGCAGATCCTGAGAGGTTCTTCGGTAGTGATCGTTCTGAGATCCAGTTTTGTAACTGTTTGCATGATAGTTATTTACATGGATTTTGGCGTCACAGCCCGGGGCGCCGGGTGGTGCTTGAAGTCAATTATGCAACTAAATAGCCACTTTTTTTATAATTTTCCAATGTTCGATTTTTATTATCGGTCGTGACGTTTACCTTCCCGGCAGGGTCACATTATTTATTTTGTGCTTCATCTGTTTTAATCAATTTCGATTTAACTGGTCAGAATGAACTTACATGACAGAATGCAATCATCCTTTTGTGTTTAATCCTGAGGCTGTCATGTTCGTTTCAAGTGCCTTCGTTGGGTTTCAACGAACAAATGGCGTTTTCAAGGCAGCAAAAACACGGCTTGCATACCCGGGCTTAAGCTCTCGTGAAAGTTTCGTATATTTACGCTCTTGTTAAAAAAACAATTTAGAGAACCCTTTCTCGCTGTATGAGTAAGAAATTCAAGGAAGTCAAACAGTTACAATACGCCAAAGCGGAACTTGAAATTCTGGAATGGTGGAAGGAAAACGACGTTTTCGCCAAAAGCGTATCCACCCGGCAGGATGGCATCCCCTACACATTCTATGAGGGTCCGCCCACCGCAAACGGCCGTCCCGGCATCCATCATGTGCTTTCCCGCACGGTGAAGGACCTGTTCTGCCGCTACAAGACACTCAAGGGGTTCAAGGTAGACCGCAAGGGCGGCTGGGACACGCACGGTCTTCCGGTGGAGATCGAGGTGGAGAAGGAGCTCGGGCTGCAGGGACGCGCGCAGGTCGAGGAGTACGGCATCGCCGAGTACAACGCCAAATGCCGCGAAAGCGTGCTGCGCTACAAGGGCGACTGGGACCGGCTCACCACCCGCATGGGTTACTGGGTGGATCTGGAAAACCCCTATGTCACCTTCGATAACCACTACATTGAGTCGGTCTGGTGGGCGCTGCGTCAGATGTTTGACAAGGATCTCATTTACAAAGGATACAAAATCCAGTGGTACTCGCCCGGCAGCGGCACCGTGCTGAGTTCGCACGAGGTGAGCCTGGGCTACAAGGAGGTGCAGGACCCGTCGGTTTTTATCACTTTCCCGGTGGACGGCGAGGAGCGCACCCATTTCATGGCCTGGACCACCACGCCCTGGACGCTCATCTCCAACATGGTGCTGGCCGTGCATCCCGGGCTGGACTACGTGAAGGTCCGGGTGGAGCACAACGGCGAGGAAGCGTTCTACTACATAGCCAAAGCGCTGGCCTCCAAGGTTTTAGGTGATGGATGCGAGGTGGTGAAGGAACTCAAGGGCTCCGACCTGGTGGGACGCACTTACGAGCCGATGTTCGACTACGCCCTCAAGGAGGTTCCGCGGGACCAGGCCTGGCGCGTGGTTCCGGCCGATTTTGTGACGCTGGAGGATGGCACCGGCATCGTGCACATCGCCCCGGCCTTTGGCGCCGACGATTTTGATGTCTGCAAGCGCGAGGGCATCCCGATGTTCAACCCTGTCAGCCGTGAAGGCCGTTTTGAGCCGGTTGTCAGTGATTTTGCCGGGCAGTGGTTCAAGGATGCCGACAAGGGCATTGTTCGCAATATCAAGGAGCGCGGACGCATGTTCCGGCATGAGACGTACCTGCACAACTATCCCCACGACTGGCGCAAGGGCACGCCGCTGATGTCCTATCCGGTGGAATCGTGGTTCATCCGCACCACCGCGGTTCGCGACCGCATGGTGGAACTGAACCGGAAAATCAACTGGAAGCCGCCCGGTACCGGCACCGGCCGTTTTGGCGTCTGGCTGGAAAACAACGTGGACTGGGCCATTTCCCGCCAGCGCTACTGGGGCACGCCGCTCCCGTTCTGGGTTAACGACCAAAACCCTGACGAGGTTGTCTGCATCGGCAGCATCGAAGAGCTGCGCGCGAAGGCGGGGATCGGTTCCGAGGTCAAACTGGACTTGCACCGCCCGTACATCGACGAGATCACCTGGAAAGCCGAAGACGGCGGAACCATGCGCCGCATTCCCGATCTGCTGGATGTCTGGTTCGATTCAGGTGCCATGCCGTTCGCCCAGCACCATTATCCCTTTGAGAACAAGGCGGAATTCAAGGAAAATTACCCGGCCGATTTCATTGCCGAGGGGGTGGACCAGACCCGCGGCTGGTTTTACACGCTGCACGCCATCGCCACCATACTTTTCGACTCGCCGGCCTATCTGAACGTGGTTTCTAACGGGCTGGTGCTCGACGCCAAAGGCGAGAAGATGAGCAAGACCAAAAGCAACACGGTAGACCCGTTCGACATGATCAGCAAGTACGGCGCCGACACCACCCGCTGGTACATGATGAGCAACTCCTCGCCGTGGGAGAACCTCAAATTCAGCGAGGAGGGCAT
>SKNT01000203.1 GCA_007120385.1 Balneolales bacterium
ACTTCCGGCACGACGAACATCAGCGGCGATCAGCACCAGATCATCATGCCGGAAACGCAATTTGATGCCTCCTTTGCCATCATTGTGGACGATAAAACCTACGAAACGGCAACAGAAGGTGTGTCTCTGTACCGCCAAGCCCTTGAAATGTTCGACCAGTTCAATGTCTACCTGGTTATCGGCAACTGGGACCGCCCCGATCCGGTACGCGATATCATCCGCCAGCTGGCCGCTGATGACGACCGGCTGGAAGGGTTTGTCCTGGTCGGCGACATTCCCATATCCATGATCCGGGACGCACAGCACCTGACATCTTCATTTAAAATGGATCAGGACCGGTTTTCCCTGAACCGCTCCTCTATTCCATCCGACCGTTTTTATGACGACTTCGATCTGGTATTCGAATATATCGGACCCGATGAAAATGATTCGCTTAAGCATTACTACAGTCTCACCCCCGATTCGCCCCAGTTCCTGAGCATGGACCTGTACAGCGGTCGCATCCTGCCGCCGGCCGGCGGTGAAGAGGGCCGCCAGCTGGTTAACAGCTACCTCATCCGTGCAGCGGTCCTGAAGGAAAATCCTCCGAAACTGCAACATGCCCTGTTTACCACCGGACACGGGTACCACTCCGAATCGCTTGTATCCTGGGAAGGGGAGATCACCTCCCTGCGCGAGCAGTTTCCCCAGTTTTTTGTGCCGGGGGGAAGTCTCACCAATTTCTACCACTTCAAGGGTCAGGACCTGAAAGAGCAGGTGTTGCGCGAACTGCAACGACCACGGCTCGACCTTGCCGTATTTCATGCACACGGCACTCCCGACCGGCAGCTGCTCGTCGGCGCCGTCCGGCAGCGTACCGTGAATGCACAGGTTGAAGCCATCCAGCTGTTCCTTCGCAACCGCATTCGTCTTGCCGAACGCAGGGACCAGTCTCTTGAGGATGTGAAACAGCAGTATTACGAGCAGTTCGGCATCGACCCCTCCTGGTTTGACGGTGCTTTCGACGAGGAAATTATCAGGGCAGATTCGGCTCACTCTGCCAGCCAGGATATCCATATTGCCGATATCGAAGACCTGAGTCTGACACCCTACTTTGTCATGTTTGACCAGTGCTTCAACGGGGCATTCATCCACCGGCCTTACATCGCCGGAAGCTATGTATTCGGCCCCGGGAATGTGACAGCAGCTTTGGCTCATTCGGTTTCCGTACTCCAGGACACCGACGCCAATCAGTTCCTCGGGCTCCTGTCTGCCGGCATGCGTGCCGGGCGGCTCGTCTATTTTAAAAACCATCTGGAAACTCACATCATCGGTGATCCGACTTTCCGCTACGGTTTGCTGCCGGTTGAGGCAAAAAGGGGTGCCATCGATCCGGTTCTGGACGTCAATACCCTGATCCGGGAATATGGAGACGATGCCGCCGCATGGCGACCCCTGCTCGGCCACCCGGATCCCAACTTCCGGGGACTGGCCGTAGAGATGATGGCACGAATCCACGGAGAAGACTTTGCTGATGACCTGGTGCACATTTACGAGTCCGATCCGGCCTATATCGTACGCCTTCAGGCATTCA
Organism: Balneolales bacterium; assembly: GCA_007120385.1. GTDB lineage: Bacteria > Bacteroidota > Rhodothermia > Balneolales > Natronogracilivirgulaceae > SKNL01. Next base: position 1,574 of record SKNT01000203.1, read on the forward strand.
AGTCCGCAGCCCGCTTCCATACCGGGCATATTCATCAGATCTTGCCAAAATCGGTTAACGACCCGTATGAGTATATCCGTCGCGCCAGCATTGGACTGATGGGGGACATCGGACGTGAGGACTACATGGAAATGATCGCCACTTCACTGCTTAATGATCACTCCCGCCGGGTTCGGTTCAAGGCGCGTACGGCCATCCAGAAGATCAATGCCCCTGTTGCCGCTGATGCTTGCATGGTGGTTTTGGCAGAGCAGCAGCAGGATCTAACGGAGGATAGCCCGATCGCCATGACCCTGCGTAATTTTGAGCGCACGGGATCCCAGCTGGAAGAAGAGATGATACCGGCTATCCTGGATCGCGACCTCTCGTTGAATGACCGTCGCCGCAATATCAGAAGCTTCCGCCTTTACCGCTATCAACAGGTGGTGGAGCCGCTGCTGGAACTCATCGCAAGGGATGATGACGAACCGGAACTGCGCATCCTTGCAACGGAGGCATTGGGCTGGTTCATCTTCAGCTATCAGCGGGACAGGATCGTCAGTGAGCTGACCAGCATCCGGGAGCAGTCGGCCGAAAACGAAGAACTCCATGCCGAACTGACCCGCACCATCAACCGGCTCACTGACCGGCCCAACCATCCGTTCACCCTTTAATCCGGGAAAGTAATTGCAGTACGGGCCGGCCCCAAAGCCGGTCCGGCATCTGCTTCCGCGCGGCACCTATTTTCGGAAGTCTGCCAGTCCGGGAAAACCGGGTTCCGCCCGTTTTTTGTCTCACATATTCATCAGATCCGTTCCTTATCTTCCCTGAGGATATTGTATCTTTCACCCGGAACAATCCGCTTGTTTGTCGAATAACTCGTTGCTTTTTGAAAGGATTTGAATCCAGCCAATGATCCCGGATGACAAAAAAGAAGAAGTACGTGATGCCGCGGACATCGTGGACGTTGTCTCGGACCATGTCAAATTGCGCCGGACCGGCAGCAACTTCTCGGGATTGTGCCCCTTCCACAATGAAAAGACCCCGTCGTTCAGCGTTTCTCCGTCCCTGGGCATCTACAAATGCTTCGGATGCGGAGAGGGCGGTGACGTGTTCGATTTTGTGATGAAAATGGACGGCGTGGGGTTTGAGGAGGCGATCCGCACGCTTGCCGAACGGTACCACATCGTGCTTCCGGACAAAGCCGAGACCTACTACGATCCCCAGCAGTTTCTCAAGGACGGCATCTACCACGCACTCCGGTTTGCCGGCAATTTCTTCCACCAGACACTGGCCGAATCGGATGAAGCCGAACCGGCGCGTGAGTATCTCAAGAAGCGCGGATACCCCTGGAAAACCGTCCGCAAATACGGCATCGGATACGCAGCCGACCGCTTCGACGGACTCCTCAAGGCCTCCGAAGGCGCCGGCATCAACATCCAGTACCTGCACGAATCCGGCCTGGTCAAATCCCGGGAGGATGAGTCCGGCTTCTACGACACCTTCCGGGGTCGGCTGATGTTCCCCATCCTGAATCCCAGCGGTAAAGTGATCGCTTTTGGCGGACGCACCCTCTCATCCGCGGCGAACATCCCCAAGTACATCAACTCGCCGCAGACACTGGTCTACAACAAAAGCGAAGTGCTCTACGGCATCCACGTTGCAAAAAACGAGATCCGCAAGGCGGGCGAGGTGATTCTAGTGGAAGGATACACCGACGTCATCACCATGCAGCAGTCCGGGATCGGCAACGTGGTTTCCACCAGCGGCACCTCGCTCACATCCGGACAGATACGCGTGATGAAGCGGTACGGCGACGTGCTGCTCATGATCTTTGACGCCGATACGGCCGGGGTCAAAGCGGCCGTTCGCGGTATTTCCATCGCACTGCAGGATGGCATGGCGGTGCGGGTGTTGACCCTGCCGGAAGGCGAAGACCCCGACTCATTTGTCAGGGAGTACGGAGCAGAAGCATTCCAGGAAGTCAGGAAAAAGGAGACGGTCGATTTTCTTCGCTTTCTTGTCACCCTGGCCCGCAAAGAGGACCGCTGGGACGACCCCGTTGAACGCCGGAAGGTCATCGCGGAAATCCTTGAAGCCATTGCCGTTGTACCGGATGAGCTTTCCAGGGCCAACTACATCCAGGAGCTGAACAGCATCAGCCGCATCGGGGACAGGGCACTGATGCAGGAACTGGATGTGATCCGGGCCCGGCTGGAACGGTCCCGGCGCCGCATGGATCAACGGGCGGCACACCGGACCGGCAGGGAGCGGGAGGATGTGAGGCTGTCGCGCACGCCGGCATCAGAGACCCGCACGGCGGATGAACCCGGAAAACCCCCATCCACCGATACCACCCGAAAGATCGCGGATTCGGGAAAAAACGACGAAAAAACCGCATCCGCAAAGCCCGACTCGCCTGAACGCTCCGGCGCACCAGCACAAACCGGTATGTCAGCACAAACGAAAAATCCCACCCAGCCAGGCACACCCGCAAAGCCGGGATCGACCGCCCACCCCGGTGTATCAGCCCACCCCGGCCAGCTCAGTGCAACAAGAGGTCCGGGGCATGATGAGCAAGGCGGTTCCGGAACTGGCAGGCCGGTCCGCCGGCCCGAATACGAGAAGGAACTCATACGGCTGATGCTGGCCTTTGGCGAACGGCTTATCGCATTCATCGGAAGCCA
>SKNT01000107.1 GCA_007120385.1 Balneolales bacterium
ACCAAAGATCTGCTGGATCTTGCCGGGTATCCGTCCACCTGGGGTTCGGCCATCTACAAGGACCAGGTCGCCGCCGAAACCGCTGCCGTCATCCGCAAGCTGGAACAGGCCGGGGCGGTGCATCTGGCTAAACTGTCGCTCGGCGAACTCGCCTGGGGCGATGTCTGGTTCGGGGGGATGACACGCTCACCCTGGAACACCGAACACGGCAGCAGCGGATCCAGTGCGGGATCGGCATCGGCCACAGCGGCCGGACTTGTGGCCTTTGCCATCGGCTCCGAGACGCTGGGCTCGATCGTTTCCCCATCCACCCGCAACGGAGTCACCGGTCTGCGACCTACATACGACCGCGTCAGCCGCCAGGGCGCCATGGCCCTGAGCTGGAGCATGGACAAGCTGGGACCGATTACCCGGTCGGCGCATGACGCGGCGCTGGTGTTTGCCGCCATTCACGGTCCGGGCGAAAATATGGCGGATGCCGGGCGCTCCGGCAACATAGGGCATACCGGCAACTCCGGTGACGGCAGCACAGGCGGGCCCGTCGTATCCGACCCGGTCCTTATCCACCGGAAAACGGGCGTTTTTGACCTGCCATTCAACTACGAACCCGACTTCGACTTTGAAAACCTTAAGATTGGCTACATTCAGTCCGCTTTTGAGTCCGATTACGGCTACCGGGAGTACGACCGGGCGGTGCTCGAAGTGCTCGAGTCGCTTGGCGCGCAACTGGTGCCGATCGAGCTTCCGGAAATACCGGCGTCGGCCATCCGGTTCATCCTGAGCGTGGAAGCGGCGGCGGCTTTTGACGAGCTTACGCAGTCGGGACGTGACGCCATGATGGTCCGGCAGATCAAAAACGCCTGGCCAAACGTGTTCCGCACGGCCCGTTTTGTGCCGGCCGTCGAGTACATCCAGGCCAACCGCATCCGCACGCTGCTCATGGAGCAGATGGAAGAGGCCATAAGCGGGGTGGATGTGTACGTGTCGCCCTCATTTGCGGGTGGCAACCTGCTGGTGACCAACCTGACCGGGCATCCGTCCGTCGTGGTTCCGACGGGTTTTGAGCCGGAGTCAGGGCTGCCGGCGAGTATTACGTTCAATGGCCATCTGTTTGATGAGGGGACGGTGCTGGCCCTGGCCCGTGCCTATCAGTCCGTAACGGAACATCACCGGCAGATTCCTCCGGGGTTTCTTGACTCCAAGGAGCCGGGAAACGGTGACTGAATTCGAGCATGACAAGGTCGTACATCGCGTGGGCGGTTATTGCGGCAATGAGTCCGGCCCATTCGTACAGCAGGCCAAGGCCAACGCTCAGTGCGAACATCATCAGTCCGAAAAGGATGTGCCGCGGCGAGCGGAATTTGAAGTAGCCGTGCATGCCGACGAAGATGAGGGAGGTCAGCCATACTCCCAGGACCGGCTGCATGGCTCCGCGGAAAAGCAGTTCTTCGCCCACGCCGGCAAACAGGGAAATCTGGATGCGGTCGAACCGGGTGAAGCGCATGTTCATGACCATTTCTACGATGGCGTAATCCCGGAGGATTCCGGAAATGGGAGTGCGCCAGATCAAAAATCCAATGCCGGCCGCTGCGAGAATGCCGAAAACGGCTCCGGCAAGGAGCTGCGGCACGGCGCCGAAGCCATGATCAAATAGCGATGCCAGCGGCTCATCGTGGAAAAAATGCAGGATGGCCAGCGTCAGTGACAGATAGATAACTGCCGAGGCAAGGGAGAGCAGGAGTAAGCCGGAACGTGATGCCATCGGGAATAAACGTATTTGTTCCTATTTTGGGGGTTACAGGCAAATTTGTGAAAGAAGAAACACGATACCAAAAATCAGGGACAAAATGATCCGTATCAGGGAAATTTCCGTTGATGGCGCCGCAAGGCTGCTGCAACTGATGGAAGAGCTTGATCATGAGGCCGATTACCTGCTTTACGAGCCGGGAGAGCGTCCGATGGACGAGGAAGCGTTCCGGGATCACATCCAAAAGCTGGATCCGCCCGGGTTCGGCACTTTTTTTGTCGCGGAGGCACGGCGGGATTTGTCGTCAGCGTCTGGTGATGAGACCGAGCTGGCGGGTTATCTGGAGGTGCGCCGTCTGCCCTGGGCGCGTGTTCGGCACCGCGCCTATCTGGTCATTGGCATCCTCAAGCGGCACGGCGGCAAAGGGGTGGGGACCCGCCTGATGAAAGAGGTGGAGCTCTGGGCGCGCAGGAATGGAGTCCGGCGGCTCTACCTGACCCTGATTGCCGAGAACAGGGCGGCTGCAGGCCTTTACCGGAAAATGGGATACGAAGTGGAGGGAAGACATCCGGCATCAATGCGGTTGGGCGACCGGTACGTGGAGGAATTGACCATGGGCAAGTGGCTGGACTGATTTTTTTTAAAATCATTTTGATTTTGAATCATATTGTCGCTATGTTCTTGATAACCTTGAAGAGGTGCAGTTGCCAGGTAACTGTCGCGAGGTGCCGGGATGTGCCGCAGGCGCATCAGCCGATGACCGACAGCCAGGGGGTAAACTGCCGAAGCATTCCGGAAAAGCGGCTTTCCGGCGTGTTGGGACTTCGGGCTGAATCCCGGGGACTGTCACCCAATTACCATGAAGAATTGGCTGTGGAGTGCTTAAGGACCTTCCTGTGAACCGGAATTATAGCGCAACAACAGCCCTTCCTGATGTCCGGTGACGCTTTCCTGCTCTGATAGGTTTGCGATCTGTGCGGGTGACTTGTACCGGGATCATGCCGGCAGGGTGCCCCTTGCAGATCTTCTTTGACATTTTGATAATTATGCCGGATGCAAACCTGCTTCTATCCCCCCGATCTTGTTTGCTTCGGTCTGGCGATTGCCAGTTGACTCCCTTGCGGGAGGCTGGCAATCGCACAATTTACAGGTTTGTTGCTGGCAGAGTGTGTCCGGTCGGCCGGAAGGATTTCACCGTGGATCGAAGCTTTGAGGGGAGCTGATGATCGGGTGGTGTTCCGGCGGCCGGATCTATTAACTGTCAGTGACAGACCGAATGTCCGGTTGGGCGTTATTGCGCTCGCCGGTCCCTGTTCTTTTATCCAAACTGAAACCTGAAGAGGTGCAGACGTCAGGCAACCATCGCGAGGTACCGTATCCGGCCGCTTGGGCCGTAAAGCCGATGACCGATGGTGAGGGGACGATCTGCCGAAGTGCTGTGGGATGACGGTATTCCATGGCGCTGGGTCCAGTGGTTGAATCCCTGGAACTGTCACGAAAACTCACCAATGTGGGTATCGTGGAGCGCTTTAGGACGTGAATCCCATCTTGAAAAAGCGATTCGCCATCCGCCTGCCTTTACGATATCGCTGAGTGATCTGACTTGCCGCCTCTTGGGTTCCTGATAAACCTGAACCCCCTGAAAGATCACACATAATGAAAATAGCTTTGCTTGGCAACGGGAAAACGGGTCGGCACGTACATTCGCTGGCTGCCTCGGATCCCGGAATAACCGTTTCCATTTTTGACACCGGTCGTCCGCCGGACCGCCATTCACTGGCTGGCAATGATATTGTCATCAGTTTTTTGCCCGGACCGGCTTTTCTCACCCATATCCCCGAGCTGGTTGCCAGCCGCCTTCCCGTCGTAACGGGCTCCACGGGTTTTGAATGGCCTGATGGACGCGATGCGTTTTCCACCATGCTTTCCGGCAGCGGCCTGCAATGGGTCCACGCCAGCAACTTCAGTCTTGGCATGAGCCTTATCCACGAAATGATCCAGATTCTGGGTATGGCCGGGACGCTTTATGACGAGTTTGCTTTTTCCATCCATGAAACCCATCACAAAAACAAGAAGGACGCACCCAGCGGGACGGCGCTATCATGGAGCAACTGGCTGGGCCTGCCGGCAGAGATTTCGTCCGACCGTACCGGCGATATTGTAGGAGAGCATTATCTGACGCTCACGACGCCATTCGAGCGCATCCAGCTCCACCATTCGGCCCGCGACCGCAAACTTTTCGCTTCCGGTGCGCTATGGGCGGCCCGTCAGGTGCTTCACGGCCAAATGCTGCCGGGACCCGGTCTGTTTGATTTCCAGGATCTGGTACTCCGGAACATCAGGAAACCTGACGTCAGCCAGCAAAACGATTGGCGTCAAGAAAGCCCGGAAGCTTGAGGGCAGTCCGGAAGTGTCAGGTCAGCCCAAATACAACAGGATGGACCAGAAG
>SKNT01000008.1 GCA_007120385.1 Balneolales bacterium
TGCTCAGGATTACTGGCATCAGCCGGGTTTCGGTCCCACCCGAAACGAAGAACCCCGGCGCTATTCCCGCTGGTACACCTGGAAGCCGGACTACCGCGCCGGACTCGAACTCATCGCCAAGCCGGAATCCGGCGAAACCCGCATCTACGAGGCCTTTTTGCAACTGCGCTACGGGCCGTTCCAGGTAACAGGCGGACGCCGGGCCTACACAACCGGCTTCGCTTACCATCCCCTGTCCGCCGGATCCATGGGCATGAGTCCCAACTACGCCCCCTTCCCGCGCATCACTGTGGGCGTCCCGCACTACATCCCGGTTCCGTTCACCTTCAGGCATCTGGAGATTAAGGGCCACTATGCGCACGCCTGGCTGGACGATGACCGCTTCACAACCGATCCCTGGCTGCATGAAAAGGGCGTCTACCTGCGCACACGCAGTGACTGGCCGGTGCGTCTGCAGGGCGGGTTCACCCACTTTGCGATGTGGGGCGGCACCCATCCCGAGCTGGGTCCGGCCCCCGCACGGTTCGAGGACTACCTGCGTGTGGTTTTTGGTCGCAGCGCCGATCCCGGGCATGAATCCGCCATCGATTTTCCGCAATGGGTAGCCAACGCCATTGGCGATCACCAGGGTGTCATTGAATTCGGGCTTGGATGGGAGCTCTTCGGGATGGAGTGGGACGCCTACCGGCAGATCTTTTTTGAGGATGGAAGCGGGATGCGGTTCTACCACAACAAGGATGGGCTGAACGGACTGCGCATCCGTCCCGGTTCAGGCACCTCGCCATCGAACAGCATCTCATCAGGCAGGGTCGTCGGCGCTGGCAGCGGCAGCATGGGCAGCAGCAGAGCGGGAAGCGGCGGAAGCGGCGGAGGTGACGGGAACCGGTGGATCCGGACCATACTGGTGGAATATCTGAAGACCACGTGGCAAAGCGGTCCGGGCCCTACAGATCCCCCAGAGGGCCCCGATGATCCTTTTTACGATCCGGAGGAACCCTATTTTGACACGGACTACCCCTACAATTTCGGCGGACGGGACCAGTACTACAACCACTATGTCTATCGAAACGGCTGGACCTACCGTGATTTCAGCATGGGCTCCCCCCTGCTCCTGCAGCAGGCGCGGGGACGATTTTACTATCCCGACGGCGATTTCACCTGGCGGCGTTTTGTCAGCAACCGGGTGCAGGCCTGGCACATTGGACTGGAGGGGGAGCTTTCTGGTCTGGAGGATGCGGAATTGGCCCCAATTGCGACTCTGGGACGCGTACTGACGGGTTACCGGCTGATGGTGACGCGGGCGCGCCACAAGGGAACGTACGACAACATCGACATTTTCAACCGCATCATTAATCCCGATGCCCCTTTTGCCGACAGACCCCGGCAGTACCATACCATGCTGGAGCTTTCGGGCCGGCTGCCGTGGTTTGACCGTGCGTTTACGTCCGACCGTACTTCTCCCCTGAATGAACTCCGCCTGACGATGGCGCTGAGTCTGGATGCGGGCGAACTTGCCCGTCACACCGGAATCCTTATCGGCTTGCGCTGGGGCAATGCGCCATTCTGACCATGCGGTCTGCCGGCTCCGGTCCTGTCACGGGACAGCAAGCCCGGGCAGGAATCAGGGCACCCGGAAACCCTGACCTATCTATGATACCGGAACTGCCGGTCTGAATTTATCAGAATGAAAAGGAGAGACCGATTGCAGCATACTCTTTGTAAACTTGATTACCAATCTGCAGATAATCAAGCCGTGGAGTCAGTGCAATTTGCGTACGTGCGGGTGAAGTCATATCTGAAGCTCCCGTACCGGTTCCGCTGTTGCCGCCGGCAAAGAACGTGCCGGAAAATGACTGCTGGACATCAATCAGGCTGTAAATCCAGGTTCCAAGAGTAGCTACGCCAAGTCCGATCAGCACTTCGTTTGAGGGTGTTGGTCCCGGATAGTGGTAGCGGTAGGCGGCTCCGGCAAGGGTTGAACCTGCAAAGGCAGTAAAGGTAAGTCCCAGTATATACCCTTTATTTCTTTCTCCGATATAGATTTGTCCCAGGCCGGGATAGAGTGCTGACAGCAGGATGGCGTCTCTTTTTACAGGCCCGTTGATCCGGCCGTAACCGTGCGTTCCGTCATGGATGACATCGGTCCGGTATCCTTCAAACGTACCTGCTACGGGCACTTCGCGGTATGCTGGAAACCGGCGGTTCAGGTCCAGCAGACTGTATGTCCAGACCGCAGCGGAAGCCGCACCTAAGGAGATCAGAAGGGCGTCGCCGGGATTTGATCCTTCATTCGTCATGCGCAAGACGGAGCTGGTGATTGTGGCACCGGCCAGGGCCGTGAACGTGGCGGCCATGTAGCCTCCCCGGCGTCGTTCCCCGATATGGATATGACCCAACCCGGGGTAGAGACCGCTGCGTATTACGGCCGGATGCTCTTTCAACTCCCTGCGGATCAACGGTCTGGCGCCTTCGGAGCGTCTGTCCACCACATTCAGTTTTTCGTGGTCTTCAGTTGCTGTTACATAGATGTAGCGTATATGGCTATCGGATTTGATGGCGACAGGGTGGCTGTTGTTGGAGGTGCGTTCAAGCCACTGGAAGCGGTTGCTGAAGCTGAACATGTTGAAGCGGAAATCGGCCCGGTTGTCCCTGTAGTAGTCCAGGTGGGAAAAGTGGAGCGGGTGACCCAGGTCAGGGTCGTTCTGCACCCAGATGATGCCTTCTGCGGGTCGCCTGTCGTATTCAATGGTGGCCCAGCGGGGTGCGCTTCGGGGATAGGCATGCACCGGTTCGGCGAAAAATCTTCTGGCCGGCCGTTGAAGCAGCATTCCGGTCCATGCGCTGCGGTTTTGGTCAAACTCCACCCGGATCAGGCGGATGGCCTTGGCGGGCCGGCTTGTTTCCCTGGAATCGGTGATTTCGGTACCGGCCCGTATGGTGTTGCCGGAGCCTCCCTCCTCCCCGGACGGTTCTGCATATTCATACCATGCCAGGAAGCGGCCTGAAGGCGCCCATGAGGGACGCTGGTGGTGGCGCATCACCCCTTCCTCATCATCAACAGAGACGCGGTGGGCAACGGGCAGTCTTCCATCCTGAAGGGAAGCGGTGTCGATGACGTAGATGGATTGGTGTCCGGCGCGGCTGCCCTCTTCGGGGCGCGATTGATAGGCGATCAGTTGGCCGTCAGCCGACCAGGCCGGGAAAAAGCTGCCGTTGGCATGGCTGGTGATGCGGCGCGGCTGCATTTTGCTGAAATCACGTTTGCGGATGGTTGTTCCGATATCCTTATCGATATAGATCTGGCCGTCGGCCGAGAAGGCCAGGGCGCTGCCATCGGGTGAGAATACGGGGTTGGTGACCACGCTGCCGTATGCGATTGGAAAAACAACGGTTCGCAGGGTTTCCCCGGATGATACAAATCCCAGGTGCAGCTGAGTTTTTCCAGCATGGGAGGCCACGAAGGCGAACCACTGGTAACCGAACTGGTCCAGTGCCGGGCGCCAGACGAAGTCCCCTTCAAAATAACCGCTTCCCAGCCCTGCTTCGCGCATAATCTGTTCGCTCTGTGCTCTCGTGATGGAGCGCAGATGCCCCTGAACGGTCTGTTCGCGGCGGGTCTGGTGCACCACGCGGCGGTCCTCCCCGGAGGTCACATGGTACAGGTGCAGATGGCGCCGGTTGCCGTCCATTCTGGTGTAGGCGATGATATCGGGATCGGATGGCGACGGAGCGGGATAGCTGATCCGGCCCTCCGGAGTGCCTGAAGCGGCGGAAGCGGATTCAGCCGGCATGGCCCGGGCAGACTCCCCTGCTGCCGGTGGCAAAAGCATCAGGCCGGCCAGCACGGCAAAGATTGCCAGAGTGTGCGGCAAAGTGCAGGACCGGTGCTCATTCGTGCCATTTCGAGTCCGTTTTGTTTGTGCCCAAACCCGGTTCCTGGTTCCGTAAAAGTGCCCCATGAGATAATGATTTAGAATACGTAATGTTCTGGATGATTCTGCCCCAAACATGCGAAAAAAAAAGCTAAAAAACATGAAGGAAAGGCCCTTCAGGCGTCCCGGCCGCCGAAATATTCCCGGTACCATGCCACAAAGGCCGCAATCCCTTCCGGAACAGCTACTTTAGGCTGGTATCCGGTGTACTCGAACAGGCTCTTGACATCGGCCCAGGTGCGCGGCACATCGCCGGGCTGGATATCCATCATGTTTTTTTCTGCTGTAACGCCAAGCTGTTTCTCAAGCTCGGAGATGAATTCCATGAGGGCGACGGGCTGGTTGTGGCCGATATTGAAGATCTGGTATGGTGCGAAGCTGGTGGCCGGGTCGGGAGCATCCCCTTTCCAGTCGGGGCTGCCTGCAGGCGGTTTAGGGATCAGCCGGACGATACCCTCGACGATATCGTCGATGTAGGTGAAATCGCGCTCCATGCGGCCGTGGTTGTATACGTCGATCGGCTTGCCGGATGTCATGGCCCGGGCAAAGAGGAACAGGGCCATGTCGGGCCGGCCCCACGGACCGTAGACGGTGAAAAAGCGCAGTCCGGTGGACGGGATGCCGTACAGGTGGCTGTATGTATGGGCCATAAGTTCGTTGGCCTTCTTGGTGGCAGCGTACAGGGAGACGGGGTGGTCGACGTTGTCGTGCACCGAGAACGGCATGTTTGTATTGGCGCCGTAGACCGAGCTGGACGAGGCGTAGACCAGGTGCGAGACGGGGTGGTGCCGGCACGCTTCCAGGATGTTAAGGAATCCGGTGATGTTGCTGTCGATGTAACTGTGGGGGTTCTGCAGGCTGTAGCGCACTCCGGCCTGCGCGGCCAGGTTGACTGCTGCGTCAAACCCGCTGTCGGCAAACAGGTTGTTCATGGCGGTGCGGTCGGACAGGTCCATGCGCACAAAACGGAACTTGCCGGAGGTGACAGGAGCGGGGTCCGGCGGTCTGGCGGGATCCACATCCACCCCGAGCCGGGCAAGCCGGTCCTTTTTGAGTTGGGGGTCGTAATAGTCGTTGAGGTTGTCGAGGCCTGTGACGGTGTGGCCGTCATCAAGCAGGCGCCTGGACAGATGATAGCCGATAAAGCCGGCTGCGCCGGTTACCAGAATGTTCATGAAGCGGTGTGTTGCGTATTTCGATGGTTTGCGTATCGTCGGTGTTTCAGGCGATACGGGGATGATGCGTTGAGCGGTACATGCTACCGGCTAAATAATCAATTGAAGGTCGGCGTGGTCTACCGGTCAGATTCGTGCTGGTGGATGAAGGCATCGTCGAAGATGTCGAGTACTCCGGTGAGTACGTCGTCGGCTTGGTCGATGCTGCTCAGGTTGCCGACCTGGACGGTATAGAGCCCGTTCGGGAGCTGATATACGAAGAATGAGAGCCGGTCCGTCTCGTAGCCGCGCTGGGCGAGGCCGTTGCGTGTCATTTCCAGTGCACGATGGGTGAAGCGTGTACTCCATGCGGCATAGGTCTGGATGTAGAAGCCCGGTTCAAGGGTGCGGGTCAGGTGGGCGATGCCGGCGGCTTCGTGGATGCGGTTGATGCGCCGGATGTCACTGTCGACCTTTGACTCCATCTCATTGATCTGGGCTTCAAGCATTTCGATGGTGCGGCGGGCCTGTTCCAGTTCGCTCTGCGATGCTTTCTCCTGCATTTCCCGGTTGAGCTGGGCCAGGCGTGCATCCTGCTGGTCCAGGTCTGCCAGAATCCGGTCCCAGTCGTCCGCGCGTTCGGTGACGGCGGCATCCACATTCCTCCTCCATTCCTGTGTAGCCGGTACGGGGGAGTACCAGCGTGAATGCGGGCGTCTGGAGCTGCCCATGTTGAAGACGAGTCCGGCCATCAAACCGGCAATACGGTCATTGTCACGTGCGCCGTTGATGTTGCTGTGGCCGTCCACGTGGTAGCCCCGATTGAACTGGTGGTACATGTAGTCAAGCGAGAGGTCTACTGCGCTGCCCAGGCGGATACGCGTACCAAGGCCGAATCCGTAATGGCCGTGGTGGATATCCCGGTCCGGCTGCCCATCCAGATTGGTCCATTCGCTCTGTCCGTAACCGATATTAAGCGAGATATAGGGGCTGAACCAGGAGTGGCCTTTGTCGAGGTTGGTCAGGTTGAGCAGATACAGGCTGAGACCGAAGGACACCGACTGGTAGGTATTCTCATAAGTTGACAGTCCGTCGTCATTCTCGATCATGGTATACACATAGCGCACATTGGCGGCAAGCGAAGGGTTGAACATGTATTCGATACCGCCTCCGAAAGCCGGGTTCACCCAGCCGGAGTTGACGCCGGTGGATCCGGAGAACGGTGTAAAGCCCGTACCGACGCGGGCGGCGAACGAGCCGCCGTACACCTGCAGGCTCCACTTGCGGAGATCCGGGCGCGGCGGGACGTTTTCGCGGTCCTGGGACAGTGCAGTTTCAGGAAGGCCGATCATGGCAGTCAGGACGATGACAAGAGTCGCTGTGATCAGTCGGGATGAAAAGCGTGATACCATCGGGATATTCATGGCTGTGATTTTTGGTATGTGAAATACAATTTTTGCAATGGCAACCAGCAGCTATCACAATGTTTTAAAAAATAGTTCAGTTGGTCAGATTCCTGTTTTATTTCATGGATAAATGGATAAGCTGAGTTGCAGTATAATTGCAGACAAACCTTGATTAGTTCAAATTTACCAAAAGAAAACCGGATAGTCTTTACTACACTTCAAATCAAAGTGAGTGACTGTACTTATAGTTTCAGTGGAATATAGCGTGACGATGAGACAATAACAACCATATGGAAGCTTCCTGCCTTCTGCTCTTACTGCCTGTATCAATACCGGTTCGGGGCTTTGCTTCCTGAAGCAGTAGATGGTGCAGGTCGGGCGCTGTTGTGGAAACAGGCATCCCGGAACGTGGAGAGGAAGCCCGGAACGAGGTGAGGAAGCCCGGGAACGGGCTTTTCGCCGCCGGATTAGATGAATATGAGATTCGGGGAGGCGTGGCGGGCTCGCCGGAACCAGCGGGCGCTTTGCCTGTCAGAGCTGCCAAGTTTGACCGAAATGCCGAGTTTGAAGCCAGCCAGTCGCTGTGTCTCGTAGAGTCCGGACCGGGTTTGACCGTCTACACGGATGGCCGGATTGTAGAATGTGTAATAATAGGTGGCCGTGGCGTCGATCCGGTCGTTTATGCGGTACCGTGTTCCGGCACCCAGTCCGTAGTGACCGTGCCAGCCGCTGCGGTCGGACCGGTTGCGCAGGTTTGACAGGTTGCTTTTGCTGTAGCCGGTGCGCATGGTCACGTACGGGTTGAGGCGATCGGTAAGAAAGTTGGCGTCAAACAGCTTGAAAAGATATAAATTCACACCCAGATTGAACATCTGATAGTCATTCTTGAAAGAAGCGGCACCGTCCCGGTTTTCAATGGATGAGAAGACGTAACTGGCTTTCAGCCCCACATTCAGGGAGACCATGTATTCCGCATCCACACTGAAAGTCGGGTTGTAGTAGCGCGAGACACTGCCGAGCGACCCGGTGTACGGTGTTAATCCGCGGCCGATAGCGCCCATGTATGTTCCGGTGTTCACCTGGACGTTCCAGCGATTCAATTCCGGCAAAGGTTCCTGACTGCCTGACTGTTGCGCCATGACGGACATGCTGCCGGTGAAAAGGATAAGGATCGCCAGGGCAATTACGGCCGGCGATTTTCGTCTGCAAATGGTGGTATTGAACGACATCATGGGTATTACAGCGTAATATGAATTCACTTCAGCACAGTATATCAAGAAACCGCATTGAAATGCAACCGGATGTTGCCCGAATGAGTCATCCGGAACGGACGGTTGAGACCGGGCGCCTGCCAGCGGAAATTACGGCGGCTCCTGACGGAATCAGGCTTTCCAGACCTGTCCTTTCCTGACTCCCTCGCGGCCGTTCATTGCGTTGCGCGTGTCGATGATGCAGTCGGACCAGTGTGCAAGGGCGTTGTAGTCTACATCGGAATGATCGGTGGCTATGACCACGGCATCAAAATCGGAGATGGTTTTTTCGTCCCAGGCAACCGACGGGGTGCCTGCCCAGTGGCCGTGCTCACGGCTGGGTTTGATCACCGGAACGTACGGATCGTAATAGGCCACTTCGGCGCCCATGTCCGTGTACAGGTCCATCAGCTTGTACGTAGGCGATTCGCGGTCGTCGTCTACGTTGGGCTTGTATGCCAGGCCGATCAGCAGGATTCGGCTGCCGTTGACCGACTTTTTGAGCGCGTTAAGCGCTTCAATTGTGCGGCGGAGCACGTAGCGGGGCATGTCGGTGTTCACTTCCCCTGCCAGCTCGATGAAGCGGGTGTTCTGATCATACTGGCGCGCCTTCCACGTGAGGTAGAACGGGTCTATGGGGATGCAGTGTCCGCCCAGGCCGGGTCCCGGTGTGAACTTCATGAAGCCGAATGGTTTGGTGGCGGCCGCATCCAGCACTTCATGAACATCGATGCCCATGGCGTGGAAAACCACCTTAAGCTCGTTGACCAGGGCTATGTTGACCGAGCGGAAGATGTTCTCGGTGAGTTTGACCGCCTCGGCGGTGCTGGTGTCACTGACGGGCACGGTCTGCACGATGGCGGTGTCGTAGAGTGCGCAGGCGAGCCTGAGGGCATCGGCGCCGTGACCGCCCACCACTTTCGGGATTTTCGCGGTATTGAAACTGACGTTGCCCGGATCCTCGCGTTCGGGGCTGTAGGCCACGTAAAAATCGGTTTCGGCGCTGAGTCCGGAGATCTCCTCCAGCAGCGGAATGATCAGTTCTTCGGTGGTGCCCGGGTAGGTGGTCGACTCCAGGATCACGAGCTGTCCGCGGCGCAGGTACGGGGCGATGGTGCGCACGGTGCCTTCGACGTAGCTCATGTCCGGCTCACGGTGTTCGTCCAGAGGCGTGGGTACGCAGAGCAGCACGGCGTCTGCTTCGGGGATGCGGCTGAAGTCGGTGGTGGCGCCACACAGATCCGATTCCGCCAGTTTCCGCATCATGGGTTCGCCAAGGTGTTTGATGTAGGAGCGGCCGGCCATTATGGCATCGACTTTGTCGGTGTCGATATCGAAGCCGAGCACGGGCATCTGTCTCTCGTGGAAAGTCCACATGAGCGGCAGTCCGACATAGCCCAGGCCGACAATACCGATGGTGTAGTTTTGGTTCTGGATGCGGTCAAGAAGGGCGTCGAGGCCTTCGGTGGCGGTGGTGTGTTGCGTCATGGGGTAATTACCGTTACAATCTTGCTGATTTCGTTAAAAAATAGAGCCGGAAATTAACAAGATGCCGCATCGGAAAAAAGAAAAAACTCCAGAATAAGCGGAAACCGGCCCGGATCTATCGGTCAGTTGTTCTTCATATTGTCAGAACCGGAAACGCTGCTGGCAGATAAAACCGGATTTGCAGTTTGCTTTGATTTCCTGCTTGTTTTCACGGCAGTCTGCAATCCCTGCAACGGCTGTTGTATCGCGGGTGCCAGGGAAATATCTCTGCTGCCGGATTTCACCGGTGTCAGCTCGTCTGTCTCTGATGATTCATCGCTCTGATCCTCTTCAGCGGAGAACTCACAGGAGTAACTGGGGACAATGCGCTGGAACTGTCTGCGAATTTCATTGCCGTCCTGTTTGAGGGCTGCATCAAACAGGTCCCTGAGCAGTCCCTCGAATTCATTGGCGCCCGGACCGTTGGCCATTGCCTTGAAGATTTTTGCATGGCGGGTCGTGGTGGTGCCCTCTTCGTCCGTGAGCAGCTCTTCATAGAGTTTCTCGCCGGGACGGATGCCGCTGAAAGCGATCTTGATGTCCACATTCGGGGTAAAACCGCACAGGCGGATCAGGTCGCTGGCCAGATCCACGATCTTGACGGGGCTTCCCATGTCCAGTATGTAAATGGAGCCGTTGTTATTGAGGCCGCCGGCCTGCAGGACGAGCTGGGAGGCCTCGGGGATGGTCATGAAATAGCGGGTCATATCGGGATGGGTGACGGTTACCGGTCCGCCGTTTTCGATCTGGCGCTTGAAGAGCGGCACCACGCTTCCGCGGCTGCCGAGCACGTTGCCGAATCTCACGGAAACGAAGGACTGGTTCTTGCCGGCTCGCTTCGATGCCCGGTGCACCACATATTCTGCTACCCTCTTGGAGCAACCCATTACTGACGTAGGGTTGACCGCCTTGTCTGAAGAAACGTTCACGAACCGCTCCACACCATATTCGAGGGCAAGTTCGGTCAGGTTGCGCGTGCCGCCGACATTGTTGAGAACGGCCTGGTCCGGGTTGTTCTCCATAAGCGGAACGTGCTTGTGGGCCGCTGCATGGAAAATAACTTCCGGGCGGTATTTCCGGAATATGTGCTCCAGGGAGCTGCGGTCGCGAACATCGGTGATGAGCGGGGTGAATCTTATGTTCGGATAATCGGTGCAGAATTCACGTTCCACCTGGAAAATGCTGTTTTCGCCCCGTCCAAGCAGCAGGACATGCGTCGGGCTGAACTTGGCAAGCTGGCGGATGATCTCACTGCCGATGGAGCCGCCGGCGCCGGTGACAAGCACGGTGCGGCCGTAGAGGTACTTGGAGATCGGGGCCACGTCAAGTTCTACCTGTTCGCGACCCAGGAGGTCGGTCACATCCACCCTGCGGAGTTTTGCAATATTGAAGTTGCCCTTGAGCAGCTCATAATAGCCGGGCATGATCTGCGATTCGATGCCAACTTCCTGGGCCATGGTGACCACTTTTCGTATTACATCCCCATCGGCGGTCGGCATGGCAATGATCACCTTGTCTACCCGAAGCCGGTGCGCGACTTCCGGCAGCTCGTCCAGCGAACCGAGAATGGCATATCCCAGGTACCATTCCTTCTCCTTGGTCGGGTTGTCATCCAGGAAGCCGACTATTTCCATGTAGGATTCGGGGTGGCGGCGCACTTCGCGTGCCAGCATGGTACCGGCCTCACCGGCGCCGGCAACCAGGACGCGGGATACTTTGCGGGCGGATCGGCGCACATCGGACCGGCGTATGGTTTCGTTGCGGATACGGGAGAACAGGCGCACGCTGCTGAGCAGCAGAATGGTGAGAACGGCTTCAATTACCGGAACACTGCGCGGAAGGTAGAATCCTTGGCGGATGAAGAAAATACCAGCAATAATGATGAGTGTAACCACGGCCACACCCTGAATGATGCGGAACAGGTCCCAGATGCCGATCCGGGTCCAACTCTGGCGATGGAACTGGAACAGGTAAAGAACGAGAGCTTTTATGGGCACTGACATGGCCGTCACCATGGCAATATCGTTGGCATGTTCGGTCACCTGCATTTCGATGCGCAGGAAATAGGCCAGTGGAAGTGCCATTGTCCAGATTAAAAGGTCGGCCAGGTATTTGTATAGGTTTCTCATGATATTGTTCCTCTCAATCTTGTGCTCTTGATATAGTCACGGGATCCTGATGTATGCCGGACGGTCCCTGAACCGGCTCCCTGACGATAGCGGCAAACATGTTTTCCATGTATCGCTGGGTGGTTCCGGCCACGTGCGGTGTGATTACTACCTGAGGCATGGCCCAGAACGGATGATCCGGCGGGAGCGGCTCCTCACCGAAGACGTCGAGAATGGCCCCGGCGGGAATGCCGCTGCGCAGGGCCTCGACCAGTGCGGGTTCATCGACCACCGGACCGCGTGATACGTTTACAAGCAGTGAACCGGGGCGCATGCGTCCCAGCACTCCGGCATCGACCAGTCCGTTTGTTTGCGGGGTGAGCGGCACACTTAAGACCAGGATGTCGCACCATGCGGCCAGGTCGCCCACATCGCCCACGCCATAGACCTTCTCCACCCCTTCCAGATCGCGCGGTCGCACGTCGCAGCCGCGGATTGTGAGGCCGAACGGCCGGGCGCGTTCCACCACGCGGGTGCCGATATTGCCCAGGCCGACGATCCCCAGACGGGCGCCGGTCAATTCGGAGAGCCAGGTGCGCTGCCACTCGCGTTTGCGCTGCTGGTCGCGGAAGCGATGAAACTGTTTTACATGGACCAGGATCCCGCCGATAACATATTCGGCGATGGCGACGGCGTTCACGCCGGATGATGTGGTAACGGCAATGTCTTCCAGGTCGAGATCCATTTCATCCAGAATATCACGTCCGGAGCTGGTGAGGTGGATGCGTTCCGGACGCGGGATGCGTGCCAGGGCTTCGGGCAGCCAGTCGAGCTGCGGGGTGATGACCAGGTCGAACGCCTCCCCGGCGGGGATCTCCTCCGGGCTTCCGGCAAAAAGGCAGACCGTTCCCGGCAGGCAGCGGGCGGACAGCTCCTCAAGGTGCGTCCGCTGCCGGTCGAGTACATCCGGTTTTTGCAGGAAAAGGGCGTTTCTGTAGGTCATACGGTCAGGGCCTCCCTTTTTGACGACAGAAAATTACGCACGGCGATGACCAGCTTGCGGCGGTTATCCTCAAGCTGTTTCTGGCTGGATTTACGGAATCCATCCAGGCATTCGTCGAGCCGTTTGATCTCATTGGGCAGGTTGATCCTGGATTTGAGTTCTTCGACGTCGTTGATGCCCATGCGGAACGAGCGCGAGAGGATCACCATCTCGGAGTGCAGGCGGATGTGTTCTCCGAGGATCAGCTTTGCCGGCACGGCGTCTTTGCGGCCCACGCGGGCGATGCCGCCAAAGCCGAACCGGATGTCGTGGTTGTGGATCTTGCGGGCGGCGTATTCCACTATGCCTCCGCTGAGCAGTTCGAACATGAAATCGAGGCCCATGCCCAGATGCAGGTCGTTCAGACCCAGGTGTATCTCGTCGATGCCTGCGCTGTACTCCAGGATATCGTCGATTCGTGTAAGCGCCTGCGGGGTTTCCAGCAGCAGGCAGAGCCGGACGCGGCCGTCGATGAGCCGGATTGTTTTCTCCACCTCGTCAGCCGTGTTGAACATCGGCAGCATGATCACATCGGTACCTGCCTCGATCGAGGAATCGATTTCCATGTGGGACTCGGAATGCACCGCGTTGATTCGCGTCATGATCTCGGCATCGGGGAGCCGGTTCCGAATGGCCGCCACATCGTCGGAGGTGCTCAGCGCCATATGGGTGTCGAGGAAACCCTGCCGTTCGTACTTGCCCATCCACTCCATATCCACGAAGATGCGGTTCACCCCGCTTTTCCACGCGAATTCGGCCATATCAGGTTCATTTGTGATAAACATGTAGATCATGAACTCTCCTTAATCTCTTTTTGTGCATATGGGGCCCATTTCTCACGATAGGCGCGCCAGTTTTTTGATTCGTCTCCGTAGATTCCCCTGGCAGCAAGCACCACCACAGCGGTTTGGAATATAATGCATATATCGCTTATAATCAATGGCTTGCGTGCATATTCAGTATCATACTTAAGCTGTTCTTCCCAGCTGAGGCTGCGTCGCCCGCGGACCTGGGCCAGGCCGGTGATGCCGGGACGTACGCGGAAGCGGTCTTCGAACCAGTGCGGGACAACCTCCAGCTGTTCAGGGATGACGGGACGGGGTCCCACCAGGCTCATCTCCCCTTTCAGGATGTTCAGAAGCTGCGGGAGTTCGTCGAGACTAGTCATGCGAAGGAAACGTCCGGCCCGCGTAATGCGCTGGTCGGCGCCGGCGCTTACGACCTGTTCGGTGTGCTGGTCGATGGTGTCGGGATCGCGGTGGGTCATGGTACGGAACTTGAGCACATTGAACGGCTCCCTGTTGCGCCCGATGCGTTTCTGTCGGAACAGGACCGGTCCGGGCGAGTCCAGCCTGATCCACACCGCCAGCAGAGCCAGGAGCGGCGAGAGCACCAGTATCCCCAGAAACGAGGCCGTTATGTCAAACAGTCGCTTCAACATCCTTACCCATTGCTTTTGTTGTTTCTAATTTTTTTACAGGTTGCCCGTCGCCGTTCATGCTGGTGCGGAAATAATCGGAATGCACCACATGAAGAAGGCATGGAATGCGCTGCAGACCGAGTAAACGGGCCATGACCAGCCGGTGCATTCCACTGTTATTTCTCAGAAGGCGTCCGTCCCGGGTCACGTTGACCGTCAATTCATCGCAGAATAAAAGTGACTTCTTTTTATTTATACTGGTCTTCCACCCGGACTCCTTCAGGTCCTTGTAAACTGCTTCTCTGAGAGGAATTTTCTCCCGGTATTTCAAAATTTGTTTTTCAGTCAGGAACCCGTGCGGCTCAGCATGTTTTTGAAAAATCTCCTCCCAACTCAACCCCTTTCGATAACGCAGATCGATCACTTTGAAGGCGGTCGTTTCTTCAATCTTCTTGTATTCCCTGTCCCAGTCGCCGGAGATGGTATGTCCGCGGAGTTTTGCAGGTAAACGGTCCTTTCTGTGCAGGGATCCGATAATTTCATCGGGATGAACCCATATGATTTCGAACAGGTTCATGTTGAGCCACGGCGCTTTTCCGTTACGGATACTCTTCGCGCGGAGGAGGACGTGAAGATCGTTATAAATCTTTACCGGAAACTTGATGATGCTGATTAGCTGGTTACTACCCATGGCTCGCCTCACTGAGGTTGCTTTTAAGTCCGAGAGCATCCAGAATAATCCGGTTGACCTTTCGAACGTCGTACTTTTCAGCTGCCAGCAGGCGGCTTTTGCCACCCATATCAAGGACTAACGAGGGATTCTGGATAAAATTCTCCATCCGGTCGGCAAGCGCCTCCGCGGATTTCACGGGAACAAGAAAACCGTTTTCCCCTTCGATGACCGTTTCCCGGCAGCCCGGGGTATCCGTGGTGATAACAGGTCGGCCCACGGCCATGGCCTCCAGCACGGACCGGGGTGTGCCTTCGCGGTATGAAGGCAGCACATAGACACTGCATTCTTCAAGGTGGGGCCGTACATCTTTCACGCCGCCCGTAAAGCGGATAATGCCGCGTTGGCGCCATTGCTCCACTTCCTCGGCCGGAAGCGCGTGCGGCAGGTGCGGGTCATGCGGACCCACAACCGTAAAGCGGACCTCGGGGTATCTTTCCGAGAGGATATGGGCGGCTTCCACGAATTCACGGACGCCCTTGTCCTTAAGCAACCGGGCGATCATCAGGAATGCAAGTGGTTTTTCCGGCGGCGCGGGAGGCTGCGATTGCGGAAAGCGCTCCAGGTTGATGCCGGATCCGTTGGTACGCACGATTTTTTCGCCGTTCCGCCCGTTAAGCAATCCCAGGTGCCGGAACAGTTCAAGATCGTCCGGGTTCTGGAAAAAAATGCGGTCTGCGGCGGCCAGTCCGCGCCGGTAGAGACGTGATGCAACACCGCGAAGCAGGCGTTGCCGCAGTGTTTCTCCCGTAAAAAGGTATCCCATGCCTGTAATCATGGCGGCCACCATGGGCACGTTGCAAGCCCGGGCGGCCATGGAGCCATAGATCACGGGCTTGATGGAATAGCTGTAAACGATATCCGGTTCGAACTGCGCAATGAGCTGTTTGAGTTGGCGGTAGGACTTGCGGTCCGACCAGGGGTCCACACCGGTCCGGCTGAGCTGGATCAGATCGTAGCTGATGCCGAGATCGTGCACCTCCGGGAGAAAATCGTATTCCGGGATGAGGGCATGGACCTGGTGGCCCTGAGCCTTCATATCCTGAATAAGGTCTCCGCGGTTGGCGATCAGCGACCGGGCGTTTGCTGCTACGAAAAGGATCTTACTGGACACGGTTGCGGTGTGAAGTTCTGTTAAAATTGACTGCTGGCGACTGGCCTGCAATTGGCAAGACAGCACAATCGCTCAGCTTTTAAATAAGCTATGCCCTCAAGGCATCTAAAATCAAATTCTTCAGATTAGAAAGTCTTAACGATGCTGCTCTGTGAGGTGTGCCCTGAAACGCAGAAAAAGCCGATTCCTGCGGTTTGCAGCTCTGAAACAGATTAAGATGTCTTAATGTCGCTATTTCGGGCGGCATTAAAACGGCATTGAGGCCTTATTTCACACGTTTCATGGGTGAAATAATTTCGAGGTGTAGACCACTTCCAGTCCTTTTTTCACTTTGCTCTGAACCAGCTTTCTCAATGGGAACAGGTATGGAGTGAGACAGATGGCGAGAGAGATGATTTTGGCGCGGTGCCGCATGCCGGTACCGTAGTTGGTCACACCCCAGGCGAATGCCACGATCATGCCGAGCAGCATGACCAGCAAGGCGAGGGCGGCGGGATCTTTCCTGATGACAGGGAATGACTTGTAAATGCCGAAGAATACAAGAAAGTAAAGCAGGCCGTCAATGAGGCCTACCACGTCCCATATGGAGCCAATCATCCAGGGCATGGGAGCAAAGAGGAAGTACACGCCCCGAAGCGGGGTTTGCCAGATGACATCCACGGGATTGGAGGCACCCAGGCCCTGCAGGTAGCTGGCCCTTCCCTTCCGATCTTCGCCGCCCCTCTCTATAATCAGCTCTTCCACCCCGAACTCACTGATGGCCCCCTCACCTCCGATAGTGCTGAGTCCCCAACCGGTGGTATTGAGGTAATGAAGTCCGACGCCCACAATAAGAATTGCCACGGCTGAACTCAGGAACATGATGATCCGTCCCTTGGCAAGCGATGTCATTATGAGCCAGACCTGGTACACGCCCAGGCCAAGCAGGGCCATCAGTGCGCCCATATGCAGTGCCGTGCTCAGTCCAAAGCCAACCACCGCAAGCGCAATATGATGGATGCGTTTGAGTTTGATCCAGGAGACATAGTAGCGTATCCCGAGCGTGAGGAAATAGACAACGAAGGCCTCCCTGAGCAGGTTTTGCGCGTAAACGGCCAGCAATGGGAATAATGCCAGTATGAATGCATTCTGCAGGGCGATTTTCCGGGTCCAGAGCATCTGTGAGATGTGGAAGACGTTGTAAACGGAGAACACCCCTGCCAGGATGTTAATGGCCCGGATGATCGTACTCTCATCTGACCCGACCAATGCGTAGACGGTTCCCATGAAGTAGGCGAAGAGACCGGCCCCGCCGGGAAGCGGCCAGGTGATAAGTTCGGAGAGCCCGAGCTGGGAAAAAGCAACGGCCCTGCGCTGAAAGCGGCTGGCATCGGCGGCAGTAAGGTACGGCAGGTCCGGCCATATCCAGGTGTCGATGATCATGAGGGCGAGGCGGAAGGCAAGCGCTATGAAAAGCACTTTCTGCAGCTTGCGGTCCTGATTTGTAAAGCTGAAAATCAGCCCAATCGTGATCAGAACAATAAACCAGGTAATGGAAAAACCTAACACGTAAAGTATCCTGTTATGAAATTGTGAAAGTTACAGTTTTATTGGAAATCATCATGGTTGTCAGCCGGGCATATCCGGGACGCGGTCAAGCGGGAACAGGCGAACGGCTGCCCGCAGTTTCCCACCGGCACCGGCAGGCAGCTGATCCACCACCCTGACGGTCACCTGTGCCGACGCGCCCATGATCTCCCGGGTGCGATCGATCAGGATCTGCTCGTCGCCGGCGCTATAGGCATGCTCTGTTTCCACGAAAATTTCGAATTCCGATGGTTTTTTCTGGATGATCTGCCCCCTGATGACATGCCTGGCCTGTTTGAAAAGCACACTGGCCACGCGTCCGATGAGGGCGCCTTTATCGTTGATGAAAAAATCATCCTCCCTTCCCACGATCCGTTGCACCAGGGGCATCTGGCATCCGCAAGGGCAAGATTCGTGCTCTTTCAGCTGAATGAAATCCCCGATTTCGTAGCGGATCAATGGCATTTTACGGTTTCTGAAACCGGTTACGACCAGTTCGGCCAGCTGTACCGGACCGGTAGCGGTGGTTTTACCGGTGTGAGTGTCCGGACCGGTACCGTTAGGGCCGATGCCGGTATGCACCCGGTACTCGAAGTAGCCGGTATCCAGGTGCAGGTGCAGGTTGCCTTCGGGGCATTCGGAGATCATGGGACTGCCCTCGGCAGAGGCGTACTGGTTGAACACTTTGGCGCCAAACGCCTTTTCTATGGTCTTGCGCTGTTCACTGTACAGCGTCTCGGCCGTTACACTGATGGCGACTGGCCTGAAATCAAGCTTGATATTGTTTGCAAGGATATATCTGGCAATGATGAAAATGGTGGACGGATAGCCGTCGAGCAGTTGTGGACGGAAACGGTTGAGTTTGCGGATGTAGTGCTTCAGGTTCTCGTCCGTAAGATGGTACGATGACATGAACAGCTGCCGGTCGAAGTAATTCAGAACCCAGAACGGGGGTTTTTTCTGTTCAGTCGGCACAATGTTGTTTCCGGTGAACCGGGCACTGCGGAATTTCCGGGGAAGTCCGATGCTCCAGTAGTAGCGGTGCAGGTAGGCAAAGGTACGCTGCTGGGTATCCCTGTCCATGGCGATTATCATCGGTGTTCCCGTAGTTCCGCTCGTAGTGCGTGTAACAGTGGTGGGACGACGATCATCGCTTATGGCAATCTTGCCGGCATGATCACGACGCTGTTTCTTGGTCAGTTTTGGCATGCGGAACAGGGCCTCTTCCGGTTCTTTCCGGATCAGCTCCTCGGTTATTCCTTTCTTCTGCATGACGTTACGGTACCAGGATGATTCCTGCCGGCATTCCAGAAGCATGTCACGGAGCACGTTCTGCTGGAAGAGCCGGATGTCATGGAAATCGGCTTCCCATAACTTTTTGTGTTGCTCCAGCATGCGGCAGAAATTACCCGAATACCGGTTCCGGTACAAAAGCATGGCCTTGATATTCAGGATGAGCACCTTCAGGAAATAAGGAGCGTAAATATAAATTTTTTTTGCCAAAGACATCGTTTTTTTAGACAGATCAGGTGGACGGAATAATATTTTTTTCGGATCTGATTGGCTCACCTCGATAAATTATAAGTAGCTGGTTAGCAACTGATTCGGTGGCAAAGCGTTCCTTGACAATATCGCGGGATTTCCTTGCCCGGTTTGCCAACTCATTTTCCGGCAGTTCCATCAGTTTCCGAACGGCTTCGGCCAGTTTATCGGAGTCGTTTGAAGGTACCAGGAATCCGTTTTTGCCACTGTGTACTACCTCCGAGTTGCCTCCGACGTCGGTAGCGACGATTGGCAGGCCCGACGCGGCTGCTTCGAGAAGTACGATGGGCAGCCCTTCCCATGCAGACGACATGAGATAGGCGTCGGCGCCTTTCATGAGCCGGTCCACATCACTGCGAACCCCGAGCAGGGTAACCTGCCGGTCCAGTTCCAGCCCGGAAACAAGTCCGGCAATGGCTTCCTTGTCCGGTCCCTTTCCTGCAATTATCAGGCGGGCATTTTCCTTTTCGGCCGCCACTTTCTTGAAGGCATGGATCATGTTCGGATAATTCTTCTGTTCGAAGAATCGCCCTACTGCCAACCAGACGAATTGTCCGTTCAGGTCCAGTTCCTTCCGCACCTCTTCACGGATCCGGGCATCAGGGGCAAATTTCTCTACATTGACGGGGTTGATGACATATGTGATATTATCCCCCTTGAACCTGGTGCGTTCGCGGTATTTTTCCACCCCTTCCTGCGAAACCGAAGTGATGAAATCCGGAATCCCGTTGGTGATGCGATAAAGAAAATCGAGGAAGCGGTGCCCCCCCTCCTTGCCCCCGTGGGTGGTCTGTACCAGCCGCCAGGAGCGTTTTCCCGGGCCGGCTATGCGAGTAAAAAGGTTGGCGTGGATCAGGTGGGAGTGGACCACGTCGGGTTTGAGCCTGCGAATGAGGCGGCGGTACCTGCCAATGGCTGCGGGAAGCTTCAAAGGGGTCAGGTCCAGACTGTAAACAGAAACACCGTTTGACTCCAGCTCATCTGTCAGCGCCTTTGGCGTGCGCAGGCTGATAATGGATACATCATGATTGCGGCTCAGGTGAATGGCCTTGTTCACCAGAAGCGTCTCCGCTCCCCCATAATCGAGTCCGGTGATTACATAGACAATGTTCATCATCCTGATGTTATAATGTTGTGGTTCAATAGTTTTCAATAATTGTGGATTGCAGTCTCTCACAAATGAATTCGTAGCTCTGCTCCCAGCGTCCAAGTCGCTGCCGGGCCTCCTCCTCATCTACTCTCCGCGCAAAATGCTCCTTGTCGCGGCCATGGATCCGTCCGAGTACGATATCCACCGGGCACCGCAGGTAGACTGTATCGTCGTAGACCTGCCGAATGCGCTCCAGAAGCTTCTCCATTTCGCGGCTGGATCGCTCCTGCTCTCCCGGGCTGCTTTTATAGTGCAGCCGGCTCAGGTTGTAGATAGGTCCCTGGTCGTAGATCACTTTTATATTCTCTTTGCGGGCCAACAACTCAGCCACGATCAGCTTATAATAAATAAAGAAGACGATTTTGCGCTTCAGGTTATCCCGGAAACGGAAAGCGAGACGCAATAACGGGATCATGTCGCGGGTGAGCAGCCGGAGCAGGACCCGCAGTTTGAGCCACGGGGAGACTCGAACTTTTGCCATGCCGGTTTGCCGTTTGACCCAGGTAGATTTTCCTGAGCCGGCGATACCATACACTTCAACGATCAAGCCGCCGGTTCCTCATGCTTGACTGTTGCCGTTGTTTTGTGCCGGGTCACCTCCTTGAAGAAATCCAGGTACAGGTTGGCAAGACGGGGGAGGTTGAAATTCTCCAGGATGTGGTTCTTGCCGTTTCGACCCAACTGCCTGCATTTTTCATCATCGGCAAGCAGCTGGCGGATCCTTTGGGCCAGGGTGCCTGTGTCATCGGCCGGGCAAAGGAATCCGGTCTTGCCGTCTTTGACAGCCATTCCCACGTCTCCGGCGTCTGTAGTAACCACGGGACGTTCCAGATAGAGTGATTCCAGGGCGATCCCGGGAACTCCTTCGGTATCGCTTGAGATAAAGAGCAGGTTTGAACCGCTGATAAACGGGGCCACATCGTCCTGGTATCCCCAGAAGATAACGCGATCCGAGATACCGAGTTTGCCTGCCCTTGCCTCGGAGTCGCGGCGGAGATCACCGTCGCCCACCATCCAGGCCTCTGCTTCCGGCAGGTGTTCCGCCACTTTTGCAAAAACATCCAGAAAACGGTCGGGTCTTTTCTGCTTCGTGACGTTTCCGAGAAAGAGGACCACTTTACGGTCTTCCGGGCGTTTCAGGTGTTTTCTGGCATCGGACCTGGATCCATTATTATTGAAACGGTCTGTGTTAAAAGCACGGGGAATGGCGGTTCCGGGACCATTGAAGGAGTAAAGGCTGCGAAAGTCTTCCAGTGCCTTCCGGCCAACACCGACGGCTCCGTCAATTCCAGGTACGATCATGTTTCTCATGTACCATTGTTTCAGCACGGAGCGGTTCCAGTAGACCACGCTGTCGATTACCCGTACTACGAACGGGATATGGATTTTTTTCCGGCGGAGCATTTTGTTCACCATTCCGCCGTATTTCACGCTTCTGGCGCCGTTCAGCATGACTACATCCGGCTGGAAATCCAGAATTTCACGCAGCACGCGGCGTTGCAGGGCGGGATGGCCGGCCGGCATGAGCTCCAACAGGCTCTTCTTGTCTCCTCCGAGGTAGGTGTCGTCTCCCTCGACTGGAAGGTCCATATCCTGTTCGCCGCTATTGTACAGATAGACGATTTTGCATCGGCACCCTTGCCGGTTCAGCTCCTGTTTGAGTTCGCGGGCAAAGATCTGCGCCCCTCTTCGAATAGGTTTGTTGTCCAGGATCAGTATTTTCTTGCTCATGGTAATGCTTGTATTACCGGATCACTTTCCAGCTGTGATCATTACTTGCGGATGGCTTGACAAAGTGCCTGTCCACCTGCTTTCCCGAAGACGCTTTTTCATTCAGGTAGGCATTGAATTTCTCATACCATCCATCCACCCAGCCCTGCTCCTGGTATTTGAAATAGAGCAGTTTGTTGAAATCGGTAATTGAGGATTTCCGGTTGAACAGAAGAATTTTTTTTACCGATTTGCGGATGTTTTGCGGGATCTTGCTGAACATCTGCGTGATCAGTTTCCGAATGGTGACACCGGCCGGTTGCCGGTCCAGTTTTTTGCCACCCAGCTCTCCTCTGGTCAGTTGCGAAAGCAGCACCTCCGGTTCCGGCTTGATGATATAAACCGTGATCCTGTTGGACCGGTTGATCATGAAATCAATATTGTCCTCATGGTAGCCATTGAGGATTTTCTTAAAAGGTCTCAGGAAGTCGTAGTGAAGCACCATTCCGGGCAGCGGATTTTCACGGGTTGCGTTCATTTTTTTCGCATATTCGCTGGTAATGTACTTCATTGCAGGGACCGATGGCCAGCTGCTGATGTCTTCGGGGAAAATCCTGCGTGTGTCATCATCCAGCTTGCCTGCTGCCAGGCTCTTGATAAGAGTGCTTTTCCCTGAAGAAGTTGGTCCGGTAATGATCACCAGATGATCTATATATAATTCCACCCTGAATTCCTTAATTAGTTCTTTTCATGGAGGATGCCCCCGTCCTGGGTAGTGTAATCCCAGTCTTTTTTGGGCACCCGCCAGTCTTTTCCGTATTTGTGGATGAGATACTGCTCCGGGCTGGTATATATCTGAATATTCTCAATTTCCTCCATCAGTTTCGTTTTGTCAAGGTCAAACTGCCATTCCGGGCACTCCATGTCGATTGTCTTCATGAAGTAGCTGCGGTAGAACCAGGAGATGGAATTTGCTAACATCCACAAACCCAGGCGGAGGCCGTTCCGGCGGGACCGCTGCACGAGACCCAGGACTTCCTTGATTGTTTTTTCGATCACTTTGGCCAGGAAATTCTGGTGTTCGAAATCTGAGTAGGATTTCAAATAGCGACCGTTTTTGCCGTAGATGAAGGTCAGGTCCACTTTTTTGATATCTTCATCACTATTCAGCGATTTCAAGTTGATGCCGAATCTGGAGGTAAGCACCACAAGTCCCTTGTCCATCAGTTTTTTAACATCGGTCAGGCGGAGCCGGGGCCTGTCATGCTGCATGCAGGAAAGGTCTATGTCGTTGTCCCATTCAATAAGCTTTCCATCGCGCACCAGCCCCAGGAGTGTTCCCTGGTCTACCCACGCTTTGCTGTTCTTCAGTATGATATTGTCGGTAAGCCGCAGGAGGGTCATATCACTATCATTGATCCGGAAACCGGAATTTCCAAAGTCCTTTTCGTCAGAGGTTAACTCACCTTCAATCATAAGCTTATTTGCGGTAGCCATTGATGTTCCTGTAATATACGTCAAATAATTCCGAGGTGCTTATTCTTGCCGGGTTGTTTCCCATCCTCTCCTCGTTGATGCTGTCAAGATACTTTTTGAGTGAGGATCGAGAAGTGAGGCCGGCTTCTGAAACATCCATTCGAAGTCCCATGTTTTTTTTCAGCCTGGATATGCCTCCGGCCAGGGCATCGGCATCTGACACCTCGAAGAGGGTGAAGAAGTCGCGGCGAACATTTTTCGAAACCACCGGCAGGTTTTTACGGATGAAGAATTCCATATTCATGGCTACGGCTTCTCCGTGCGGCACGCCAAGATGATCGGTCAGATAGTAGGACATGGCGTGCGGACCGGTGGTTTTTGAGATATTGATTGCTTTTCCGGCAAAGAAGGCTCCGAGGGCCATGGCTCTGCGGCTTTTGCTGTCGGGATGGTGGCAGAACTGTTCCAGGTGTGGAAGGATGAGCGTGATGGCATGGCGGGCGTATTCCATGCTGCGCGCGGTGGCGTTGCGCGCCCAGAGCGACTCCATGGCCTGGCACAGAGCATCCATGCCGCTTGTGGCAGTCTGTGCGGCAGACATGCCTGTAGTCAGTTCCGGGTCCACAACAACGTAAGCCGGCTGAAGCTGCGGCGAGGCAAGGGAGTACTTGGATCCGTCGCGGTACATTACGGCGAAGTGGGTGGCTTCGCTGCCTGAACCGGCCGTAGTCGGTACGGCGGTGATCGGTGCCGCTACGGGAAGACCGCTGATATCGGGAAAGCCGGCATCCAGTGCCTGCGGATTTTCCAGATATATGGCAACCAGTTTGGCGAAATCCATCACACTGCCTCCGCCTACGGCAATGATCATGTCGACATGAGCGCCTTTCAGTTGTTCAAGTGCTGCCACCAGGGCTTCATGGGACGGGTTGGTGCCAAATCCGCTGTAACGCGTAACCGAAACACGGCTTGCCATCTGTTCGAAATAGTCGCGTGCACGGGACCGGTCATAGGACGATCCTCCCGTGAAAAGCAGAACGGACCGGACGTTCCTTTTCTGCAGGATATCGTCCAGGGCCATACGGAAATCGGTGTCAAGGTATTCAGTCACGCCGTTGCTTCTGAAAAGATTGCTCAAAACTGTTGTGGAAAAGGTTGTGTCGTGTAATATCCGGGGTTCTTCTTGCCTGCGGGGTTAATCGGGGATCGGTCGGGCCGATTGTTTCTGAGCCAGATGATCCATCAGATCGGTCTTGTTTTGGATGGGGGTGCGTGTGGGCCGTCCCAGGTCCTTTCGTGCGCCCCTTGCAACCTGCACTTCCAGCAGTACGGGGCCGTCGGTACGTGCAAGCCAGTCCAGGGCTTCCCTGAGACCGTCCGGATCCGATACCCGCCGGGCTTTGCGATATCCGCAGGCCATGGCAATGGCAGGGATATCAATATCAAATGCAACGGTTGGCTGTCCGCCCACCGAGTCGTGGGCGCCGTTGTTGACCACGATATGTTTGAATCCTTTGGGTGCGTTTGCACCGATGATGGCGAGCGATCCCATGTGCATGATCAGTGCTCCGTCACCATCCACACAGCAGATTGTCCGTTCGGGCCGGCTCAGCGCGGCGCCGAGGGCAATCTGGGAGCAGTGGCCCATGGACCCCACGGTCAGAAAGTCACGGTGATGGCCCATATTCCCCTGGGCGCGTATCTCGAATATCTCGCGTGAAGGCATGCCGGTCGTGGATACGACGACCGTGTCATCGTCGAGTGACCGGATGATGGCCTCCAGCGCTTCCTCACGTTTCATCTGTGGTGCCGCGGACGTACCGGGTCTTTCTTCGGTTTGGGTCGCGGTGCCGCTGTTGCCGGTCTCTTTTCCCTCCCACTTCACGAAGGTGCCTTTTTGCACAACCAGTGCCACCGGACGGTTTTCCTGCTGTGCCTGCGCCAAGAGACGCCGCACAACCGATGCATAGTCACGGGTATCGGGCCCGATCACTTCGTATGGCAGTTCCATGGCATCCAGCAGGCCATTCTGCACACGGCCCTGCTTGACGTGCTGCGGTTCGTCTTTTACTCCGGGCTCGCCGCGCCAGCCGATCATGAGCAGCATGGGTATGCTGTAGACTTCGCGGTCGGCGATGGAGAGCAGCGGATTGACCGTGTTGCCGAGGCCGGAGTTCTGAAGGTAGACCATGGCCATGCGCCTGGTGGCGATATGATAGCCGGTGGCCAGGCCCACCGCCGCGCCTTCGTTGGCGGCAATGACATGCTGTTGCGGAGCCACGCTTGCCGTGATGCAGGCGCAGATCTCCTTGAGCAGGGAATCGGGCACGCCGGTGAAAAAACCGACGCCCTCATCCTGCAGGGTCTTTAGAAATTCGTTATTGGATATCATCCCAGATCCGTTTCGTCCAGTTTTTGGCAAATGCCGTTGAGTGCCTGCACCAGGATGGTCATTTCAATGGAATAGCCCAGAAATGCCATGCCGCTGTCGCGCCAGTGCCGGAGCTGCTGAATGGTGTCGGTGAAGATCCCCAGTTTCACGTTGCGGCGTGCGGCGCGGACGATCAGATCCTCAACGGCCCGTGT
The DNA here is from genome assembly GCA_007120385.1 of Balneolales bacterium. Classification (GTDB taxonomy): domain Bacteria; phylum Bacteroidota; class Rhodothermia; order Balneolales; family Natronogracilivirgulaceae; genus SKNL01. Next base: position 25,714 of record SKNT01000008.1, read on the forward strand.
GACGCGGGGATTCTCAATGTCGCCGGGAATGCCCAGCGATTGCGAAAGGTCATACGGACCCACAAAGATCACGTCTATGCCGTCCAGAGAGATGATCTCGTCGAAGTTGTCCAGGGCCTCGCTGCCTTCCACCTGCATGACCATGAGGCTGCGGTTGGCTTCCGGAAAGTAGTCTTCCCTGGCCATGGCGCCGTAATTTGCGGCGCGCACAAAGCGGCATACCCCGCGTTCGCCATGCGGATGAAACCGGGCCAGTTTGAGCGCGATTGCGGCCTGTTCGGCACTTTGCACGGAAGTCACCATGATGCCGTGGGCGCCCAGGTCCAGCGCCTTGCCGATATGCATGCTGTCGTAGCGCTCCACCCGGACAATGCCCAGTGTCGGCGTGGCTTGCAGCGCCATCAGGTGCGTTTTGAGCGTCTCGGTGGTTATCGGCGAGTGTTCCATGTCCAGCACGGCGAAATCCATGCTGCTGTGGCCGATCGCTTCGATGACCGAGCTGTCGGTGGTTTTGCAGAATATGCCCAGAACGTGCTTATCCTGCATTTTCTGGCGGAATTCTGACAGTTTATTGGCGAAATGGAAGGGAGATTGCAGAGTCATATGTTGGTCTGTGATGTAGTGACAGGATGTAATTGTCTATGATGAATGCACCGGCCGTGCCCGCTTTCGGGGAAACGGATGCGAAGCCGGCACGGGTTCAGTACAGAAGGTTGTAGGGAGTCTTGTTCTCGTAGATGCGCAGTGCGTTCCGGGCAGCATTGATCCGCAATTCCCGGGAGGATGCGGCCGAGTAGTACGAGGTGTGCGGGTTGATGATCAATCGTCCGCGCAGCCACTCCTCACTGTTGCGCCATGCGCTGATGAGTGCATCGTCGGCCGGCGGTTCCTGCGGCAGCACGTCCATTGCCACGGCGGACAGGTGTTCCGAGCGCAGTGCGTCATGGAGGATGCCGGTATCGGCCAGCAGTCCGCCTCTCGCCGTGTTGACAAGGGCGCTGCCCGGTTTCATGGCGGCGATGAAACCGGCGTCGATCATGCCGCGGGTCTCGTCGCTGAGCGGCGTATGCACCGATACGATGTCCGATGCGGCCAGCAGCTCATCCTGGGAGTCCACCCGCCGGCTCTGAAGCATCTTTTCGTATCCGCGCGGCCGGTATGGGTCGTATAAGACGGTCTGGAACCCGAGGGCCCGGCATTTTATAAGCACGCTGCCGCCGATGCGGCCCGCGCCGACCACGCCCAGCACGGTGTCGCTGGTGCGCCTGATGGCGGTGTTGACGTTTTCCTGCCAGTTTGACCGGTAGGCTTTTGCGGCGTGGTCGTAGGTGAATACGCCGCGGACGATGTTCAGTATCATGGCCACGGCGGTATCGGAAACCTCATCCACCCCGTAGTCGGGATTGTTGCAGGCAACGATGTTGCGCTGTTTCAGGGCAGGCAGGTCCAGGTTGTCGTATCCCACGCCGTAGCGCTGCACGCCGCGAAGGGCCGGCAGGCGGTCCACGTACTCGCCGGTGATATGGTCATGCCAGACGAGCAGCACCTCGGTGTCGGGGCCGGCTTTTGTGCCGACCAGGTCGCCGAGGATCTCGCGCTCCACATCCGGCTCTTTGAAATAATCGGTAATGGCTATTACGGACATGCGTTGTTATCCCTCTTTTGCGGCAGCTTTCATGCGTTTCTCGACGATCTTGACATCTTTGGGCTCGTCTATCGCCCAGCTGTCGCCTATCATATCGATGCAGTAGACCGGGATGTCCAGCTCCAGGAACCGGATGATGTCGAGCTGCTCGATGCGGTCGATTCGGGAATAGGTGCGCTCGCTTACGTAGCGGTCCAGCGCCTGCTTGTTGAAAGCGAACAGCCAGATCGCCTTCTCGGCTGTGTCGAAGTTGCCGCGGATATCCAGCGGGATGCCGGCACGGGAGGTAAACAGCAGACGTCCGTCGGGCGCGCATACCACTTTTGCTTTCGAGGGGTCCCCGAAGTCGGTTTCACTGCACTCCGTCTTGCCAAAGACAATGCGTCCGGGATGTTCCCGGTTGTAATCCAGCAGGCGGCGCACATCGCGGGTGTTGACCAGCGGCTCGTCGCCCTGGATGTTCAGATAGGCGTCGGCGGGCACCTGATCGCTGAGCAGCTTTATGCGCGTGGTGGCGCACTCGGCCGGACCGGTATTCACGCAGTTCATCCCGTTTTTCTCACAGTATTCGACGATCACGTCGTCTTCGGTTGCCAGATAGATATCCTCTTCGGGGTGCACCTGTGCGCAGCGCTCCCATACGTGCCGGATGACCGGCTTGCCCAGGATGTCGATCATCGCCTTGCCCGGAAGACGCGAGCTGGTCATGCGGGCGGGAATTGCAATTACCTGTCTCATATTTTCTTAATTTCGATTACAGTCGGGTTGAACTCAGGTTTTCAAAAATCAGCCCGGACCGTGTTGGTCAGGGTTCCCAGTCCTTCAATTGAGACCGAGACGCGATCGCCGTCGCGGATCACGGAATCCTCGGCATTTGCGGGGGTGCCGGTCAGGATTACGTCGCCCGGTTCCAGCGTGAAAAAATGCGAAAGAAAACTGACCACTTCGGCGTCATTGAGGATGCGTTTGTCCGTGGAGCTGGACTGCATCACCCTGCCGTTGATCGAATTGGTCATTTTCAGGGAGGATGTGTCCACACCCGTGACAATGGCCGGGCCAAGCGGGCAGAACGTATCCCAACCCTTGGAGCGGGCCAGATGGTGGTCGCGGCCATGGCAGTTGCTCATGGTCACGTCGTTGCCAATGGTGAAGCCCAGGATATGGTCCGGAGCCTGCTGCGGTGAGACATGGCGGCATGTTTTGCCGATGATGATGGCCAGTTCCACCTCGGTCCAGACCTTTCGGTCTTCCTGCAGGACAATGGTTTCGCCCGGACCGATGACGGCCGAGGGCGGCTTGAGGAAGATGACGGGTTCGTCGTAGGCCACGCGCTCCCCCACCAGATCCTTGTAGTTGTAGCCCAGGGCGATGACCTTGCCGGGGCGGACCGGGGCAAGCAGGGCCACCTCGCTCAGCGGGAGGGTCTGTGTGCCAGTGTGTGCGGCGGATTGTGCGGTGCTGCGCTGCGCGCGATCGGGGGAGTTTCCTGATCCGGCGATGCCGGGGTGTGCCGGTCCGGCGGCATCCAGCAGGGATATGAGGCTGCCGGCATCTGTGCCGCCTACCCGCTCCCCGCGGATCGATTGTCCCGGCGTGGTCACCATGTCGCCATCAATCACGCCGTAAGCCGTTTCCCCGTTGTATCGGTATCGTACAATTTTCATTCTTGCAGCTATCCTCATAGCAGTCGGCTGATGATGTGGTAGACCCGGCTGGTGTACCCCCATTCGTTGTCATACCAAAGGACGAATTTCAGCATTTTGCCCTTGTTCAGATACAGCCAGCGCATGTCCACCACCGCGGCGTTTTCGTTGCCGAGATAATCGATGGAGATAAGCGAGCGTCCGTCGAGTTTGAGTACGCCGGGATATTTTTCCGTATAGGCCTCAAGGGCTTCCTGCACCTTTTCCAGGGTGGTGCTTTTTTCCAGGAGGAACACCCCGTCAATGGATGAGACGATGGAGGTCGGGGTGCGGAAAGAGGAGGCGTGAAGTTTTTCGACGCTATCGGGCAGCACTTTCTGCATGGCGCTGCACAGGGTGGTCTCCTTGGGGATAAGGCTGCCTATGCTGCTGCGTCCCAGCGCATAATCGCGCCACAGGTGACCGGGACTGGAGACGGACTGCAGGGTGCCGTCCAGCAGGTTCTGATATGAAAGCCAGGGGTGCAGGGTGGTTACTTCACCGACGTCAATGCCGAATTCGCGCTCAATGAGTGTGTAGAAGGGTCCGAGCGCATTGGCATCGCAAATGCTGCTGCTGATGACGTGATGCCGGGATTTGTCGTATTGGTCCGAGTTCACCCCGTACATGTAGGAGAAGTCAATGCCCTGGTTTGGTGCATGGGTTACGATCACCTTTTTGACTGACCCGTTGATGATCTCGTGTGCCTGCTTCACATTCTGAAACACGCCTGATGCTTCGACCACCAGATCCACTCCCATTTCATCCCACGGCACATTTTTGATCTCCCGCTCCCGAAACACCTTGATGGAATCACCGTTGATTTTGATCAGGTCCCCTTCCACTTCCACCTTGTCATCGCGAAGTTTGCCGTAGGTGGTGTCGTATTTGAGCAGGTAAGCGTGATTGTGGATGTCTTCGTCTATATCGTTGACCGCGACAATGCGGTACTTCTGGTGACGCAGATTGATGCGCGTCAACGCTCTCCCTATCCTCCCGAATCCGTTGATGCCAATTTTTATCATAACAGATCTCCTAAGTTTGATATGATCTTGTCGATTTTGTTTTTCCGGAAATACTCTTTCCATTCTGCAAATTGCGTATAGCCACTCATGAAAATAAAGCCAAGTCCAAACTCTTTTGCTACTTCATGGTCATGGCGGCTGTCCCCGATGAAGAGCGCGGGTTCCGGGTACTCCAGGCGCCGCAGGTGCTCTGATTTGGTATCGGGGCCGGCCAGAATCCCGTCAAACTGGTCGAGTCCGTTTCGCCGGAGAATGGCCCGGATCTCGCCGGCATCGCCGCCCGAAAGCACCCAGGTGCGGGCTCCGTCCTGCTGGCAGTTTTGAAAAAACAGTTCAAAGCCGGGTGTTGTGGAAATGCGTTCGAAGGACTCGCGGTTGCGCCGTGCATAATCCTGTAAAATCTGCCGGCCGGTTTGTGCATCGAAGCGGGAGTAGACTTTCTTCTCCCTGGGCACTCCGTTGTTTGCGGTGAAAAAGGAGACAAATTCCGCTGCGGGTTGCGGGGCAAGGTGTTTTGCCACCGAGGCGTGGATATTCCGCTTCTTGAGGGTGTTGGTATCGGCGATCACCCCGTCGAAGTCAAAAAAAACGGTTTGGTATCGCACTCCTTCTATCTCAGGCACGATTTGACCCTTTAGATTTGGCGACAGCGGACCCTGTCAGGTATTTGGGAATCTTTTTGAATGGAATCACGCTCAAATAGAGCCTTGTCAGGTAGGAGTACTTCTTCTTTCCGGTCACCTTGCTGTGTTCCTTGAATGCTTTCATACAGCGGTTGTTGGCAAACATTTTGAGCAATCGGGCGGTTCGGCCCCGGTGTTTTTTCAGCAGGTGGCGGACGGTGGCCAGTTCGGCATCTGCGGTATTGATCGAGGTGTTGGTCACCATGTTGACCGAATCCTTGTAGTAGCGTGCACCGACATGTGCGCTCCAGGCCATTCCCTTTGCGTGTTCAATGCAACGCAGCCAGGTGTCGATATCCCCCCCCCGCTTCGATCGTCCAGCCGGGAACCCGCCTGCCTGCCGCATCACTTCCCTGCGGATGCAGGTAACCGATGTCCAGAGCGGGCGGTATCCTGCCACGAACACCTCCAGGTAGCTGTCCAGGTCCAGGAAATGGTTGCCGCGCGACTTGTACCGGCTGTAGTATTCCCCCATTATCACAGAGCCGTCTTTTTGGATGATTTCGCGGCCGCAACCCAGCACCCCTGCCTCCGGATAATGGCTACTGAGTTCAAGATGCTTTTGCAGGTGTTCCGGGAACCATTCGTCGTCGGCATCCAGGAAGGCAACCCATTCGGCTCGGGCTTTTTCGGTACCAAGGTTGCGGGCGGCATATCCACCGGGACCGCTCTCCGAGCGGTGATAAATGCGGATGCGCGGGTCGTCAAACTTTCCGATCTCATCCATGCTGTTGTCGGTGGAAGCGTCATCCACCAGTATCAGCTCAAAGTCGCCGCAGGTCTGGCGCAGCGCGGACCTGACTGCCCTGCCGACATGCGGTCCCTTGTTGTACACGGGTATAATTACAGAGAAAAACGGTATCCCTTCACTGGATTCTTTTATCATTTCAATGCACTGACGATATTTTGCACGGCGCTATCACCGGTATCCGAGAACAGGTGCTGCGTGTAAAATGGTTTAGGTTTCATGGAGTCGATTTTTTTTATCAGTGAGGCGACACTGCCTGGTTCAGCAACGTGCGGGTATTGATTGCCGGTGATCTTGCGGAACAGGTGGCCTATGCGGTGCAGGTAAAGTTCGATTGTATTGATCTTCAGATACAAGGGTATGACGCCGTAGTGAAGTGCTTCCAGTGCCAGTGTGGATGAGATCGTGACGCACATATGCGCATTCCGCAGGCTTTCATCAAGGGTGGATCGGAAATAGTCGTGCCATTCGATGTTGGGGATGTCGGCATACTGCTCCTTGACATCCTCGGGGATGGGGTAATTCGGGTGACTGCGGATGCGGATCTGATAATCAGGCAGGTCCCGTGCCGTTTGAATGGCCGCTTCCATGAAGCGTTCCAGGTCATCCTGATTGATAAAGGGCCGCATGATTTTCTGAACGGCGAAGAGAATGATCCGGGGGGATTCAGACGACAGCCTGGCGGCACTGTCTGACTCTGTTCCGCGCTCTTCAAGTCCGGGATGCCCGACCATCCGTATCTGGATATCGGGGTTGTAGTCTTCGACGCTCTCTCGAAAAAACTCACCCCAGGCCAGGAAGCGGTCAAACGGCATGTTTCGCCACCCTGTTTTGGGTACGGGTGTGCCGACGAAGCCCCACTGCAGGCAGAAGGATTTGCTCCCGATCATCCGGCTTGCCAGGCCGGTAATATGGAGGATGGAGGTATCGCCTTCAACGACAAAGGTTTTCTGCGGAAGGTGGTAGCCCCATGTTCCCAGGATTTTGTCTATGGCCCGGCACACGGTGTCGGCCCTGAAGTAGCACTGATTCCAGAAGGCCGGAAAATCCCTTCTCTCGCGCATGAAGCGTCGGGTATCGGAGACATCCACATCCCTGCGACATTTGTCATAGGCGTAATAGCGCACCGAAGTTCCCGTGTCGCGCAGCTCCTGCTCCACTTTTTGCAGGTAGGGGAAGTATTTTTTCTGGTTTATGGGAATCACCACATCTGTGGGCTGCCGGGGACTGCTCTTCAGCACGGACATCAGCCAGTAGCCCACATCTTTGACTATTCTCAGCGGGTACATGAGCGGAGGGGTGCCAAGCAGATCTATTTTACGGTTGATGACACGTACGATACGCGGTTCATCCACCCTGATCGGATCCTCACGAAACAGCTCCTCAATCTCCGGGTCCGACATGATTTGCCAGTACACCTTGTGTTCGATGATCGGTTTCATGGCAAAGCCCTTGTAACTCAGGTCGCCGAAGCGCTGCTCTGTCAATTCTGCGGTTTTGCTGATGATGAACTCGTGCAGCATGCGCGAGCTGCTGCGGGTCACGGCACCTGCAATGGGGTCCGGATTGGTTAATCTGGAACGGAATGTGAAAAATCGGGGAGATCGGGGTTCACTCATGATGTCAGCTTGCACCGGGTATCAGGGTGATGATATCTTTGATGGACATCATGTTGTCGCGCGCTTCGTAGGCGCGGCGGTGGGTCAGGATGCGCCGTGCGGTGTCGACCATGGCCGGGTAGGCGCTGCGCAGCAGCTGGTTGGCGTAAATGACCACATTCACACCGGCTTCGGCCAGTTCCTTTTCCGTGATGGTATCATAGCTCGAAGGAACGACCACCAGCGGCACATCGCGGTCAAATTTTGCAAAATTTTTACAAAACTCCAGGATTTCGTCCGGTTTTTTCTCCTTTGAGTGGATCATGATGCCATCGGCACCCGCCTCAATATAGCCCCTGGCGCGTTCAAGCGCATCCTTCATTCCATTCTTGAGGATGAGGCTCTCTATGCGGGCAATGATCATGAAATCTTCGGTGATCTGGGCGGCCTTGCCGGCCTTGATCTTGCTGCTGAAGTTCTCAATGGTATCCTGCTGCTGGCTGACATCGGTGCCGAAAAGCGAGTTTTTCTTGAGTCCCACTTTGTCTTCAATGATTATGGCCGAGACGCCCAGCCGCTCAAGGGTGCGGATGGTGTACCCGAAATGTTCGATTTTACCGCCGGTATCGCCGTCAAAGATGATCGGCTTGGTGGTCACTTCCAGCAGGTCGTTGATGTTGCCGATGCGCGCGGTGATGTCGACTGCCTCGATGTCCGGTTTGCCTTTCATCGTGGAGTCGGTCAGGGAGCTGGCCCACATGCCGTCAAATTCCTGGCGCACGCCGTTGACATCCACATGGGTGTGTTCGACGATAAGCCCCGACATGCCGCTGTGCGCTTCTATGATGCGGACCACATCCTTGGAATTGATGAGCCGCCGCAGGCGTTTGCGCCGGATATCAGGGGTAACGCCCACTTCGCGCAGCGCCTTGTTCAGTTTGCTGGAGGATATGCCGTGGGTGTAGGGGATTTCAATGAGTTCGCCGCCCCACTCCTTCAGTGTGTCGATCACCTGCTGGCGCGTACGCTTCTGCGGGCCCTCCCGCCAGTCGTCCCCGTGCACAACGTAATCGGGCTTGAGCTTTTTCAAGTTCGGGCGGTAGTCGAGCTGAAACTGCGGCACCACCTTGTCCACTCCTTTCAGGTTTTCGACTACTTCACGGCGTTGTTCGAACTCCAGATAGGGAAGCCGCTTGTAGCTGGCGATGGCCTCATCCGTAAGCAACCCCACGGTAAGACTTCCCAGTTTGGCTGCCTCGCGAATGATATTGAGGTGACCCGGATGGACCAGGTCGGCGCTCATTCCCACGTATACGGTTTTCTGTTTTGCCATGTCTGAAATAATTAGCGGTTAGTGTTCGGTACAGCCAGTTCGTCCGGACTGTTCATTCGTGGACACTCAGGTTCACGCGCTCATTTTCCATGAGCCGCTGAACCACTATTCTGTCCGGGAGGATGTGCCACTGAAGATTGATCTTGTTCTCCATGTCGGTGCGGATCACCCTGTGGCTCACCTTGTATATATCCCTTTTCTGAAAGCTGATTCCGGCTATTTCGTAGATGTTGTTGTAACCATGCTCATAAATCGCAAAAAGGACGGCAAAAATGCCTGAAGATGGCCGGAAATAGGGTGAATAGTCTTTCCGTTGGAGGATATTGCGTTTGAAAATACCGCTGAAGCACAGTCTGCTGAATTCGTAGGTTGACAATTCCTTCCAGGCATCAATTATGCCAAGGGGCATGCGATAGCCGGTGATTTGCCGCAGGATCTGATCCCGTTCCCGGCGCGGGATGACGCGGATGTTGCCGCGTGGTACGCCCAGATCGGTAAGTATGCTCACACTGTTGTTGTTTTCGGTGTTGTACAGGACAAAACGGGTGTGTGCATACCGCTCCATATCGCTGATAAGAGTACCGACCGGTGCCCCGGATTTCTGGTAGCGTCCAATGCGTTCGTAGTTGCGGATGCTGTTTCCGTTCACAAAGTGGATGACTTCCATATCCGGCGGTATGCTGTCGCTGAAGAGGGTCACACTTCCGTTAACGAAATAGGTTATGTGGCTGTCCGGAAGCATGCTGTCCGGTTTGGAACCCATTATGGCTATGGTTTTCATGGATTCGTCTTCAGCTGTTGTGCTTTTTTGCATCAGCCCGGGTTGCTCAGGGAGGAACATAGACCGTACCTGGCTTTGTATGAGTTTTTGTGTGCCTGGTTAATCAATTTTTTGCGCAGGGTATCTCCTTCCGCAATTTTGGCGGCGGTGTAGTCAATGATGGCCTGGATATTTTCCTTGTCCTCATCCACCGGAAATACCGGTGATGTGTCATATTCCAGAACATGCTGCAGGCGGTCCGCTTCGTATGCCTTCCCCTGCAGGAAGGTGCAGGGTGTGCCTCCAAGGGAGGCCATTATCGCGGGATGATATCGTCCGCCGACAAAAGCGCGTGCTCCGGCCAGCAGGCCGGTCCCTGCGAACAGGTTGGCTGTGGATGGCACGAATGGCAGGTCGAGCCGTTCGCACAGCGGCCTGAGGAATTCGTCGCCGCTGGGATCCGCCACCACCACTGTCAAGCCGGTCTGCTTCATCAGGCCGGTGATGAGTTTCTCGTAAAATGTCTCGGGATGTCCGGTTTTTATTCGGGTACCCGGAGCGGACGATGACAGGCCGATTGATGTCGTTTGTCTGGTTGCTGAGCGAGTTGGGGTAGCTGCACTCAGGCAGATGTACCCGGCCGGCCAGCTTTCTTTTTTGCCGAAAATACGGTTGGAGTCCGGCCAGGCCTCCAGCATTTCCGGTGTGTGGGCATACAGACCTGAATCAAGCAGCGGTGCATACCGGGTACGCCAGGTAAACAGGGCATCGGGAAACCACTGAACGTTGGACAGACCCATTTCGGCAAGGTATTTCATGGAATGCGGATCGTTCATGCTCACGCTGCGGCATTTGGAAAGCGTCCGGAGCAGTATCTGCTGCATTTCGGTGCTGCTGTCCGGGGATGGACCGTCACCGATCATGCCGTTCAGATAGTAGACCGGTTTTCCGAGTGATGCAGCCAGTTCAACGGCAAACAGCTGAAAAAGCATTTCACGGCGGGGCGTGGAGTCGAACATAAGGGTGTTGCCTCCATTTACGACCACACTGTCCGACTTCTCAAACCGCTGCTGCACATCGGCAAGAAGCGAATTGCCAAGTTTTGCCTCCTTTCGGAACAGGTTGAGTGTACGGGCAGGATCGCGGAAGACATAGTCATCACGTCCCCCGATGAGTCGGTAAAGCGTGCGGAATGCGTCGATTTTGCGGATTGCCCGTGATACGGTACGGCCATGGCGTCCCCTGTTGATGTAGGAACGAAGCGGTCCGGAAGGATGGCGCTTCGTCGCAAGATCCCGTGAGAGCGTATCGATTTCCCCCCGGCATCCGAGAATCTGACCCAATGCGATACTTGAGCTCCTGCAGCCCCAGTCACGCGTATTGCGATGGTCACAGACCAGCAGAATGTTGTGTTTATTCATGAGTGGTTTGGGATTCGGTTTCTTGCAAGAAATGTCTGGCCTGGATCAGGTTGATCATGGCGGTAAACTTCAGGTCAAGGCAACGGTCTCCGGCTTGGCCAGAGCTGCCGGCCGGGCCGAACCACTTTTCCAGGAAGGGTTCGCTGCAGGCGGCCTCAATTTGCTGCTGCCACTCAGGGGTCTGAAGAAGAGCGATCCAGTCGATCCAGGGCCCGTCATAGAATTTGCGCAGACCCAGCCGATTGCGGGTTTTCTCAAATATCCAGTAGCTGAAACTGAAGGGAATGTTGACCCACCATGGATACGCGGGCATATGCCCTTTGCTGTGCGGCACATGCCGCACGGGTTTGAAAAACGTGTGGAAGGCCCTGTGGTACAGGCGGCGGTTCAGCTTCCATTGCCGCGGGACGGCAGCGCTGATCTTCACAACTTCATTGCTGGCAAATGGTTCGTAGGACCGGAAAAGGCGTCGGTTCACTGTGATATTGGCATTGGCATAACCCATGGTTCTCGGCCAGAACTGAAACCACTCATGGGTGGTCTCATTTCGGTGAAGCCGGACCCGGTCAAGTTGGTTGCGTCGCCTTTCGTCAATCCGGGCCAAGATGCTGCTGTCAAACAGCTTGCTGTGGCTCGGCTTGCTGTGGCCCTCTCCGGGCAGTGCTTTCTGCGGAAGAAACGGAAGCTTTCGCTGCAGCCGGGTCTGGTGCCTGTTGTCCCCTTTCAGCAGCGAGTTGGCCAGGAATCCGCCAAAGACAGCATCCAGCCGGTCCAACTCAAATTCCCGGTAAAAACCCAGGGTGTGTGCGTGGATGCATTGCTGGTCGCTTCCAATCAGCCGCGTGGCCTGCGGAAGCGCATCCAGATAGTGTGTGGTTTTTCGCAGGCCTACACGCAGTTCCATGCCAAAAGCATCGGTAACGCGCCGCGCAAGACGACCCTCACGGTTCATGTTATCCAAAAAAATGAAGGCATCGCGTTTGAGATGCGGCGGGAGCAGTGCGGCCATCAAACGTGAGTCTTCACCGCCGCTGACAAGCAGTCCCACGTGCGTCATCCCTTCGGTTACCCGGGCTATGCAGCCGCTGACCGCTTCTTTCAACTGATTTGCCGCCTCTGAAATACTGTTGAATCGGGGCGTATCTGCGGGTTCCCA
>SKNT01000169.1 GCA_007120385.1 Balneolales bacterium
CGGAACCTCCTTCATCATCAACAGCTGCCCATGAGAGGTTGATCTGGCTGGCAAACTGAAATTCGGCCAGTTCATCCATTTCGCTTGAAGGGGGCAATGCATCAATGGTATTGAATATTTCAGGAGTAATGATGGGCTCATTCACATCAAAGATAATGGATGCCTCAGCGAATATGATATCACCGGTACTGGATTCAGATTCCGGATAGATACTATAGGTGACAAAGCCTTCGCCAACACCTGTTGAGTCGTTCACGGCAAGGAAGCCGGTGAAAGGATCATCCGGAGTGGCACCTGTGCCCGGATCAACACTGGTAAAGAGCCAGAATATCTGGTTGTTGGAAACATTTACACCACCCACTACATCAAGATAAATATTAAGTGAATCTCTGAGATCGATTCGGGTGTTGTAGGATGCCATACCGGCAGGTACCTCAAATACATAATCAGCAAATCCGAAAGCTCCAAGTCTGAAGCTAAGAGGATTAAGATGCTCGCTGAGGTCCTGCGTAATGAGTACCACCTGTGCGGGTCCTTCGGCAAGTTCAGGATCATTTTCAAACCTGATGGTATATCCCAGTTCATCATTTACAGACACAAAACGTTCATCTCCATACCCTTCGGGTCCAAGAATATCGTTGGGATCACAAGAGCGTACCACTGGACGACAGTGAGATTTTTTATTATCATCAATGAGTCTGTCTGCAAAACATTCTGCAGCACCGATTAAACATTGTGCTGTAGCAAAAGCAGCTCCTGCTTTACAAGCCGGAGGACCAAATCTGCATGCCCTGGCCAGTGATTTCGCCAGCGCTTTCAAACAATCGGGCAGTGCGCTTTCGCACGGGTCTGGCCAATTGAATCTGTCATCGCATTGCTGCTGAGTGACAGGTGGAGCCTGACCGCAACCTGCGGGACCGAATGGATCGGGACCATCGGGATCGGGGCTATCGGGATCGGGAAAATCCGGAAAATCGGGAAAATCGGGAAAATCCGGTCCATCCGGATCACAGCACGGAGGGGGTGGTGGTGGAGGATCTTCACCAGGAGGAGGAGGAGAATTTGGAGGAGGAGGAGAACCCGGAGGTTCACTACCCGGAGGTGGTGGAGGCGGCTCCGGAGGAGGAGGACAACATGGAGGAGGAGGATCGCCCCAGGGACCATCGTCACCTTCGGGAATACCGCCGGGACCTCCCGGACCGGGTGCTCCCGGTCCATCGGGGCCAGGTCCGGCACCACCACCTTTACCACCAGTACCACCAGTGCCTCCGGTAGGAGCATTTCCTCCGAAACCACCATCACCACCATCACCACCTTTGCCATCTTCACCCCCTGGGGCACCATCACCACCAGGACCACCAGGACCACCGTCGCCACCGGTTCCGGCTTCTCCGCCGTCACCACCGGGACCTCCATCGCCACCAGTTCCTCCGGGGCCACCATGGCCACCATCACCACCGCGGCCACCGGCACCGCCATCCTGTCCAAAACCACCATCGCCGCCAGCACCGCCGGCACCGCCATTACCTCCGGTACCACCAGAGACAAAACAATGACCACCGGCACCACCAGGGCCGCCATTACCGGGAGGAATGGTTCCATCGCCAGGTCCACCTTTTCCTCCTGGACTTCCCGGCTCACAGATTACACCCGGTGCTCCGGGCACACCATCTTCTCCTACGCCCGGCACATATGCATTGAAGCACAGGTAAAGTGTATCAGCTGTCGGGCTCATGGTGATTTCAAATGCACCTCCGTAAACCGCATTGTACAGCTGGAAATAATAAGAGTTAACCACAAATTTATCAGGATCAAAACCCGTAATGTTATCGGCAACAAGTATGGGCCAGCAAACATCTTCTGCCGGATACCATCCTGCAAGCATTCCCCGGTAGTTGTTATAACCCAGAGATCGCATGTAAACCGTAAAAGGACTGATGGACGTTGCCGTAATATCCAGGTTGCCGTTGACCTCGATCAGATCCCAGCCAGGATGCTCTCCGGCAACACCCAGATAGCCATCATAGCCCGGCCAGTAAAGGGATCGGTTAATATCCCACAGATAGGACTGACCAGACTTCCACTGGACATTGCCGTCAATAACCTCCAATCCGGGTGAAGCTCCGGGATTAAAGGTGTAAAGCCCGGTTGCATCAGCCTCGTTCAATTCGTCAACAAACGCCTGACAAGGGAGACAGTTGTCAAATGCCCCTAAAGTGTCCTGAGGACTAATGAGACCTACCTGGAAATACTGCTCGAAAACACTTTCCCTGAACAACTCTTCTGACCCACTTTCCAGAACAAGATTATCAAATTCAGGGCCTGTGAATTGTTGAGGATTGTTAATAATATATTGACGCAGATACTCAGCCATTCCTGCAATATTCTGAATGTACTCCTGCGCAGTGTAGGTTGCCTGCTCGGTCTGTACAGAGAAGGTAAATTCGGGAAATCTCCGGAATACCATACTGGCCGAGAAACTTTCTCCCGGCCGCAGGTCTCTGCTTATCACGGGTATGGTGCTGTAAAAATCACCATCAAAATAATTTTGTTCAGCAATTTCATCGTCAATTTCCTCATCTCCCAACAAATCTGTAAACCGGAAAGCATTGGAGGAGGTCGTAAAGTTGACCAGATTTGTTCCCAGCGGGAGGGTAATTTTCACTTGCGAATAGGGAATATCAACATTGGAAATATTTCTGAAGCTGAAAGAATAGAATGCGCTTCCTCCCGCTGCAATGGCATTGGGCATAACAGCATATTCGGCCAGTTGCATAGGTTTTACGGTCTCAACCGTAAGCCCGTTATTCATTGTTTCTGTTTCTCCTTCGTTATTGACCACCGACACATCGTATGTTCCTACAGGCACATCCTCAAGATTCCACCGAACATACATCTGCATACTGTTGAGCAGATTATGAATGGTGCCATAAGAAACGATATCTCCATTGCCATCAGAGAGATACACAGTGGCCTCAGGATGGAAGCCGGCACCAGTTATTTTGGTAGTAACGATCCCCTGACCCACAGTGGAAGGAGAAACAGCATGAATTCCGAAAGGAACAAGTTCTGCATGAATATTCACGCGCTGGTTGGTAGGGAAGTTACTCCGTGTTGCCAGTTTAATATAGTAAATCCCTTCGAAAGTTGACGGAACAAGCACTGTTTGTTCAATGGCACTGGCTTCGCCGTGAAGGAAATCAAAATCTACCCGGTCAGGAACCCTGTCATAGGCCACAAAGACTTCATTTTCACCATTGAGCTGGTTACTGGTAAGGGTAATAATCATATCTTTCCCCTGATCCACATCAATCCAGTAATACACATTATCTCCCATGTTTAAATCTGTTTCCACCCATACATCTACCGGCAGCTCATGCATTGAGACAGCAGTGGGTGCATCAGCAATCAGAGTATTATTGGAAAAATCAGTTTCCGGTATGCTTGCAACAATATTGGTTCGGGCAATACCGTAGTAATCAGCAGGAATTACACCGGGCACCCTGGTATTGAGCGTACGTGCCTGACTTTCGCCGGGTGCAATATTGACATTGACCTGGCTAAATCCGATTATAGGATCTTGTGCAATATTCAGCTCCTGATCCGCTGAGAAATGCACAGCGTCGCGCAAAGAGCCAATGGCAGCATTTGCACCAATATTGGTAACTGTATACTCAATGGAGATATCCTCACCTGTAACGGCATTTTCGGGCATATCCAGCAACTCCACAATCAGATCGGAAGGCTGGGGTACCATGATGTTCCCCAGTAAAGCATACACATTGTTATGGGCTGCCTCACCATGCTCATAAATCTGATCTCCCACATCGGTTTTCAAAACAAAATACCGGTTGCCGGAAATGAAAGAAGGAATAGTAACAGTTATGGAGGCAGAATAGGATTCGCCTGGTTCAAGAATTATATTATTGTTCCTTCTATCTCCCACCCTTCTTCCTGCATTGGTGTATTCAGGAGAAGAATGGATCCTTATTCCGTCGGTCCATGTTCCTGATGCAGCGGCATCTCCAACATTCTTCACCGTATAATGAGCGGTAAACTGTAGTCCGGAATAGAGAACTTCGTCAATTTCGAAGCTTTCCACAATCAGGTCGGGAGAGAGCGCAAGGTTGATATCTATGGGGATGATCACTTTGTTATTTTCCCTGTTATCGTCATAGACCA
>SKNT01000192.1 GCA_007120385.1 Balneolales bacterium
CCAATCACGAATTTACCGGTGGGGTTGACATGCAGGATCGTTTTGTCATCCATCAATTCCTTCGGAATAACACGAGGCAGCAGGTATTTGCGCACATCCTCCCGGATTCTGTCCTGCTCTACGTCTTCGTCATGCTGGGTGGAAACCACGATGGTGTGTACGCGGAAGGGCTTGTTGTTCTCGTCATACTCAACGGTAACCTGGCTTTTGCTGTCCGGCCGCAGATAGGGCATCTCTTTTGAATTCTTGCGAATATCGGCCAGTTCGCGCACCAGGTCGTGGGAGAATTGCAGCGCCATCGGCATGTAGGTGGGCGTTTCGCGTGTGGCAAAGCCGAACATCATACCCTGGTCACCGGCACCAAGCCTGTCAACACCCATGGCAATATCGGGACTCTGCTGGTGGATGGTGACCATGACGCCGCAAGAGTCGGCATCAAACCGGTAGCCGGGCTTTGTGTAGCCGATGTCGCGGATTACATTTCGGGCAACTTCCTGGACGTCAACATACGCCTCGGTGGTAACCTCGCCGGAAACCACGACAAGGCCCGTTGTAACAAGCGTTTCAACGGCAACACGCGAATTAGGATCCTGAGCAAGCATGGCATCCAGGATGGCATCAGAGATCTGGTCGGACACCTTGTCGGGATGTCCCTCGGAAACAGATTCGGAGGTAAAGAGATGTTTCATTTCAGTTGGGTGCTGGAGCAGAGTCCGTTAACATTTTTTGTAGCTGGCAAATATACGAAAAAAAGTGGTAGCATCAGAAAGCGGGATTGCCCGTTCCGGTCAATTTTCCACTGAAGGGAGGTTTCTTGCCGGCAAGGCAGCGGACCGGCGGGGTTGCGATCTTATGCCATTGCGGAGTATAGGTGCGGCGGACTGTCAAGCATTTGATCATGATATCACGAACCGCCGGTAAACAGGTCGCTACCGGCCGTTCCTTTTCCCGGGAGCGGAACCCCCAGATATTCGAAGGCCTTGAGGGTGGTGACACGGCCCTTGGGTGTTCTTTGAAGAAACCCTTCCTGGATCAGGAAAGGTTCGTAAACCTCCTCGATAGTGCCTTTGTCCTCGCCAACGGCCACGGCCAGCGTACCGAGTCCGACCGGACCGCCGCGGTAGTTTTCAATGATGCTGGTCAGGATGCGGATATCCATCTCATCAAGTCCTCGCGGGTCAACATCCAATGCATTCAGCGCCTTGTCGGCAATTTTTTCGTCAATTACCTTCTTCTCTTCCACCTCCGCGAAATCCCGCGTGCGCCTCAGCAGGCGGTTGACAATTCTCGGGGTGCCGCGGCTTCGCCGGGCCAGTTCGTAAGCGCCCTCGTCGGTGATGGCAAGTCCGAGGATTCCGGCGGAACGGATGGCGATGCGCTGCAGCAGTTCCACCCCGTAGTAATCCAGCCGGAGATCAATGCCGAATCGGGCTCGGAGCGGTGAAGTAAGCAGGCCCTTGCGCGTGGTGGCACCAATGAGCGTGAAGGGCATCAGGTCTATCTGCACACTGCGGGCGCTCGGGCCGGAGTCAATGACAATATCCAGCTTGAAATCCTCCATGGCCGAGTAGAGATACTCCTCAACTACGGGGCTCAGCCGGTGTATCTCATCAATAAAAAGAACGTCACCCATTTCCAGGTTGGTCAGCATCCCGGCCAGATCGCCTGGTTTCTCAAGAACGGGACCCGTTGTCGGCTTTATCTGAACCCCCATTTCATGGGCAATAATATATGCGAGAGTGGTTTTTCCAAGACCGGGCGGACCGGAAAGGATGACATGGTCCAGCGCTTCACCCCGTTTGCGCGCGGCCTTGATGAACACCTCCAGGTTGGAAATGATCTTGTACTGGCCGATAAATTCCTGCAACCGGGAGGGTCGGATGTGCTGTTCAAATCCGGGATCGTGTTCGGATGCATTCAGTAGAGGATTTGCCAAAATAGGGGATGTGTTTCTGGTGATGGATGAGACATACTCCCCAAAATACACAGCAGGGGAGGACAATTGCCAAAAAACGTTTTACCTTACCGGCCGGGGATCTCATTATTCGAGCTGCCTCCCGGACATATCGGCACCTCTGGAGCCAGCAATGAGCAATGAGCAATCAGCAGCTATCGGTAAACAGGCACTGCCAGGAAAAAAAATGAGTAAAAAAGATCGTAAGGAAAGAGCAGAAATTGCCGGAAGTTCGGAGGGAAGAAAACCGGACCCGGACCTTTTTCATAATCACGAACTCAGTTTACTGCAGTTTAATGCCAGAGTGCTTGACGAGGCGCTTGATGAACGCAATCCTCTGCTTGAGCGGGTCAAGTTCATCGGTATTGTGTGCAGCAACCTGGATGAATTTTATCAGAAAAGGATCGGCGGACTGAAAAGGCAGGTCGAAGCCGGGGTGTACAAGCTTTCCGTTGATGGACTCACACCCAAAAAACAGCTGAAGCAGATACGCAAGGTGATTCGAAAAATGGATAAAACTATTAAAAAATGCCTGTTTGAGGATCTTGTCCCCGCCCTTGCGGAGCAGGGGATTCACTTTAAGGGCTACCGGGATCTGGACGGGGAGCAGAAAAAATTCGTTGAAGACTATTACTTTAAGCAGATCTATCCGTTGCTCACCCCGCTTGCCATTGATCATTCGCACCCGTTTCCCTTCATTTCCAACAAAAGCCTCTCGCTGGCAGTTGAGCTGCATAACCCGGCCACGGGTGGCACGCTCTTTGCCCGACTGAAAGTCCCCTCGAACCTCAAGCGCTGGATCCCGGTTCAGGATCATGGCGGAGAATTATCCGTAATTTTGATTGAGGATGTGATACGGAACCATCTTGAACATATTTTTTCGGGCGCAGAGGTGCTTTCTTCCCATGTTTTCCGGGTGACACGCAATGCCGATATCAGCCGGAATGAGGAAGAGGCGGAGGATCTCCTTGAAATGATTGAAGAGGAGCTGCGGGAGCGCCGTTTTGCGGATATAGTGCGGGTGGAGATGGAAGAAGACATGCCGGATCATATCAAGGCCATGATCCTGAAGCATCTGGACCTAACCGAAAAGGATGTTTTTGAAACGGACAAGCCCATGGGCATGGCGGATGCCGCAGAGCTCTATGGCTTGAAGGGGTTTGAGGAGCTGCGCTACAAGAAATGGATACCGGTTCCCCATCCGGCTTTCCGCCATGAAGGTGAAGAAGAGCCGGATCCGATTTTTGATGTAATAAAAAAGGGGGATGTCCTTGTCCATCATCCCTACCACAGTTTTTCGACTTCGGTGGAACGCTTTGTCCGAGAGGCGGCTGACGACCCGGATGTGATGGCGATCAAGCAGACCATTTACCGGACTTCCGATGACTCCCCGCACCTGCATGCCCTCATCCGCGCGGCGGAACGCGGCAAGCAGGTGGCCATACTTGTTGAGCTGAAGGCCAGATTTGACGAGAAAAGAAATATTGAATGGGCTCAAAGGCTCGAAAAAGCCGGAGTCCACGTGGCATACGGCCTGTCCGGGCTCAAGATCCACTCCAAGCTGACCGTCGTCGTCCGGAAAGAGGGGGACGGAATCCGCCGATATGTCCATATTGGAACGGGCAACTACCATCCGGGAACGGCGCAGCTATATGTTGACCTGGGGCTGTTTACATGTGATCCGGATATAGGAGCGGATGCCTCGGACCTGTTCAACCTGCTGACCGGCTTCTCGCCAGGGCAGAAGTACAACAAGCTGGTGGTGGCACCCCGCTATTTGAGAGACCGGATGCTGTCCCATGTCCGGTTTGAAAAAGAACAGGCCCGATCCGGCAAAGAAGCACGAATCATTGCAAAAATGAACAGTCTTGAGGATCCGGAAATGATCGAAGAACTGTACGATGCCGCCCGTTTCGGGGTCAAAATAGACCTTATTGTACGGGGCGTGTGCCGATTGCGATCCGGAGTTAAAGGCACCGGCGGGAATATCACTGTGCATTCCATCATTGGCCGCTACCTGGAGCACTCGCGAATTTACTGCTTTCACAATGCCGGGGACAGCCGGTACTACATTGGCTCAGCAGACTGGATGCGCAGAAACCTGGACAAAAGGGTAGAGGTTCTGGCGCCGGTGGAGTCCGGGACAATCAAATCGTACCTGGCCTTTGTACTGGAAACATACCTGAATGACAATTCACAGAGGTGGATCCTTCAGCCCGACGGAGATTATGAACGGTGCAGCCCGGAAAAGGACAACACTGGCAAGGAATCCCCGGACAGGGGGGCGCATTGTGTGTTCATGGAACATGCGGCCGGCGCAAAGGATCCGGTTCCGGTGTGATTGAGCCTCGCAGCCACACCTAATCTCTTTGGTCCAACACATAGCGGATTTTCCTGAGCAACTCAATGGCATCATCCTGATAGTAGCCGGATTGATCCAGGGTTCGGTTGCCTGCTTCCCAGGCCTGCTCCAGGTCGCCTGCGGCGACAAGGCTGTTTGTCTTGAACCAGTAACACGACTCCGTGCGTCCCGGTTCTTCAAACATGCTGCAGTCAACCTGGCGGAAGTACCCGGCCGAAGCATGATAATCGCCTGCGTTGTAATGCACGATGGCCAGGTTGTACCGGATCCAGCTGAGACCGGGCTCCCCGTGCCCGGCCAGCATTTCATACTCTGATTTGGCCCCCTCCTGATTGCCTGAAACGGATAGGAGATACGCCCGGTACAAGCCCCGCTCAAGATCGGTCATGTTTTCTGTGGAAGAGCGGGAAACATCAGGGGCAATGAGTTGCGAGGCGTGAATCTGTGCAATGGCCGGTGACAGTTCGGTTTCCACGGTGGAGCGAAATACGTTCAGCAGAAGCGTAATGACAACGACCGCGGCAAGTGCGCCCGCCCAGACAACCCTGTTCTCCCGGACCTGACTTCTCCCGCTTTCGTCCTCATCCGGGAAGAAATTGTATCCGCTTTCAAGTTTTTCACGAAAGTCCGGAACCTGGATTTTCTTCATGGCCGCCTGTGTCTCAAGCAGGTGGAAGTACTCGGGCTGCTGCATCATTCGGGCCCATAGGGCATCTATCTGCGAGCTGTCCAGTTTTCCATTCAGGTAATCGTCAATACTCTGTATAATATCCGGCGAATGTTCTTTTTGCATATCAGGGGAATATTATGAAATATTTACTTATAAGAGCAGGATCACAGGAATTCCTTACAGTTATTTGTTGATTTTTTTCCGGACGCAGTCGCTGAGTTTTTTTACAATCCGGTGGCGCCTGGTCCAGACATTGTTGACGGAGATGTTGAAATGGCGCGCAACGGTACCGCTCCGCGCTTCGGGATGCTCCAGCCAGTACAGTATGAACTCACGGGAGGGTTCGTCCAGACCGGCGATACATGCCTGAAGGGCATTTTTCCTTTCCTCTGTCACCAGGAGATCAATCTGTTCTTCAACCGGGACATAACGTTCGATATTATCCTGGAAGTTGTTTCTTTCACGCTCGTGAAGAAGGCGCATATACCGGTTCTTGGCGCTTTGAAGAAGATAGGAGAAGATGCTGTCCGTATTGCGGATCGCGCCCTTTCGAAGGCGCTCCATGGTCATTACCAGAGCGTGCTGCGCACACTCCTGGGCATCCTGATAGTCTGCCCTCATGGTTGTGCCGAGGTATCGGCAAAGCACCTGAAAGGCCTCGGCATAAAGAGGCTCAAGCTCTTTGGGATCCCCGCTGTTGAGTGCATCTGCGAATTTTCCGTAATCCATACAAATTCCTCTGTTTCACTTGATACGGCAATCCTGGTTTGTGGGTCGGCTTGTCTCCATACACCGGTACTGCTGCAAAGAAGAAACGTCATGATGAAATAACTGTCAATAACAAGGCACAGATTGGGGACAATTAGACCCGGGTTTTGCATAAAATAAGAAAAGCTTCTGCGCATCGTGTTGTAAAAAAAGTTATTTTCTCTGAAAAGTTGCCATTTCATGTACCGTGTACAGCTTCAGAATTTCGAAGGTCCGCTCGACCTTTTGCTTTTTTTTATAAAGCGCGACGAGCTCGATATCTACGATATCCCCATATCCTACATCACGGAGCAGTTCCTGGAGTATATCCGGTTTCTGGAGGAGCTGGATCTGAGTGTCGCCAGCGAATTCATTTATATGGCCAGCACGCTAATGGCCATAAAGGCCCGAATGATGCTCCCGACGCCGGAAACGGACGAAGACGAGCAGCTGGAAGACGACCCCCGCTTTGAGCTGGTGCAGGCGCTGCTGGAATACAAGCGGTACAAGGAGGTAGCCGGGGAAATGACTCTGCTTGACAAAAAGGCAAGGTACTCCTACACCCGCGGAAATCTCGAACCGGACGAGGTGGAGCACGAACAGAAAGGAGAGGCGCTTCGGGAGGTGACCATGATCGACATCATGGCGGCATTCAAGAACGTAATGAAGTCGGTCTCGGAAGTTCAGTACCATGATGTGCGCCGTGTGGAAACCGACGTGGAGACACAGTCCGATTATGTGATTTCACACCTTCGAAAACACGGGAAAAGCTCTTTTCAGCAGATTTGCACCGGGCTGGCCTCGCGCATCTATGTCATCGTCACCTTTCTGGCCATCCTTGAACTCATCAAGGAACGGCAGGTCAAGCTGCTCACAACCGGCAGAGATACTGAGTTCTACATTGAACTCCACACACCCGAGGAACTGCTTGGTGCCGGAAAATGAAGAGGTAGCGCATCCTGAATCCAATACAACGACACATGAATATATCTGCTGGGCGGTTTCTGCTCCTTTCTATCTTCTTTGCCTCAGCAGGCTGCACCCCTACTGCCGAGGTGCGGGACGAGCGGGCGCCGGGGGATATTCAGGTTCCTGCCGGCAAGGGTCCGTCCGGTTTTGTTGAACCCGGATTTCTTACGGAAATGGTCGGGATCCTGGCATCGGATTCGTTCAAAGGCCGCGGGACTGGTCAGCCCGGCTCTGCCATGACGGCAGAATTCCTCGTCGATTTTTACCAGAACACCGACATTTTTCCGGATACGCCAACGGTAATACGCCAGCCGTTCGAACTGGAAGGCATCTTCTGGGACGCGGTTTCGTATGATATGTACCGGTTGGATGGCATGGACACCCTGTTCTTGTCCCGCTCGCACCTTGAGAAAGGCGGACAGGCACGTTTTTTCCCAATCATGGATGGCGCCCGCGATTATGATGCACCCGTAGTCTTTGCGGGGC
This sequence comes from Balneolales bacterium, assembly GCA_007120385.1. Classification (GTDB taxonomy): domain Bacteria; phylum Bacteroidota; class Rhodothermia; order Balneolales; family Natronogracilivirgulaceae; genus SKNL01. The sequence continues at coordinate 7,189 of SKNT01000192.1, forward strand.
ATGCGAGATTTGATGCAGGAGATGAAATTTCCCGATCCATTGCGACATCACTTGAAAACAACTGGGTCCTGGTCTTTGAACCCGGGCCGGATGATCAGCGCACACGCACGGAGATAATCCGGAAGCTGTCAGGGACATTTGGGGCGACCGGTGTGATTTTCATCGCGGATGAGGATCCGGATAAATGGGAGGACCGGGCCCTTGCAATGAGCCGCCAGCTGGAGCGGCCAAGGATGATAAGAAGTCCGGGCGGACGTTATCGCATGTCTGAGTTTTCTCCGGGTACAGCCGTTTCAATCCACCCCGAAAAGGCCCTTGGCGTGCTAGGGCTCACCCGGCTTGAACAGCTCGACAGCGTGAGAACCAGCTGGCAAAGCAATATTTCCGGGCCGCTTCCCGAGGAAACCGGAATCCGCTTCCGGAACAGGCCCGTGCTTGCATCGCGGACTTTTGAAGAGGAAAACATTGTTGCTGTGATTCCCGGGGCAGGCGATGACCTTGGCCGGGAAATCGTGGTGCTTTCCGCCCACTATGACCACATGGGGCTGGGTCAGCCGGACGATCATGACGACATCGTGTACAGCGGGGCGGATGACAATGCGAGCGGCACGGCCGTGCTCATGCAGGTGGCCAGGTCATTCGATAAAATGGCACTGGAGGGATTCCGTCCCTCGCGCACCCTGGTTTTTCTCCATGCCGCTGCCGAGGAGTGGGGCCTGTTTGGATCCCGTTATTTTGTTGATAATCCGCTCTTTCCCGAATCAGAGATCGTGACCAATATCAACGTGGATATGGTTGGTTATGTGGATAACGACTACGCCCGTCGGGAGGAGCAGGACTACATCTACATTATCGGGGCCGGAATGGTTTCTTCCATGCTGGAGGAGCTTGTTCTGCTGGCCAACGAAGCCACATCCAGCCTGATACTGGATGAACGATACAACGACACGTCTCACCGCCTGCAGCTGTACCGGCGAAGCGACCACTGGCCGTTTGCGGAAAGGAATATCCCCTTTGTTTTCTTTTTCTCCGGATTGCACGACCACTATCACCGCCCCTCGGACACGGCAGACCGTATTGACGCACGGCTGCTGGCCGCCAGGACGCAGCTGGTTGCGGAACTTGCCTGGTATCTGGCAGAAACGCAGGCGCCACCAGAAACAGACCGGAAAAAACTGGGGGTGACGCCGGTTCCATCGCGCTGAGGCATCGGTGGGTTATGCCTGAAAAGCAGGGCGGGCGGGGGCGGATGCCTCGGGAATGCGTACCGGATGCTTCAGGAAGAGGGTATGTTCTTTTCGAACAGCGCGCTGACAAACCGGCTGCGCTCAAACACCTGAAGGTCCTCGATCTTTTCTCCTACCCCGATGTACTTGACCGGTACGTTCATTTCGTGCGAGATTCCGATTACGATGCCGCCTTTTGCCGTGCCGTCCAGTTTGGTAAGCGCAAGGCCTGTGACTTCAACCACCTCGGAAAAAGCACGCGCCTGCTGCAGGGCGTTCTGACCTGTGGACGCATCCAGGACAAGCAGCACTTCATGTGGCGCATCCTCCACAACCTTGCCCATCACGCGCTTTATTTTTCCAAGTTCGTCCATCAGGGCCTTTCTGTTGTGCAGGCGGCCGGCCGTATCCACCAGAACGACATCGGCGCCCCTGGATTTGGCAGAGGCGACGGTGTCGAAGGCAACTGCGGCGGGATCGGCGCCCTGTCCCTGCTGGATGAGCGTCACGCCGGCGCGTTCGCTCCAAATGCGCAGCTGCGCCACGGCTCCGGCGCGGAAGGTGTCGCCGGCTCCGAGCATTACACGCTTGCCGGCCTGGTTGTACATGTGGGCGAGTTTGCCGATGGTGGTGGTTTTGCCGACGCCGTTGACGCCGACCACCATGATGACATGCGGCTTTTGGAGTAATTCGGCATCGAATTCTGCGGGCCGGCCGGCCTCGTTCTCTTTGAGCAGGCCGGTAATCTCTTCCTTGAGAATCTGCTGCAATTCGCTGCTGCTGATGAATTTGTCGCGGGCAACACGCTCTTCGATGCGCCGGATGACCTCCAGGGTGGTTTTGACACCCACGTCAGAAGTGATCAGAATCTCCTCCAGGTCGTCGAGCACTTCATCGTCCACCTTGTCCTTGCCCACCAAAGCCTTGCCGATCTTGTCCAGAAATCCGGCGCGGGTCTTCTCCAGCCCCTCCTGAAGTTTCTCCTCTTTTTTTCCGAATCCCAGCTTGTCAAAAATTCCCATTTTCCAGATTCCTGTGCAGTTGATATTGCCGTCCCGGAGCAGCCAGATGCCATGCGCCAGACACTCAGTTGAACTCCGCGCCCTTTTTTTGGATCATGATATAACGGTGCACGTACGAGCCCAGCGAATAAAACATTAAAATAAGGCTTAACCACATTAAAAATTCGACCGTTTGCTCTCTTTCCGGAAAAAAGAACGCAACAATCCAGTAGACGGCAAGTACATTGACGGCCACCTTCCCGGACAGTACCGACATGGCATACTTGCCGCGCTTTCTCTTTATCATAAGCGACCCGGTAAGGATAAGCAGATCCCGGAGTATCATAATGACCAGGAAGAAGACGGGGATGATCCCGATCAGCACCGCATAGAAGAAAAGGATGATCGCACAGATCTTGTCGGCGAGCGGATCCACCACCTTGCCGAATTCCGTGACCTGGTTGAATTTGCGGGCAAAATAGCCATCCAGATAGTCTGAAACGAAGGCATACCCGATCAGCGCGACGATCAGCCAGTTCGCCTCTTTTCCCGAGGCGTGGTGGAGTATCAGAATGGGGATGGTAATGAGCGCACGTGACAGAGAAATGGCATTGGCCAGCGTAAGCACATCTTGTTTTACCGGTATGATTTTTCCGTCAATATTGGTGACTTCGTTCACGACGCTCCAGGATTACACATGATACCGTTCCCGTGACGCACGGGCTTGCCCGGATGGCAAATGTGCCATCAGTCACGTTTTGCGGTTTATTATTCCGGGTGATTCATTGTAACTTGTTTCCTCCACTGAACAGTTACCCGGCAACCTAAAATAGAAATTTATCGGATGAACACGAAAGAAACGGATCATTCCCTTCTGGAGAAACAGCTGACAACGGAAAAAATCTTTTCAGGCAACCTGCTGCATGTATACAAGGACAAGGTTCAGCTGCCGGACGGGAGCACGTCCTGGCGCGAATGGATCGACCATCCGGGCGCCTGCGCCGTTCTGCCGGTCTTTGAGACGGGCGAGGTCCAGCTGGTCAAACAGTTCCGCTATCCGCTGCGACAGAACTTTCTGGAAGTGCCGGCCGGCAAAATCGATCCCGGAGAGGACCCGCTCGTAACGGCCAAAAGAGAGCTGGAGGAGGAGTCAGGCATACGGGCAAAAAACTGGGTGGCACTCGGCGGATTCCATCCCTGCATCGGCTATACAAACGAAATCATCTACCTGTACCTGGCCTGGGATCTGGAAGTCACCGAAAACCGTGTGGATGAGGACGAGTTTCTGAAACCTGTTCGCATTCCATTTGCAAAAGCCGTGGACGCGGCTTTCAACGGGGAGATCACGGATGGCAAAACAATTACCAATATCCTGAGGGGTGCAAAATGGTGGATGGATAACGGCCCGTACCGGATCCCGGGATCGGATCAGTTCTTCAGGTAGCCGCGCTTTTGTGCGACTTCACTGATTTTTTCCTTCAGGAGGTTGCGGCCCCTGTGCAGGCGCGAACGGACGGTGCCAATGGGAACGTCCAGCATGTTGGCGATCTCCTCGTAGGTGAAATCCTCCACATCACAGAGCAGCAGCGGCGTCCGGAAATCCTCTGGCAGCTCATCAAGGGCCTTCTTAAAGTCGTCATCATATTCCCCGCGGTAAAACCGGGTCTGCAGGTCGGTTGTGTCGCTCTGCTCGCTGCGGATGGTTTCGTAATAGGTCGCCACCTCGTCGTAGTCCACATGCTGCGGTTGGCGGGCGGCCTTCCTGTAATTGTTGATGTATGAGTTTTTTACGATGCGGTACAGCCATGCGCGGGCGTTGGTGCCTTTCTGGTAACTGTTGAAAAAGCGAAAGGCCTTGACAATGCTGTCCTGCAGCAGGTCTTCCGCATCATTGGGATCGGTGGTCAGACGGAGGGCGTAGTTGTATGTGGCGTCCAGATGCGGAATGATTTCCGCATTGAAATCCTCCTGTTTCTTCAACTCTTCTGCTGTCAGTTTGTCCGTCATGATATATTCTGATTCTTTCGATCCGCGGTATGTGGACATCTTTATGATTGGTTTCGGATTTTGTCCAGAAGCCGGCTCAATTCGCAAACTTCACTGTCCGTCAGACAATCCATGATGCCATCCATCTTCTCGTTGATATGATCCATTCGGGCCAGCATGTCCAGTCCTTTTTGCGTGATGGTTATATTTACCTTGCGCCGGTCATCCCTGCAGTTTTTGCGGACAGCCAGGTCTTCCTTGACAAGCCGGTCCACAATCCGGGTGATGTCGGACCGTGCATCCAGCATCTGTTTTCTTATGGTGCAGTTGCACGTTGGATGCGGATGTTGTCTCTGAAGAATGCGAAGGATGTTGAATTGCTGAAGGGTCAATCCGTGTTCGCTGATCATCTTTTGCAGCCGCGAAGCCACATTGCTGTAGGTGAACAGAAAGCTGGCAACGGCCTTGTGCCGCTCGTTCCGGTACCGCGATGTTGTCGCTTCTTTTTCCTGTATCATGGCTTTCAACATGTTCTATTGCGCGCTGCTGATGAAGCACTATTATACAAAAGTATTTTGCATGTTACAACAATAATTGTTGGAACGCACATATGGGCGGACGGTGAATGGGCCCACCCGCCCAAGGCGTTGTCAACGATTGTTTACCTGCGGTATTTTGTGCGAATCAGTACTTGACCGTGCATCCGTAGGGCTGGTGGCTGGTCACCTCCACACTCTGGCCTGCCAGCAGCAGATCAAGCGCCTCGCTCACAAAATTACGGGCACCCTCGACGTCGGCATGGTTGGCTGTGGGGCGGTCATCTATGGCTCCCATGTAGCGGAGCATTCCGTCGGGATCGATGATGTACATGTGCGGGGTAACGCGGGCGTCATAGGCGCGGCCCGCCTTTCCATCCGGATCCAGCAGGACCGCGGTCGGTTTGGCTTTTTTATCACGCGTCACCTTTTTCGCCTCATCAGGCTCCAGATATCCCTGTTTGCCCGGAGCGGAGGAAATGATCGAAAACCATTTTACGCCCATGTCGCGGTATTTTTCCTGAAGCATTTGCATGTTTCCCGTGGCGTAATGCTTGACGACAAACGGGCAGTCGTGGTTGAGCCACTCCAAAATCACATATTTTCCCTCGTATTCCGAAAGGGTGTGCTTTTTACCGGAGGCATCCACCAGCGTGAAGTCCGGTGCTTTTTTCCCGATTTCGGGTCCCTTGCGGTCTTCTGCCAGCGCTGAACCGGCAAAGAAAACACAGAACAGCAATACGAAATACGTTGCGATGCGGTTTTTCATGGTCTTTCTCCTTTAATTGATGTTTATGAACTGAAAATAAGATACTGAATGGTTGTTGTGCTTCCGGTTTCGGCCTGATGGCGGCAGGCCGGCTTATTCTCTTTCGCTCAGCGTGGAGACCGGAAGGACCATCTCAATGGCAGGGGCATCCTTCCCGTGAATCCAGCTTTCGCCCGCCGAAAGGACTCCGCTGAGTTCTTCCGGAACGGTTCTGAGATACCTCGAAACCGGCACGGCTATGGTCAGCTTGTTCCCATCGCGCACAGCTTTTTGCGGGGCCGTGTGCTCGATCAGTCCCTGGCGGTCGGGATAAAAATACACATGCTGAAGGTCCGGGATGGCAGCATGATCCGAAGCGGGAGTGAGCGTGATATGAAAATGGCCATCATCCAGCACGGCGTATCCCTGCCATTCCGCCGATTGTTCGGGGACCATATCCAGGGAATGTTTAATCTGCCGGACTCCGTTCTCCGAAAAACCGGTGAAGTGTCCCGAAGCGGTGACATCCAGGGTGATCCTGGCCGATTCAGGAAGGCAGATATCCTTGCATACCAGCCAGTTGAGATCAGCGGAAAGATTGGTTTCCGTACCATCCCCGTCGACGTGCAGCCCGTTAGGTTGGGCCTCCCCGTGTGAGCCGGAAGTTCCGGAATCCGGGAGGAGCTCATCACGGGTAACCGAAACGGGAACCAGGAGGGTAACCCTTCCCGAATAGCCGTACGTAGTGATTCCGTTTTCATCAAAGCGCGCCGGACGCGGCCATTGGATCTCGCCGGGCTTCAGGCTGGGATGAGGATCCCACCGAATGGATGTGGGCAGCCCCGAATCGCCGGGATTGCGCCAGTAGATATGCCATCCCTCTTTGATCTGCATGTCAACCCCAAGCCAGAACACGCTGTCGTTGTCTTTCAGGGCCTCTGCCGTTCCGGGTACACCCGGGATAAAAACAACGTCCACGCGGTTTTCACCGGTCCTGAGCATTGATGCTGTCAGTAGCATCAGGGCCGCCAGGGCGACTGGAAGCCAAAAACCAGGGCGCGTCTCCCCCCCCGAAGTAACGGTTGGAGGGTGGAGGGTGCGATTATCCGTCCCGGGGGCAATCATTTTGAAAAATTGCAGCTTGTGCATAATAAAATCATCAGGTTCTGTTCATCACAATACTCATAATGGCGATTAGCGGCAATGCGTTCCGTGTAAAAAAATGCAAAGCATAAAATATTTTTGACAAACCGGATCCGGTTTCGGTACCATATGTGGACATGTTACGCAAATCAATCACGACACGATTATCAGGAATCGGCCGGCTGATTTATCCCGCCGTTGCGGCAGGGATCGGATGTGTCCTGCTGCTGTTTCCCCTCGTCCGCTCTTTTCACCTGGACTCGGCTGTTCTTGCAGGCACGCTGGGTGCGTTTGCCGGGGCGTGGATGGCCGCACGTCCGGCGGCCAGGAACCGCGACGCGCTTTGGCTGACGG
>SKNT01000004.1 GCA_007120385.1 Balneolales bacterium
ACATAGCCGATTGCTGCCGGTTCCAGGGTAGTCATGTCCGGGTATTCCGCCCGGTAGGTGGCCATGGCGCTTTCTTCGCGGATCCCGCTCAGCGATCCCTCCAGCTGGATACGTCCGCCCAGAGTCCATCCGCCATCCAGATAACGGCGGTAGCGCAGTGCCGCCAGGGCATTTCGCTGCGACACATCCCCCAGGTTGACCAGATACATCTCCCGCATGCCCGGATCCACATGTTCCATGAGCATGTCCGCAAAGGCCTCCACATTCCATGCTTCCAGCCGAAGCTGCAGGGTGCGGTTGCCTGACGAGGCATCCATTTCTGTTGCGAATCCGGCCGTTACGGTCTCGCCGTACATCGGCATGAACATGTCCGGCATCACATCCCGCCTGGTGACATCCCGGTCGTAGTCATCCATCCGGTGCGTGACCCGGTTCAGGTAGAGGTCGGTGCGGATCGTATGGATGCGCGCGCCCGGCCGGTCCCACAGGTGCTCCAGCCCGGCGATGTGGGCGTCGGCGCGACGTGTGTCCATCAGCAGGCGCGGATAGCCGATGAAGCCGGCGAAATCCCCGATATACCGCAGGGAAAGCGCATGGTCATCGTCGGGACGCACCAGCAGGGCGCTGTAAATGTTGCCCTTTTCGAACCCGGATCCTTCCATCCTGTCGCCGGAGCCCGTTTGGAAGTCGCCGGCGTTGCGGTATGTGCCGGAAAAACGGAACGCCCACCGTTCCGAGCCGTGAGAGACACCTCCCTGAAGCAGATGCTGGGAACTCACGGAATGGTACCCGGATTCCAGCGTTGCCGAAGTGCCCGTATTAAGTACCGGACGTGCCATGGCAAAATTGACCGCTCCGCCGGCGCCGGACGCTGCGCCGTCACGGGCATCCTGGCCGCGGCTTATCTCAACGGCCTGAAGGTTGTCCGGCTCGATGTAGGCCGTGAGCGGATCCATGCCGTCGACGCACGCGGGCGTCATGCGCATGCCGTCAATGGTGACGGTGATGCGGCCGTCTCGCTGTCCGCGGATGACCGGTTCCTTCGCGAAATTGGCCCGTGAGACCAGATCCATGCCCGGAATGTGGGACAGGTGGTCTTCGACCGGACGGGTACGCGCATCGCTGTACAGCCCGGTGTAGCCCATGGGCAGGCGTCCCGCCGTTATTAGGATGTCCTCGCTGAAAACCGTAACCGGTTCAAGGAAAATCGGCGTGTCGCCTGAAAGCGATGCCGCATCCACCCTTTTTGTCCGGTAGCCGATATGTGTGATGAGGATATGGCGTGTTTCCGCGCCCGCTGCCAGAGCGAAGCGGCCGTCGGGTCCTGTCACCGCGCCCGTTTGCTTTCGGTTGGAACAGCACGGCGCCTCCCGGGCGATGACATGCGCTCCGGAGAGCGGCCGGCCGGTTTCCCGGTCCCGGACCTCCCCCCGAAGCCACATGATGTCATTGGCACTGTTGCCGGCCGATACAGCCGGTGCGGCGAACATCAGGAAGGCCGCTACGGCCAGCGTTGCCAGCATCAGCGTTCTCGGTCTGTTGAATCTCCGGCTTTTTTTCCGGCCGGAGACGCGGCAGATGGAAACGGGCCCGCATCCACCCGAATTGGCCCGGCCTGTGTCATTTTTCATGGATTGTTTCTTCATGGTGTGCACCTCTTGCGTGCATTCCGCTGGTCAGAAATCAAGGGCAAATACGAATTCGCCGAGATGCTCATCCTCCCGGTGGATGTCAAATCGCAGCTCCCAGTCGCCGGTCATGCTGAAATTGACTTTGCCGTGGTAGAAACCGTCCGAGTCATGGACCGGGTCAACATTGTTGCTGGATCCGTGGTCCATGGAAGGCATCCAGGGTTCGAAATCGAACAGAGCGGTCTTCACAGGCGGGAAATGCATCATGGACTCGCGCTGGTGCAGGGTCACAACTAGGTCATTCAAGCCGGTACGCGGGTTTTTCGGCTGCACAAGAGTCAGGACATACCGCTGTCCACTGTCGGCCATGAACGTGCGAACACGTGCCGATTCCTCAATCTCGATATCGATCACACCCTCAACTTCGCGTCCGTCCGCATCCGGATCACGTACCGAGACAATCAGCTCCCAGGATCCCATCATGCCGCTTGGCATGGTAAAGATGGCCCATCCGCGGAACAGGCCTGCGTCGGGGTCTCTTTCGGCGGAGGGATTCTGGTGCGGAGAGGCGTGCGAGTGGTTTTCCATGTGCATCATGGTGGTGAACGTTATTTCGGGACGATCGAGCAGCGCCCCGTCCTCATGCACCTCGAAGTAGATGTGATGGAAGCCCATGTCAAGCGGCGCTTCCGAGTAGGCTGCGACGGTTACCCCGTCAGCGGTGAACTCTCCGAGCTTGTAGCGTTCCGGTTCGGAGAACAGGCCGGATTGGTCATCCGACAAATTGCAGGATACGGTCACAGCAAGGGCAAGGAACAGCAATCCACTGAAGCACCTGGATTTTTTCGTAAGCATAATTTGGTCACTGAGTTTGTGATACAGGGTTTTGTTTGTGTGGATGGGATTGCGCTCTTGTGAAATAAAGCGCAAAGCAGGCTCAGTGACTTTCAGGAGGCGGTACTTCGACAATTCCCGGTTGATCGGGCACTAACTGGATATGGCCGGCAAAAAGCTGCAGATCAGCGGGATAAAGCGTGATATCCCGCACGCCTTCACACAAAATGGTACCCGGATAGTACTCTCCCATGGTGGCCGGCATTTCATTTCTTGTTTCCTCCTGATCGCGGATCTGGTTCTTCAGATAACACATGCCTTCACAATCGGATACTTCAATGGTGCGCTCCTCGCACAGATTTGCGGCGATATAATCCTTGAACAGGTAATATTCCACCATAGGCAGCACAGGCTGGATGATGCCCACCAGAAACGAGCAAAGCAATATGAACGCGTAGAAGGAATTCATCACATTGCTATAATAAGACAAAAGACTCTTTTATCCAAGTGTATTTTAAAAATCGTCTCCCTTACACATAGATATATCATTCCGTCACTTGTCCGGCAATCCCAGGGACCATTTTTTTCGTACTGCCGGCACTGTGAAATGTTTCATTGAAAAGGTGTGTTTGTCTCTTCAATCGATTATTATTTTTAAAAGATCAAATAATCTGTCCACCACCGCCGCATGCAGCAGGTACGTTCAACGCTCACGAATCATTATTGATCTTCATTCCTCCAAAATCCAGTTTTCCCTATTTGGCAGGCGAGGGGTCACCGGTAGATGCCTGACTAAATAATACCAACCCGCACCCATGTCCACGAACATCCCCGGATTGAAACGCAACTGGAAGCAGTTTTCGCTGCTTGTCCTTATCAATGCCTTCGTAGGCGGCATGGTCGGACTCGAGCGCACCATCCTGCCCGAGATCGCCGAAACTGACTTCGGAATCGCCGCCCGGTCGGCCATCTTCTCCTTTATCGTCGTCTTCGGCATCACCAAGGCCGTATCCAACTATTTCGCCGGCCGGTTCGCCCAGCAGTTCGGCCGCAAGAAAATGCTCATCACCGGATGGCTGTTCGGGATCCCCGTACCGTTCATGCTGATGTATGCCCCGGACTGGAACTGGATCGTGGCCGCCAACTTTTTTCTCGGCATCAATCAGGGGCTGGCATGGTCGGCCAACGTCATCATGAAAATCGACCTGGCCGGTGAAAAGGACCGCGGACTGGCCATGGGACTCAATGAGTTTGCCGGATATGTGGCGGTTGCCGTAGTGGCTTTTCTGACCGGTTGGATTGCGGCCGAATTTGGTCTGCGTCCCTGGCCGTTCTTCCTGGGCTTTGTGCTCGTCTTTCTCGGACTCGGCATGTCCATACTGCTGATCCGCGACACCGCGCCGTTTGTGGCCTATGAATCCAAAAATTCCGACAGCAAACACCGGAAGAAAAACCTGTTCCGCGAGGTCACCTGGGGCGACCGGAACCTGATGGCCGTCTCCCAGGCCGGCATGATGACCAACTTCAAGGACGGTATGGCATGGGGAGCCTTCCCCATGTTCCTGGCGGCGGCCGGACTCTCACTGGGCCAGATCGGGGTGGTGGCGGCCGTTTA
>SKNT01000184.1 GCA_007120385.1 Balneolales bacterium
ATGCGCTGCACGCTCATGACCCCCTCGGCCGTGGGAACCTGGATCATGCCGATGCTGCGGGCAATCACACCGCTCATGAAGAACACGGTGAGCGCATTCACACCGTAGACCACGAATGGCTGCGTGAACCGCTGGTACCTCTTCACATCAACCAGCCAGTAGCAAATGCCGAAGATCTGCATGCCCAGCCCGGCTGTGAAAATGGCATACGAACTCGTCCAGATCGGCTTGTTGATCGGGAAAAACCAGTCCCAAACATACCCGATAGTCGCCAGCGCAAATCCCCAGAGCAGGAAACGGGCGGTTTTTTCGATGGGGTCACGATCCGACATCAGTATGATGCCCGTCATCACACCCAGCAACGTGGTGCCGATGGCCGGGATGGTGCTGAACAACCCCTCGGGATCATACGGGCCATTCCGGTACAGATGCACGTCGGCAAAGATCAGCTGGTCGATGTACGCGGCCAGATTGGTGTGCGACTCGTCGATCATGCCGGCTCCGTGACCGGGCACCGGAATCAGCATCATCGCGGCCCAGTACCCCGCCAGGATTCCCGCAATGCTGTAGACAATGGTGCGCGGTTTCAGGTAGATGAACATCACCGAGGCGACCAGATAACAGATCGCAATGCGTTGCAACACACCCATGATCCTGATTTCGGCCAGATTCTGGTGGATGCCGAATGACGGATCCAGCGTAAAATAGGGATAGCCGGCCAGCATCAGCCCCAATCCGAAAATGATTACCGATCGGGTGAAGGTCTTTTTGACCAGATCCGTGTCCTGCGCCCCCTTGGCCATGGCTTTGGTGAATGCCAAAACCACCGAAACACCGACGATAAAGAGGAAAAATGGAAAAACCAGGTCGGTGACGGTCCATCCGTGCCAGGCTGCATGACGCAGGGGAGGGTAGATGGTGCCCCAGGTTCCGGGATTGTTGACCAGGATCATTCCGGCGATCGTCGCTCCCCGGAATACGTCCAGGGAGATCAGCCGCTGGCCGGCACGAAGCGCCTGAACGGAATCGTGTGTAGTCATGGAATGTACTTGTAAGTTACTGTAACAGGTTGTTTACACAGATCATATGCTGTGCATGCAGCAGTTGCTGCTGCATGGAACACAATCTAATAAAAAAGGAGACACATGCTATGCCACAGTTGGCGTGGCTTTGCTGTCTGGAATCGTTTCCAGTCAGCCGTTATTTCTGGGTACTGCCGGCGGAATCAGTCGAGTCCGGTGAGACGGATGAGCGGAAACGTGTACGTATTGCCGAGATATGGCCGTTTCGACAGCAGAAAACGGTGCGATCTGCGGCCGTCATCGGTCTCCGTTGTCATCAGTCCGGCCAGCGTGGCCCGCAATTCGGCCTCACCGCCATGCGGGATGGCCACCACGGCGCTGTATCCGAAAGCGGTCGGCATCCACCCGAAACGGACCTCCTCACCAAATGCCACCGTCTGCTCGTGTATCGGATTGGTCATCTGGTGGTAGAAAAAACCGGTGAGCGTGTACAGGTGGATGTCAGAAATGCCCCGCTGCGTGAAGGGGGTTAGGTTCAGGATACGGGCCTTGAAGCCGGGATCCTGCCAGGCAATGGTTTCGTCTGCGGCGCGGGCTGCCGATGCGCCGGCGGCAACGTCGGAGGTTTCGGCAGCGGCATCGGGCGGACCGTCGGTATCCGCGTAACCGTTGGCATCGCGGTCCGGATCGTCGGAATCTTCCTGCGGCCGCATCACCACAATTGGATCCTGCGGACGGATCCAGGTGTCTGTGTCGGTGGGATCCGTATCCACCAGAAGCATGATGTGATCGCCCTGGAAGAAGGGGTCGCGTATCACCAGGTCGCCCTCCCGGAAGAAGCGCAGGCCGAAGTACAGATGGGTGTCATCATGGACCACCGCCACTTCGGGATGGCGGAATCCGGACCCGGTGGCGGCTGCCGGATCAGCGGCCGGGGCCGGGGTTAGGGGCCTGCCGGCGACCGGGATGGCGTGGAATGCCTCGTATTGCCATTCGGAGAGGTCCCCGTCCATGGTGACCTTGAATGGCGCCCTGCGGGCCTGCAGGGTCTGCCGCTCCACGTTGTAGTGAAGCAGTCCGCGGGCATCGGTGTAATAAGCGGGGTTGTCGACCAGCGCCTGGAAATCGGCAGTGGTTTTTTCAAGAAAGGGTTCCAGTTCGGAAACAAGTCCGTGGACACGCCGCTCTTTCCTGGAGGATGCAGCATTGCCGGCATCGTCCGGCTTGCCGTCAAAGCCCAGTTCCGCCAGGGCGGCCAGCGCATCCTCAAACCGGTCAAGTCCGCGGGTGATGGTTTCCACATGGAACGGCTTGCCCGGGGTGTAGATGGGAGTGAAGACGTTGTCCTCCCAGCCCGGCTGGCGGTACAGGGTAACCAGTTCGCGGATGTGCGGCAGCGTCTCCGGCGGAAACAGCTCCTGCAGCGCGCGTTCGAGCGCCGGTTCCGGCTCGTAGTTGTACGGATCAAGCGCGTAGTAGGCGACCGTGGCCAGCGGGATCATCGAAGCGTAGGGCTGGTTCATCGGATTGGCCACAATGCCGGTGGTGGTGGTGGCCAGATCGCCCTCGCGGCCTTCGAGCGGACCCAGGAACACCCGCCATGAGTCGAAATCGTTGACCGGGAAATTGTCCCATATCAGCGGCTTGCGCTGCATTTTTTCACCCCAGTAGCGGGCTTCATCAGCCGTGATGCGGGCGATGGCCACATCCACACCGGTCCAGAAAAGCGGAATTTCCGCAGGCACGCCCTCGCCGAGGATGCGCACGTACTGGCGGTCGCCCCAGGCGTCGGTGTAGGTGGTGGGACACACGGCCAGCTCCGTGCCGCGCTCATTGAGGTCGCGGTGCAGCCGGTTGATCACATGCACGTGCGCCTCGCCGAGGTTGGCGAAGGCCTGGCGGTCGGCTTCGTGGTTGAGCGTTTCGGGGACATCATCCAGGAACAGGGCCACGTGGGTGATGCCGAGGTCGATCATCGCCTCCATCTTGGACAGCAGCGCCTGGTAATCCTCCTCGCTGGAGTAGATCATGTCCAGGCCCGGACTGATGGCATACCAGATGGTCACATCGTGGCGGCGGGCGACCTCAAGCAGCTCCTCGAAAATGGCCAGCTGCTCGCCGGCGTAAGGTTCGCGCCAGCGGGAGCGGTGGTAGGGATCGTCCTTGGGCGCATAGAAGTAGGACTGCAGGCCGAATTCGCCCATAAAGCGGATGATGTCCAGGCGCTCTTCGGGCGTCCAGTGGCTGCCGTAGAAGCCCTCGACTACCCCGTGGATGGGGAAAGGGGAGAGGTCGGCGGTCCGGTTGGCGGAGATAGCCATGGCTCCGGCAGGGACCATTAGTGCCGCCAGAAGGAGCAGTGTAGCATGGATGCGGATCTGGCGCTTGAGGTGCAAAAAAGCACGGATCAAACGCCGGCAACCGGAAAGAATCAGGTTTGTCCGGCACAGAAAACGGGCACCGGCGGCGGCCGGTACCCGTACGAAGTTCTCATCGATGGCCTGACTGCCAGTGGCAGGCACGGCAGTATCAGAACGCTTGGTAAACATCATAAGTCAAAACAGTTTTTGGTTATTCGGCCACTTTGGCGAGTTCCTTCTTGCGAAGCAGGCGCTGCTCTTCACGGAAGGCTTCCATTTCGGCTATGCGTTCTCGTTCGAGGTCATCTCCCTCTTCGAGGTGATGCTCCCACTCGAACTCGCGCCGGTGCCATGTGAGTTCGCCGCCCTGCACGTCGTAGACCGTGTAACCCGGCTTGAAGCCGATCCAGTTGCCGCCCCACCAGGCGGCGCTGACCGACTGGCTGGTGGCATACCAGATATCGTTGTATTTGTAGTCTTCGTTGATATGCGTGTGGCCCTGCAGCAGCGCGCGTACGTTGCCGTGGCGCTCCAGGGTGACGCGCAGGTCGCGGGTGTTCTGAAGCACCCGTCCGTGCATGGAGGGGGTGTCGCGCTCCTGCCGGATCTGGCCGATGTTGCAGAATGCAGCGATGTGTGTGATGGCCACGGTGGGCATGTGCACATGGCGTGCCAGGTCGAACCGGAGCCAGTC
>SKNT01000119.1 GCA_007120385.1 Balneolales bacterium
ACTACCGCTACAACCGCCACCGAAAATCGAATCGAAAACTGAAACCTTGTAGTGGAGACCTTTCGTCGTTTATCAACGACTTACGCCAAAATCACCCTCCAGTTGAGAAAGTCGGGCTATTGAATGCCCGGGTACTCGACGAGAACAACGACCTGATCGACCGAATATTTCCCCCGGCGATGCTTCGAGAGATTGTCCGCCACTATAAATCCGAGAGAGGTGTGCGAATCTACAATCATTCGATCGGAAGTCGCCATCCCTGTCGCACCTCGAGAATGAGTGTCTGGGCGGCCACCATCGATTTGCTGAGTTACGAGGATGATATTCTGATCATTCAGGCCGCCGGAAACATCGCAACAGAGGGTTCATCGAGAAACCCAGGAATCGTCGATCATTTTAATCAAGGTCGTGATTATCCGGGCTACCTATACGAACCTTCCAGTCGCCTCTCTAATCCTGCACAGAGCCTTCAAGCCCTGACTGTCGGATCCGTCGCGGCTTCATATTACGAAGATCAGGACAGACGTTCATTAGCCCGCCCTGAAGAACCGTCTTCATTCACCAGAACGGGTTTCGGCCTATGGGATTCCATCAAGCCAGAGGTGGTCGAGTTTGGCGGGGATGATGTTATCGACAGTGGAAATCCTCCCTCTCTAACAACACCACCTGATGTTTGTCCCCAGCTGGTGCGCTCAACTCTTAACGGTGGGCCCCCGGTTGCCAGGGACACGGTAGGAACATCGTTCGCGGCACCGAAGGTAACGCATATTGCCGGACACCTTGAACGGATTCTTCCGGAGCATGATACGCTGCTTTATCGGGCACTGATCGTAAATTCAGCCCGATGGCCCAACTGGGCCGAACAAGCCCCGGTTGAATCTCGTGTCGATATCTTCCGCTCAATTGGCTACGGCGTCCCCGATCTCTCACGCGCAACTGAAAACGCTGAAAACCGAATCACGCTGATTTCCCAATCGCCGCTTGAAATACGTGCAGCGGAAGGACTGATTTTTGGAGTACCCATTCCCGCGGAGCTGCGGGCGCCTGGGAATGAATTTAACGTCCGGATTGACGTCACCCTGTCTTACGCAGCCGAACCTCGCAGAACTCGAAAGTCGCGGCGTGGCTATCTGGGCGTCTGGGCGGATTGGAAGGGCAGCAAAAAACGCGAACCCTTCACGACCTTTCGAGGCCGAGCCCTCACGGATATGAACCGAGCCGAGACGGAAGACGAAGACAATTTTGCCTGGACGATAGGTAACAAAAGGCGGCGCGACGGTACTACGGAGGGGGTAACCCGAGGGAACGGAACGGTCCAGAAGGACTGGACCATTTCAGAAAGCTACGAACTGCCTGAGATTTTCGGCATCGTTGTGCGCGGACACAAGGGATGGGCGCGCCATGACCCCGAAGCGACAGCTCGTTTTGCACTGGTCGTTTCCTTCGAAGCGGTGGACACTGATCTACGTGTGTACGAGAGGATCAAGGAATCCGTCGAGATTGAGTTGGAACACGAAGTTCCGGTGGATGTTGGTCAAATTCGAACCGACTGATAGAGGCGCCCGTAGTCTCGGGCCGGGAGGCTAATAAATAATAACCGCCTATTAAAATAATATTTTGATTAAGACAAGTATTACACGCAGGGTACGTCTGCAAATTTGATCTAATCTCGACGGCACGCGACGCCCGGAACCCTGAGCACCTGGCGCGAAGCGCTTTTCCGTGATAGTTTCACGAAAAATCCATTCCATAATTGCATTTTTCTGAAAAAAATGGAATTATCCGTGAAATTTTCTCACTAAATCTATGATCGTCACGTTTTCGGTAGCCAACTTCCGTTCCTTCAACGAGGAAGAAACGTTTTCCCTGGTGGCCAGCAATAAGCTGACCGGCAGCCATGAGCACCATCTGGTAAGTGTTCCGGATTCCGATGCCTCCGTGCTTCGGGCGGGAATTCTCTATGGCGCGAACGGTGGAGGTAAATCCAATTTTTTCAAGGCTTTACACTATGTACAGACGATGGCGTTGCGGCCCCGCAAGAAAGGGGGCGGTACAGGGCGCCAGAGATTTAAATTCGGAGGGGACGAAGCGGCACCGAGTCAGTTCGACCTTCAGTTCGTCGCCGGAGATCAGCTTTACCGCTACGGTCTCATCGTCGATGACGAGCGCGTGGTGGAGGAATGGCTGCTGACTGTCCAGGGAAGCAAGGAAAAACCTGTCTTCGAGCGCTTTACCGATGAAGATGGAGGTGTCACGATCGAGAGCAAGGCTTCGAAGAAGGAGAACGAACGGTTGAGAGCCCTCATGACCGTTGGCGGCCCCCAGCAGCAAACCTTTCTTGCCACAATACGCGCGAATCTGGAGCCGGCCCACTTCGGCGCACCGATTCGCACGGTACTTGAGTGGTTTGAGAGCAAAATAACCTTCATCAAACCGGACCGCCCCTTCTGGCCGGTGGGCGTGGCCCTGAGCGAGGATGAGGGGTTCCAGAACTTCGCCAGCGAATTTCTCCGGGCATCGTCAACAGGGGTCGATAACCTGGAAGTTTCCAAGGAGGAGCTCTCACAGGAGCAGTTAAAGGTCATGCTGCCGGCCGATCTTTACGCAAAGGTCATTAAGAACACTGAAAGAAGGGGCAAAGTTGTCGTACCACTGACCAAGGACCGCGAAGTCCTGATCGAGAAGATCGGCGAGCATCGTTATTTCCTGTTGACCGTTCAATCGGTACACAGCCATGAAACCTCGAACGCGATTCGTTTCGATCTGGCCGAGGAATCCGATGGTACGAAAAGGCTGTTGAATCTCTTGCCTGCCCTTCATAGATTACACACAGATGGCGGCGTATTCGTAATCGATGAGGTGGAACGCAGCATGCATCCCCTGCTCATCCACAAGTTTTTGGAGTTCTTTTTCGCCGGTTGCGGAGGCGAGCGTCGTCAGCTCATCGTGACGACGCACGAATCGTCTCTGCTCGACCAAAACCTTCTGCGCAGGGACGAGATTTGGTTTGCCGAGAAGAACAAACGCGGGGCTACGAAACTCTACTCTCTCTCTGAATTCCAACCCCGGAAGGACCTTAAACTGGACAAACATTACCTGCAGGGGCGTTTCGGGGCGATCCCGTTTCTTGGCGATTTGGATCAAATCATGAAACGGGAGGCCGGGGACACAAGCGACATGCGAGTTGCGGAAACATGAACCGGTCCCGACGAAAATCTCGTCCGCTGATTCGTGATCGGCAGATTTATCGCGACGACCGCATGTATATCGTGGCGTGCGATGACACTTATGCGCCGAAGCAGTATTTCGATGGGTTCGAAAAGGATTTTATGCCTTTTCGTCTGCAGGTGAAGGTTATCGAGACCCGGGATGGAACGTCTTCGGCCGAGCATGTGCTCGATCGCCTTCTAAAAATCGATATCGAGACCTACGATGAACGGTGGCTGCTTCTGGATGCCGACCACTACACAACCGGGACTCATCTCAAAAGCTTCAAGACCGCCCTGCGCCGGGCTCAAAAAACAGATGTCAACATCGCCATCAATAAACCGTGTTTCGAGTTTTGGCTTTTGCTCCACTACCTGCAGCGAAATGACCCGGATCTGCTTCGGATCACAAACGCCGGATCGGCTGAGAAGCTTCTCAAAAAGACCCTGGGTGGCTATAAGAAGCGGAGTTTGGATACGAACCATTTCCCTCTGACGAGGGTCCCCCAGGCGGTTATGGAAGCAAGAGCAATCGATTCCACCGTTTCCGGCGGCGATATCCCACAGGGAAACACCAGCCGGGTTTACCGGCTCTGGGAAACAATACTGCACAACGCTTCTCCCGCCCAGCTCCCGGAGGAGCTCCAGGAGCTGAAACAGCAATTGCCGGAGTGGGAAAACGAATGATCGCGAAGAAGAGAATATCGATCTGGAGCATTGACACGTATGCTTACAACATACATTCGTATGCCAATAACATACGATAATGAATGCTATGGACGCACTTTTCCCGAAAGCCAGAGGAGAGATTTTTCGCTTGTTGTTCAGCGATCCGGACAGATCCATGCACCTGCGCGAACT
>SKNT01000001.1 GCA_007120385.1 Balneolales bacterium
AGGTGGTGCCGCACGCCGATGAGATGGAGGATGATGTGGATCTGCTGGATCTGGATCCGCTTGAGGAGCAGGCGCACAGTCCGGTGAAGAACCTCATCCACAATTACCGCGACCGGGTGGCTTTTTGTGTGACGACGGAGTGTGCGGTGTATTGCCGGTATTGCCTGCGCAAGCGGATGGTGGGCGACGGGACGCAGGCGCTGAACCGGCAGGAGCTGCAGGAGGCGATCGATTATCTGGCCGGGCATCCGGAGATACGGGATGTGCTGCTGACCGGTGGGGATCCGCTGTCGCTGAACGACGAGAATCTGGGGTGGATCATCGGACGGCTGCGGGAGATTCCGCATATCGATATCATCCGGATCGGCACGCGCTACCCGGTGCTGAATCCGTTCCGCATCACCGACGATCTGTGCCGGATGCTTGCGGAGAACCATCCCGTCTGGCTCAACACGCATTTCAACCACGCCAGGGAGCTGACGGAGGATGCGCGGGCGGCGCTGGACAGGCTGAGCCGCGCCGGGGTGCCGCTGGGCAACCAGACGGTGCTGCTGAAAGGCATCAATGACGACGCGGAGACGCTCCGGGAGCTGTTCCACAAGCTGGTCACGTTTCGGGTGCGGCCGTATTATCTGTATCAGGCGCAGCTGATCGGCGGGACGCGGCATTTCCGCACAACGATTGAGCGCGGAATGGAACTGATGGAGCAGCTGCGCGGGCGGCTGTCCGGATTTGCGATCCCCCTTTATGTGCTGGACACGCCGCACGGAAAGGTACCCCTGACCCCCAGTGGATACCGGGGGCGCGAGGGGGATTATGTGGCCGTAAAGGCCTATGGCGGAGAGACCTGGCGGGAATTCAATCCGGAGTAGGGTCACCGGCATCCTCCCGGTCGGCCCCGGTCAGCGGTCGGCCCGCTCAGAGCGCCGATGTTCCAGGAACCAGTCGTAGAGGTCCTGCCCGGCATAGATCCGCACCCAGGCGTCGTGGCCCATGTCCTCGTGATTGGTGTAGCGAATGCCGGTGTGCCCGAGTTCCTGCAGGCGGTTCATGGCCGGATAGAAATACTGCGGCGGGACCACCGCATCGCGTCCGCCGGCAAAGCACCAGACCGGCAGCCCCTGGCGGGCAATCGGTTCCACGCCATCGGGATGCCCATAGCCGACCACCGGGGCAATCGCCGCGAAGCGCCCGGGATGCCGGGCGGCGATGTGCCACGCCCCGAAGCCGCCATAGCTGATGCCGGTGAGGTAGACGCGGTCCGCATCCACCAGAAACTGCTCCTCCACCTGATCGAGGATATCCATGAGGTCCTGCTCCAGCCGGTACCATCCGTCGGGCGGGCCTTCGGGTGGATAGGGCATGGTCTTCGAATCAGCGGTCGAATTAGCAGTCGGATCAGTGGTCGAATCAGCGGCCGGATCCACCGACGGGGCGCCGTCCATCGGAAACGCCGGCACGGACGCCTGTCGCCGCGGGGGCACGCCCTCATCCAGCCGCCGGGGGATCATGTCCGGGGTGCGGTTGGCTATATAGTCGTGCCGCTCATCCATCCCGTACAAGGGCAGCTGCGGGACAACGATCACAAACGGCAGGTCGCGCCGCAGGACCCACGCCTCGTAGAGCGGACCGTGGATCATCACGTAATCCAGTTCGTCCCGTGCATTTCCGCGCTCACCGTTGCCGTGCAGGAACAGCAGCACCGGCCAGCCAGCCGCGCTGATATCCGAAACCTCACCGGGCTCACCAGTTGTGCCGGGAACGGCGCCTTCCCCGTGCAAACCCTCCAGGCCGCGTTCCATCGCCTCGCCATAACCGGCCGGCAGATAGACAAAATACTCGCGCTCCTCCCCGGTCGCCGCACTCATGTAGCTGACGCGCCGCAGTTCGGGTCCGCCCTTCCCGGCTTCCCCGTCCCTCCCGGCCCCAGGCCCATCCGATCCGCACGAAACGGTTATCAGAAGCAACGCCAGGACGGCAACCAGCGGGACAGCCGGCAGCGTTTCGGGTGAGCCGGCCGGCATTCCGGCAAGCTTGCACAGGCAGATGGACATGGTCATATTTTCCCTCATTTTTAGTATCATCACGAATGGTAACCAAAAAAATATCCATAGCCATGGAAACATCCTATACATCGAAGCGGACGGATCTCCAACGCCGGGGCAGCCGCCGATATCGTCCCGCTTTCCCGCCGTCACCGTCCCGCTGGCAACGGATTCCGCTTGCCGTGATCCCGTTCCTGCTTCCGTTTCTGTTACTCGGGTGGATGCCGCTCCCGTCCGAAACACTGGCATCGCGTCCCGAAGCCCAACTTGCGCAGCCCTTCACGAAAATCGCACCGGAGGAGGCGGGATTTTGTCCGGAACGGCTGGACCGGCTCACCGGCACCCTGCATGATTACGCCGAGCGGCAGCGCCTCAGCGGCGGGGTCGTCCTGGGCCTGCGCGGCGTCCCAGGAGCCGTTGGCGATTTCGGCTGGGGCGGCGCCTACCACTCCACCTACTGGGTCAGCCCGCAGGATCGGCTGGTGGTCGTCTTCTTCACCCAGCTCATCCCCTCGCGCGGATCCGATGTCCACGGCAAGCTCCGAACGATGCTCTATCAGGCCCTGACAGATCCGTGACAGTGCTGCTGTCCGCCGCGACCCGGTGCCGCTGCCAAACATTGCGGCCGGATGTCAGGGCCGGGTGCCACTGCTTCCGGGTCAAACCGCCGAAAACTGCAATTGACCATATCCTCCGGAATTTTCCACCGAAACCATGTCCAACGTACTCGAAAAAAAGTCAGAAAAACAGCGTTTTCCAATCCTGGACCTTGACGCCTATTCACCTGGGGAAGTGGCCAGCCGTGTGATGCAGGTCGGGGTGAAAAAAGTGCGTCTGCCCGGAGTAATCACGCTCATGCTGGGAATCCTGGGCGGATGTTTCATATCGCTTGGGGCGCTGTATCAGGTGGTGGTGATGGCGAATCCGGCCATCAGCGACAGCACATCCGCAGTAGTGAGCCCGCTTTTTTATGCCATGGGCTACATCATCGCCTTCATCGCGGGTACCGAGATCTTCACGACCAACAACCTGGCCGTAATGAGCCTCGCTTCGAGAAAGATTACCCTGTGGGAACTGACCCGGAACTGGGTGATTGTTCTGCTGGCCAACATTATCGGTGCCTCAGGTCTTGTTGTCCTCTTCTACTTCTCCGGCCAAATAAATCTCTTCGACGGACTTCTGATCGAAGAGGTGCTGTTCCTGACTTCTTCCAAGCTGGACTACACCATTTCCCAAATGTTCCTGCTTGGCCTGTTCGGCAACCTGCTTATCTGTTCGGGCGCGTGGCTGGCCATGGCGGGGCGTTCGGTCACCGACAAGTTCCTTGCACTCTTCCTGCCGCTGTCGGCCGTACCGGCCATCGGATTCCAGCACGGCGCCGGAAACATGTTTCATTTCTTCCTTTCGTTCCTGATTCTGCAGGACGGACAGGGCATGCAGCTTCCCACCGATATCACCGTGGCCAAAACCACCATAAGTATGGTTATGGTGGCGGCAGGCAATATTGTGGGCGGAGGGTTCTTTATCGCACTGACTTACTACTTCATCTACGTACGCAGCAAATGGTGAAAAGAAGCCATTGGCCCTGCTTTTGTCACTTTCCGGCAAACCCGATTCTGGATATCCATTTCTCCACTTCCACGATCAGCAGCACGATAAGTCCGGCACCGGTCACGTACATCCACTCATTGAGTGAAATCGGAGCGGTTTCAAAAAGTGTGTTCATGAAAGGGGCATAGGTGAACACCAGCTGCAGCACGATCAGCGCTCCGATGGCCATGAATACGTATCTGTTGCCAAAGAAGTGCCGTGAGAAGATGCCCTCGTAGAACTTTCGGCAGTTCAAAAGGTAGAATGCCTGCCCGGCCACGATGGTGTTCACGGCGATCGTCCGCACCCGCTCAAGCTCGGCATCACCCACATAGAACATGTTGCTTATAAGGAACGTGAAACCGCCGATCAGCACCGATACCAGCAGAATCCGCCAGAGGAAATAACCGCCCAGAATCGGTTCGTCGGGATCGCGCGGCGAGAGTTCCATAACCTGCTTTTCCATTGGCTCGAACGCAAGCGCCAGGGCCAGCGTAACTGCCGTGACCATGTTCACCCAGAGGATCTGGACCGGGGTGATGGGCATGGTGATGCCGAGGACGATGGCGGCAACCAGCACCAGCGCCTCAGCGCCGTTGGTGGGCAGCACAAACACGATGGTCTTTCGGATGTTGTCGTAGACGGTCCGCCCTTCTTCCACCGCATTAACAATCGTTGCGAAGTTGTCATCGGCCAGGACCATTTCGGAGGCATCCTTGCTCACCTCGGTCCCCTTGATCCCCATGGCCACGCCGATGTTGGCACGCTTCAGCGCGGGGGCGTCGTTGACCCCGTCGCCTGTCATGGCGCACAACTTGTTGTTCTTCTGCAGGGCCTTGACCAGGCGCAGTTTGTGCTCCGGACTCGTACGTGCAAAAACGCTGTACTTCATAACCACGTCAATGAGCTCCTCGTCCTCCATCTTCTCAAGCTCGGCCCCGGTAACGGTGCCCTCGCCGTTGTCAATGCCAAGGTCTTTGGCAATGGCCTCGGCCGTAATGGCATGGTCGCCGGTGATCATGATAACCCGGATGCCGGCACCCTTGCACTCCTCTATGGCATCGTATACTTCCTCCCGCGGCGGATCAATGATGCCGATCACACCCAGGAAAATCATGTCGCCCTCGACATCCTCATGGTCAATTTCGCCGGTGCCCTCCTTTGCCTCGCGATAGGCCGCACCCATGAGCCGCTGTCCGCGCCCGGCAATCTCCTCCATCTGCCCCTTCCAGAATTCCTCGTCCAGATCCTCTTCCCCCTCCGCCGTGGCCTGCTTGCTACACACCTCCAGCAACCTTTCGGGGGCTCCCTTGAGGAATACATACCGTTTGCCATCGACCTCATTCAGCGTGGCCATGTATTTGTGCTCGGACTCAAACGGGATGTTGTCGATGCGGTCCGGTTCGAAATCCTTCAGTCCCGCCTTCAACGCCAGCGTCACCAGCGCCCCCTCGGTTGGACTTCCGTTCAGCTTCCACTCCCCTTCTTTCTCCTCTATCGATGCGTCATTGCAGACACGAACACACTGCACCAGGCGCTCCAACACCGGCTCGTCAGACAACTCATCCACCTTGCTGTCCTCTTTTTTGATGTCGCCTTCAGGTTTGTAACCTGAACCATCAACATCAAACTTTGCCCCGGCCGTACGCACGGTCCGCACCGTCATTTCATTGCGCGTAAGCGTACCGGTCTTGTCCGAGCAGATCACACTTACCGATCCCAGCGTTTCCACCGACGGCAGCCTCCGGATGATGGCATTGCGCCGGGCCATGCGCTGCACACCTACGGCCAGGGTGATGGTGATGATGGCCGGCAGGCCTTCGGGGATGGACGCCACGATCACACCGATGGTGGCCATGAACAGCTCCATTGTTGTGTAATCCCGGAAAAAGTACCCAAACGCAAAAAAGGCCGAGGCAAAAACCAGTATCACGACCGAGAGCCGGAGTGCAAACTTGTCGATCTTCTGAAGCAGCGGCGTTGTGAACTCCTGCACCTCGGAGATCATTTCGGTGATCTTTCCGATCTCGGTATACGAACCGGTTTCCACGACTACCCCTGTTGCGGTGCCATAGGTGACCATCGTGCCTGAAAAGGCCATGTTCTTCTGGTCGCCGACCACCGCGTCCTCATCCACCGGATCGGTGGTCTTCTTCACATCGGTCGACTCACCGGTCAGCGGCGACTCCTCCACCCGGAGATTCTTGACTTCCAGGATGCGGATATCGGCCGGCACCTTGTCACCCGACTTCAGCTGAACGATATCCCCCGGCACAATCTCCTCGGCGTTGATCTTCTGCTTTTTCCCATCGCGGATTACCTGCGCCTCCAACGAAAGCATCTTCCTGATGCCCTCCAGCGCCTTCTCGGCCTTTCCTTCCTGGATGAAACCGACCACCGCATTGGCAATGACCACCGCCAGGATCACAAAGGTGTCGATCCAGTGATCCATCAGCGCCGTGATACCCGCCGCAACCAGCAGCACATAGATCAGCACATTGTGGAAATGCGCCAGGAACTGCATAATAGGGTGCCTGCCCTTCTTATCGGGCAGTTTGTTCTCTCCGTACTTCTCCAGGCGCTTTTTCGCCTCATCCTGACTCAGTCCATCACTCTGCGTGCTATCCAGTTCCTTGAGCACAGCATCCGTTTCAAGACTGTACCACTTTTCCCTTGCTTCCTTTTGCTTGTCTGTCATAGGATTTTTTTTGGACACGGTTGTCGATCAGAAACGCGCACCTGCCGATAAAAACTATCGCTATGGTACCTTAAAAGGGCAGGTCGTCGTCCACATCATCCAGGTCGCCGTCAATCTGCGAGTCTTTACCGGATGACGGTTTGCGGGGGGCCGGGTCTCCCCCGGGACGGCTGCTTGTCCGTTCTTCCTGAACGGGTTCGTCAGGGAAACCGGCACCCTGCTCATCCCCATCTCCCCGGTCAATTCGCCATGCACGCACATCGGTGTACCACCGGCCGTTGTATTCACGGCTTTGCAGGTTAATGAATGCCTTGACAGTCTCCCCGGCGGATACGGGATCGCTGTCAATCGAATCCCCCCACTGTGATATGCACAACTTTCGCGAAAAACGATCGTCCATCTCCAGAATGAAATCACGGCGCCGCCATGGCCCGTTCCTGCTTTCTCCTGATTGCTCTTCCAGAACTTCTGCGACTTTTCCCTGAACAAATAACTCCATAATATTTCCCTTACTGGATAACTTTTCTGTTTATAAAAATTCGTGATGCACGGATGATGATGCCACTTTCCGGATTATAGCACCGATCCTGTCGAACATGTCTCGGCCGGCGGCCAAAACAAATCATCATGTTAAACATCAAAGATATAAAAAATAACGGTCATTGATATTTGTACGTTCATCTTATCGGACATTTGGATTTAATCAATCCAGCAACCGCGACAAAAAATGTTCTTGAAGTTCGGAAAATACAAGCGCTTTTATGCACAGATATAATTGATTATATTGCCTGAGTATTTGAGGGCTATCCTGTTGGGTATCATATTTTAAAAAAACAAAATCCTTGCCCGGGTTGGCTTTTTTGACAATATTTTTCGCGGCATTACTGGCAAATCGATCCGTTTGGGGATGAGATGGTCGCCGCCCCTCCTTTGCAATCCATTTAATTAGTTTCAATCCATTGATGAAATTCCAGGTGTTTTATTGCTGCCGGGGGATATTCTCCTTGGTATTTCTGATGCTCCTGAGCATGGCAGGGGTCTGTCTTGCTGCCCAGGTTGCAGGAAAGCCGGATCTGCGATTCCATCAGATCCCTTATCGCATGACAACAAACACGGTCACGGCGATAGCCGAGGATACATTCGGATTCATATGGGTGGGCACCAACAGCGGCTTGAACCGTTTCGATGGCGTACAGTTCCAGCACTATTACAGTTCTGAAGAGCTCAACACCTTGAGTGACAACGTAGTGGGCAGCATTTACATCGACAGCAACGAAGACATATGGGTGAGCGGGCGCAGCAGCATGAGCCGGTACCGCAGGGAAACCGATGATTTCGTACGATACGAGCTGAGTGACCCCACTGGCAGCGGAACATATCGAAGAGCGCGTACCATCACCGAAGACAGCCGCGGCATCCTGTGGGTTGGCGGAGGGCACCACAGTCTTTACTATTTCGATGGGCTCCAGGATCGTTTTGTGCCATATGAGCCGCTGGATTCCCGTGATATAACCGCCATCTTCATTTGCGCCAGTGACTACATCTGGGCCACGACCGAGAGCAACGGGCTGAAGCGCATTGATATTGAGAATGGCGATATTACCAGCTTTTTTCACGACCCCGACGACCCGAACTCGATATCCATAAACAATACCAATGCCGTGGTTCAGGACAGGATGGGACGCCTCTGGGTGGGGTCCCAGTTCGGCGGGGTCAACCGCCTGGTTATCCAACCTGATGGCATTGTTACTTTTGTGAGATACCTGAATGAGCCGGGCAAGCCAAAGGTGCTTGAAAATAATTACATTTATACCATGTATGCAGACCCTGATGGGCGGATCTGGCTTGGAAACGACAACGGTGGACTGCATCTTTACGACTATGATCGAGACCTCTTCCATCACTACGACAGCGATCCCGACGACCCTTACAGCCTCTCCCATCCCTCGGTCTCAAGAATATTTCAGGACAGCGCAGGACGCCTTTGGGTCGGCACCGCTCTTGCAGGTTTGAATGTGTCGGACCAGTTTGCATTCAAGTTCCGCCATCACCACACACGATCACGGTTCAGCCACCGGCTCAACAACAATATCATCCGTGATTTTGTAGAAGACAGGGACGGCAATATGTGGATCGCCACCGATGGAGGCGGACTCAATTACCTCGACAGAAGTACCGGTCACTTCCGGGCCTTGACTCATGATGCCAATGACCCGCGCAGCCTGTTGTCAGATGCGGTTGTGAGTATTACCCGGGACCCGCATGGCAGACTCTGGACCGGCACCTACAATGGCGGAATACAAATCCTGATGGATGAAGAACTGGGGACGTTTGTTACGATGGAAGAGTTGTACGGCCTCCCATCCACCCTGTTCCGAAATCCTTTCGATTTGCATTTTGACCGGGAGGAACCGTATCTCTGGGTGGCCGAGCTCCGGCAGGGTGTAGCCCGGTTCCACACGGAAACCGGGGAGGTCCGGCATTTCCGACACATTACCGATGATTCGACAAGCCTCACTTCCAGTTTTGTATTGCATATTTTTGAAGACAGCCGGAACAATCTGTGGTTTGCCAGCTCGAACGGGTTGAGCAAACTCACCCCGGAAAACAAGCATGCCGGAATATTCCGGCGCTACTGGCATGACAACAGCGATACATCCAGCCTCCCCGGCACCACCATCCGGCAGATCACCGAAGACGGTCTTGGACGACTCTGGATCACCACGGATCTGGGACTGGCCATGTACCAGCCCGGCACTGATGATTTTTTTGTTTTCAGTGATTCCGATGGCTTGCCGCACAACGATCTTCGATCCATTGCGGCCGACGACAACAACAACTTGTGGATCGGCTCCGTGCAAGGGCTGACCTGGTTCCAGCCAGAGACCAGCCAGTTCCATAATTACCGGGAGCAGGACGGCCTGCAGGGAGATGAATTCACGCCTTATGCCGGCCACCGTTTGCACAACGGCGAACTGCTTTTTGGTGGGATGAACGGGTTCAACGTGTTTCATCCGGACAGCATCCGGACCAATCAGTACGTTCCTCCGGTCTACATTACCGACTTCAAGCTGTTCAACAATTCTGTTACCGTCGATCAGCCCGATTCTCCGCTGGAGAGGCACATTATGATGACTGAACAAATTACCTTGGCGTACTGGCAGAATGTGGTCACTCTTGATTTTATCGCACTGAACTTCACCAATGCCGAGCAAAACCGGTATGCTTACATGATGGAGGGGTTTGATGCGAATTGGATCCAGGCCGGAACACAGCGAAGCGCGACCTACACGAACCTGAATCCGGGTACATACCGCTTTCGTGTGAAAGCATCCAACAATGACGGCGTATGGAATGAAGAGGGGGCAACGCTGGCCATAGTGATTGTTCCACCATTCTGGGAGACCACCTGGTTTTATGCGCTGATAGTCCTTTTCGGTTTGCTTGTTCTGTATACAGGATTCCAGATTAAAATGCGTTCAGTTCGAAGCCGGAACCAGCAGCTCGAGGAGATGGTCTCACAGCGTACACAGGAACTCGAAGAGCGCAACCGGCAGCTCAAGCTGGAGATAGATGAAAAGCAACGCGTTTACTCGGTGCTGGCGCACGATCTGAGGGGCCCGTTCATGTCCATCATCGGTTTTTCGGAATACCTGGCAGAAAAGCTTGCTGAGAGCAAAGATCAGGAGAACCGGGAGATCAGCCGGATGATCCTCGAATCGTCAAAAAACCTTTTCCAGCTGCTTGAGAATCTGCTGGAATGGGCCAGCGCCAAGAGACGTAACCTGAAACCCCGGAAAGAGCGCCTTGATCTGCACAAGATGATCAGCAAAGCTATCAAAACGAATCAGCTCTCAGCCGAATCCAAGAGAATCCGGTTGAAGAACGACTGCCCGCAGAGCACCCGTGCCCTTGGGGATAAAAACATGATCCAGACCGTGCTCCGCAACCTGATATCCAATGCCATTAAATTTTCAGGGGAAGATTCCGAGGTCACGGTAACTGTTCAGGAAGAACATGGCGGTTATGTGATTTCCGTCTCCGATAGCGGCATCGGCATGACCGAAGAGGAACAGGAGAAAATCCTTTCTGCCATGGGAGGATATCGCCGGACAGGTACGAAGGGAGAAAAGGGAATCGGTTTCGGATTGATGCTCAGCCAGGATTTCATCAGGGAAAATGGCGGCCGTCTCTGGGTGCAAAGTGAAAAAGAACAAGGGAGTACGTTTTATTTTACGCTTGGCAAGGCCTCATAAAACAATTATTTGAGCTTGTGGGATCTGATACCGGACAATAATTCCACCCCGTTGACTGGCAGATATTTGCGGAGAACCTTATCCTTCTGCAAACACACATGGAGACACACTATGTATCTTGTTCTGGTTGGATGTTAATGCCTCACGCATTTTTCATCATGCCGGCCGGAATCGTCTCACGTAATGCTACCCGATATGCTTGTACTCGTACTTGGCGGTAATTCGGAAATCGGCCTTGCTGCAGCGGAACAGTTCGCCCGGAAGGAAAGGGCCGACATTATCCTCGCATCACGCAACATGGAAAAGACGGAGGAACAGGCCCGTGTTCTGGCTGACCGCCACGGGGTCTCCGTGCGGACCGAGCCGTTCGATGCCCTGGCTTTTGAAACCCACCGCCCGTTCTATGAGAAGCTCGATCCAAAACCCGATGTGGTGATCCTGGCCTTTGGTGTCCTGAACAACCAGAAGGAAGCACAAAAAGATTTTCAGCTTGCCCGCAATACGCTGGACAGCAACCTGCTGGGAGCCGCAAGTATCCTGGAGCCAATTGCCGCCGATTTAGAGGATCGGGGACACGGCACCATCATCGGCATCAGCTCGGTGGCAGGCGATCGCGGACGCCAGAGCAGTTATATTTACGCCGCCTCCAAGGCCGGCCTGACCGTGTACCTGGATGGATTGCGCCACCGCCTCTGGCCATCCGGCGCCAGGGTAATCACCGTGCTGCCCGGTTTCGTGCCGACCAAAATGGTAGCCGGACGCAACCCGAAGTTCGGCTTCACTCCGCTCGAAACCGCCGGAAGGGATATATACAATGCCTGGAAAAAGGGACGGCACAAAATCTACACCGGAGCCAAAATGCGATTGATAATGGCTCTCGTCCGGGCCGTTCCGGAATTCCTGCTACTGAGGATGCGGAATATCTGACCGGAACCCGGGCCGATACAATCGAACCGGTTCACCAGCCACCATTTGCTTTGACGGATTCTGGACAACGCTTTCGCTCTATTTCAGATACGCATCCAGCCAGTTGTAAAATTCGCTGTGCCACAACAGGCTGTTCTGCGGTGAGAGGATCCAGTGGTTTTCCTGCGGGAACAACAGCATCCGGCTTTCAATACCCAGCGCCTGCAGCACCGTAAACGCCTGCATGCTTTCGGTCACCGGCACACGGTAATCCAGCTCACCGTGGATCAGCAGCATCGGCGTGTCCCAGTTGCGCACGTAGAGGTGCGGCGAATGGCGGTCGTAGCTGACCGGACGCGGTTCGTCCCAGTAGGCGCCGTCAAGGTCATAAGTCACGAAAAACATCTCCTCGGTGGATCCGTACATCGCCTCAAGATGGAACACCCCGGCATGGGAAATAAAGGTGCGGAACCGGCCCTCGTGATTGCCGGCCAGCCAGAAGACGGAATATCCCCCGAAACTGGCTCCTACCGCGCCCAGGCGGTCTTCATCCACAAAGGGTTCCTCTTTGACGTAATCAATGGCCGAGAGCAGATCCTGCATGGCCTGTCCGCCCCAGTCGCCGCTTATCTGGCGGTTCCACTCCTCGCCAAAGGAGGGCAGTCCGCGCCGGTTGGGCGCCACCACCACATAGCCGGCACCGGCCATCACCTGGAAATTCCATCGATACGAGAAGAACTGGCTCACGGTGCCCTGGGGTCCGCCCTGTGCATAGAGAATGGCGGGATAATGTTCATCCGGATCGAAATCCGGCGGATAGATCACCCAGACCAGCATCTGCTTGTCGTCGGTGGTGGTCACCCAGCGTTTTTCGACCCGGCCCATGGTAATGCCGGCAAGGATGTCGCGGTTGATATGGGTCAAGGGTGTCATTCCGCCGCCGGCTGCATCCACCCGGAAAAGTTCGTTGGGAGCGGACATGGACATGCGCGAGGCCACGAGAAAGGGCTCACCGTCGCGGACGACCGGGACGAATGATGTGAAGTCGTGGATGCCTTCGGTCAGCTGCCGGACCGGCGGGTAGGCCGATCGGGCCAGCATATTCAGCTCGAAGAGCTGCACAGTGGCTTCGGTGCCGCTCAGGAAGTAGATCCGGCTGCCGTCGTGGTTCCAGACCGCGCTGTTCATGTTGCCGTCGAAACCGGTGCTGAGTTCGCGGATGTCGCCCGTTTCGAGCGTCATCTGCATCAGCCGGTAGCGGTCCGATTCGTACATCGGGGTGACCATGCGGCTCCAGATCATGGAGGTACCGTCCGGACTGAAGGCCGGGTAGCGGTCGTATCCCGGGTTGGGGGCGGTCAGATTGCGGGTGGACCCATTCTCCAGATCGTACAGGTAGATATCCGAGTTGGTGCTGAAGGCCGCCTCGGTTCCTCCCATCTTTTTCGAGGTGTAGGCGATCATGGTGCCGGATGGATGCCATGCGATCTGCGAGGTACCTCCGAACGGCTTGAGTGGCGTATCGTACGGCTCGCCCTCCATCAGGTCCACCGGCTCGCCGGTGAGTTCGCCGTCGGCGTAGGGTGCAATGAACAGATGGCTGTAGGTGCCGTCGTGCCAGGTGTCCCAATGGCGGTAAAGCAGCTCGTCGATGATGCGCGCATTGGCCTTGGGGTATTCCGGGTACAGATCCGCCGTGCCCTTGCCGACCTTTGCGTGACGCGTGAACGAAACGTGCATTCCATCCGGACTGTATTGCAGATTGGCAATTCCACTATCAAAATCCGTGACTTGCACCTTATCAGATCCATCCGGATTCATTTCCCAGAACTGTCCTCCGCGCAGGAATCCGATGCGCCGGCCATCCGGGCGCCAGACCGGTGAGGATGCCGACGGACCCTCCGTGAGCCGCACCGGCTCTCCCCCGTCCGTCTGGACTGCGTAGATATACGTCGATCCGCTGTTCTCCTCCACGGACATCCAGGTTACGGTAAACAGCGCCGTGGATCCGTCCGGCGAGACCACAGGTGCACCGACCCGCCCGAGTTCAAGCATTTTTTCGGGAGTGAGCCCGACCTGGGCAATCGCGAAATGTGTGCCGGTCAGAAGCAATACCAGCATGAGGATTACAATACGGAGGAGGAAAATGTGTGATTTCATCATGAGTGAGGCTTCGTTGAAATGGCTTCGTTATCAGAATATGTGAGTGTGAGTTATGCCGCAAAATAGCAAAACACTTATTCATATACTCCAAGCCACTGCACATGTTCGCCGTACTCTGTGCCTGTGAAAGTACGATACAGCCGCCGGTCCGCCGTGATAAGCGGGACCCGGGTAATCTGCGCGGGTACGACATACAGGCAGTCATAGTAACCGGCATTCTTTTCCATCGAAAGATCCAACGCCAGTTCCCGATAATTTGCGGTTTCCAGCACGTTCGCCGGCAACGCCCGCAGTGCCCGGTTCATCTGCCGCACCTGACCGGCTGCAAGCAGTCCCTTCCTGGCCAGCTTCGTGAGCACGCTGTTCATTTCCAGATAGAAATAATCCGGCACGA
>SKNT01000164.1 GCA_007120385.1 Balneolales bacterium
AGGGTGAGACCCTGTTCCGGACCACCAAACCCATCCAACATGATCAAGAACGCTTTTCTTCACATGCCGGCCCTCTCGCTGGCGGCCCTCCTTATGTTTGCTCCCGGAGCCTGCTCTCCGGATACCGCCGAACCCATGCGCGCCGTCCAGGACGAAGCCGCGTCCACCCCGGAAACCCAAATCGTGCTTACTTCAGGCATCGAGCTGGATAACATGGACACCTCCGTGCGTCCGCAGGACAATTTTTACCGTTTCGTGAACGGCACGTGGCTGCAGGAGACGGAAATCCCGGCCGATCGGGCCCGCTGGGGCAGTTTTGACGAGCTCCGGGAGCAGTCGCAGGACCATGTGCTGGAGATCATCCTGGATCTGGCGGACCAGGAGCACGAGTTTGGGTCCGACGCGCAGAAAATCGGCGACATGTTCCGATCGTTCATGGATACGCTTGCAATCGAGGAGTTGGGCCTGGCGCCCATTCAATCCGATCTGGCCAGCATCGACGCCCTGCAGAGCCACGACGACCTCCCGGCATTCTGGGGATACAACCAGCGGCACCGTTTAGGCGCGCCGGTGAGTGTGTTCGTGGGGCTGGACCTGATGCAGTCCGACCAGTATATCACTTCCGGCACACAATCGGGGCTGGGTCTGCCCGACCGTGATTTCTACCTGCGCGATGACGAGCGCAGCCTGCAGCTCGTCGACGCCTACCGCACCTATATCGCCCGCCTGTGGGAAGCCGCCGAATGGGGTGACGGCGAGGATGCGGCCGACCGTATCATTGCGCTTGAGACGGCCATTGCCGAACAGCACTGGACACGGGTGCAGAACCGTGACCGCCAGGCAACCTACAACAAGATGACGGTGGGCGAACTGGCCGAGGCGGCCCCCGGTTTTGACTGGATCCGCATGCTGGAGCAGGCCGGTCTGGGTGACATCGAGGAGATCGTGATCCGCCAGCCCTCCTACTTCGAGGCGTTCGCCGGAATGTGGCGTGAGGTGGACCTGGAGGACTGGAAAACCTACCTGCGCTTCCATCTGCTGCGCGGTACGGCATCGAACCTGAGCAGCACTTTTGCCGATATCAATTTCGATTTCTATGGCAGGGTTCTCAGCGGCGTGGAAGAGCAGCGCAGCCGCGAACGTCGCGCCGTGGCGAACACCGAAGGCGTGCTTGGTTTCATGGTGGGCAAGAAATATGTAGAGCGGCACTATCCGCAGGAGGCCGCCGACCGCATGGCCGACATGATCGCCAACCTGAAGGTGGCTTTCGAGCAGTCGATCCGCGAGCTGGAGTGGATGTCGGACGATACCAAAAAGGAGGCGCTCGCCAAGCTGACCAATTTCAACGCCAAGATCGGGTATCCCGAAGTCTGGCGCGAC
The DNA here is from genome assembly GCA_007120385.1 of Balneolales bacterium. Taxonomy (GTDB): domain Bacteria; phylum Bacteroidota; class Rhodothermia; order Balneolales; family Natronogracilivirgulaceae; genus SKNL01. Next base: position 1,381 of record SKNT01000164.1, read on the forward strand.
TATGACTGCCTGGAGATCCATCCCGGTGACCTGGTCGGGAACCTGCGGCGCGCCTCGCTCTGCGAACACGAGCGCAACATCGGCCGGCTCGGACAGGAAGTTGACCGCGAGGAGTGGGGCATGACGCCGCAGACCGTCAACGCCTACTACAATGTGGCGCTTAACGAAATCGTCTTCCCCGCCGCCATACTTCAGCCCCCGTTTTTCAATGTGGAGGCGGATGATGCAGTCAACTATGGCGGAATCGGCGGAGTGATCGGCCACGAGATTACGCACGGGTTCGACGATCAGGGCCGGCGGTCGGATGGCGACGGCAACCTGCGCGACTGGTGGACCCAGGAGGACGAGGAGCAGTTCCAGGCGCGGGCGCAGCTCATGATCGAGCAGTACAACGCCTTCAACCCCATCGATGACATGCACATCAACGGCGCGCTGGCCCTGGGCGAGAATATCGCCGACCTGGGTGGCGTCAACGTGGCCCTGCGGGCGTGGCGCAACTCACTGGGCGGCGCGGAATCACCAGTCATTGACGGCTTCACCGGCGAGCAGCGGTTCTTCATGGGCTGGGGGCAGATCTGGCGCATCCAGTTCCGTGACGAGTCCCTGCGCCAGCAGCTCTTGACCGGACCCCACTCCCCCGGCAAGTACCGGGTGCTTGGCATTATGTCCAACATGCCGGAATTTTATGAGGCGTTTGGCGTGCAGCCCGGCGACCCGATGTACCGCGACGAGGCCGTGCGCGTACGGATCTGGTAGCGATCCGGCCTGAAACGTAGATCTGGCAGAAATTCCGCATCCACCCGGAACCTGAGATTCTGATTGCGATCATGAATCCTACCGGAACCAGAACACGATCAGCAGTGTGGCGATCAGCAGCAGCACCGAGTGGATGCGGTAGTTCCGGTACCACGGAATCTGCCGCAGTTCGCGGGTGTCCTGGTGCCACAGGTCCGGCTGCCAGGTGAACGGCGCGATGGTGCCGGGGTCGGGACGGTCCCCCGCCAGGCTCCACCCTGCCGTCACGGCCAGCGAGGTGACCAGGATGATCGGCGCGACATAGAGGAAGTGCAGGTCGATCACATTAAATACGATGATGGACAGGAACAGTGCCAGCGACATCAGGTGCCCTGCGATGAGTCCGGCCAGCGCGCCGTGCCGATTCATCCGCGTGGTGAAGATGCCGAGCAGCACCACGGCCACGAACGGCGGACTCTGATAGGCGAGCACCGATTGCAGGTACTCCCACAGCGTCGGGAAGCGCGTGATCACCGGCGCCCAGGCCGCAGCGACGATCATGAACAGGAACGTGGTGACGCGTCCGGCCAGCACAAGCTGCCTCTGGTCCCACTCCGGACGCAACGGTTTCGCGAAATCCATGGTCACCAGCGTGGATGCCGAGTTGAGCGTGGAGTCGATGCTGGACATGATGGCGGCGATAAGCGCAATCAGGATGATGCCGCGCAGGCCGACCGGCAGCAGGTCGAACAGCAGCACCGGGAACACCATGTCCGGCGAAAAATCATCCATCGCCGCCAGTTCCGGATACAGATGCAGGGCAAAGATGCCCGGCAGTACCATGATAAAGAGAGCAGGCAGCTTGAGCAGTCCGGCAAAGATGGCCCCGCGCCGTCCATGGTCCACCGACCGGGCGCCAAGAACGCGCTGCACCATGAACTGATTGGTACACCAGAAATAGAAGCCCAGCAGCGGAACCCCGACAATCAGTCCCGGCCAGGGCAGGAACGCGTCGTCCGCCGGCTGGATGAGGCTGAGCATCTGCGGATCGGTCTGCTCGCGCACCGTCTGCCACGAGCCGATCTCCCCCAGCGCCAGCACGCTCACAAGCAGGCATCCGAAAAGCAGCAGCACGGCCTGGATGGTGTCCGTGTAGACGACGGCCCGGAGTCCGCCCGCCACGGTGTACAGCCCCGCCAGCACCGCCAGTATCACCACCGACGCGGCGAACGGCACTTCCGGGTACAGCAGCGAGATCACCAGCGCCCCGGCGTAGAGCGCCCCGGCCGTGTCGATGAAGATATTGCCGAAGATCGTGAACGCCGAGAAATAGTATCGCGACCGGAAATCGAACCGCCGCTCCAGGAACTCCGGCATGGTGAAGATGCGGTTGCGCAGGTAGACCGGCACAATGAACAGCGCGAACAGCACCATCAGCACGGCGGCCATCCACTCGTAGTTGTAGACGGAAATGCCGGTGCTGAAGGCGCTTCCCGCCATGCCGATGATACTGGTGCTGGACATGTTGGACGCCAGCAGCGAGAAGCCGATCAGCGACCATGTGAGCGACCGGCCCGCCAGGAAATAGTCGGCCGAATCGCTGACGCGCCGCGCCACGTAGAATCCGATGGCGATGATCACCGCCAGGTAGATGCCGATGCTGACAAGGTCCAGTGCGTGCAGTGAAAAGTCGGGCATGGTTTTACCGTTCCGGGTGGATGTGTTCGGTGCCGCATCCACCCTCCTCAACTTTTTCTTTGATTTCGGGAGTTAATATGCCAAATCTGGTGTTATATCTCAAAATGGTTTGTAACCGTAAAACGCATATTGAATAGCAAAGGGTCACCGTTCGGCACCATTCCGGTCCGGGCGA
>SKNT01000080.1 GCA_007120385.1 Balneolales bacterium
CATCTCAAACAATCAACAGACTCACTTGTTTGTCAACTTGATTGAGAACAGGGTCGATGACCTTGAAAGCACGCCGGTCAAAGAGCACTCCGACCCCATCCGATCTGCTCCATTTCAACTCCGATCAGCTCCATTTCAACTCCGATCTGCTCCATTTCAACTTGAATGGGAAGGAGATTTCAATCGTGCTCCCCTGGTACAGCCATTGCCAAACTATCATAACCATCAATCTGATTCTGACGCTGTAATTTCTGTACGATTTGAGGTGCGGCCGGACGGTACCGTGGGCCGCTTGCAGTCCATCATAAAAGCCAACCCTGAACTGGAGAGGGAGGTATTTAGAACCCTCCGTTCATGGCGTTTTTCAAGGCTTCCTGCCAATATGCCCCAGGAGTCCCAATATGGAACAATTACCTTTCGATTTATAAGGAAGTGAACCATCTTGCGCGTGCAGTTCACCTTTACATTTCCTTTCACGACAAGCAGCCCGGCCAGAAAACATACCAGCATGATGGAAAGAGTCACAGTAAGTTGCAGAGTATCAGATCAGCAAGCGGCATGTTGACCAATATTTGCCGGTCAGTTTACGCGCTGAAATCGAGACCTACTTTGTAATCGAGGTTTTCTTTGAAATCGAGGCGTCCTTTGAAATGGAGTTCGAATCAGCGCAAACCTCACGGAGTAATCACCATCTTCCCCCTGGTATGCAACGATTCGATCTCCTGAAGCGCCCTGCCCGCTTCTTCCAGGCGGAATGCCCTTGATACAGGCGCCTTTACATAACCGTTGTCCGCCAGTTCGCTGATCTGTTCCAGCTGACGCGCATTCGGCTCTACAAATACATACTCAAAGCGGATATCAACCCGCCTGTCGGGGTTGCGGTTGGTGATGGATACGAGCCTGCCATTTTTTATCAATGTGTTCATGCTCTGCTTCAGTGCTTCCCCTCTTGAGCAGTCAAAAATCACATCCACACCGGCCGGGACAATTTTTTCCACGGCATCACCCACGTGATTCTCCTTATAGTCCACCGTGTCATCTGCACCGAGCTCTTTCAGGTAGTCGTGATTCTTCTGGCTTGCCACGCCGATCACCCGGGCGCCCTTCCATTTCGCAAACTGAACCGCAAACGTGCCCACGCCCCCGGATGCCCCGAGGATCAGGATCACATCTCCTTTCTTCAAGTTGCCGGCGTCAAACAGGGACTGCCAGGCAGTAAGCCCCGTAAGCGGTACGCCTCCGGCTTCTTCCTGGGTGAGCTTTTCCGGGCTGCGCGCCAGGTAGCTTTCGGGCAGCGCGATGTATTCGGCAAAGGTCCCGTGCTGAATGACCGGCCTCCGGGCATAGGCATACACCTTGTCCCCTTCGCTGAACCGCCGCGCAGCATATCCGCGCTCTTCCACAACACCCGCCACATCCCAGCCGGGAATCAGTGGGAATTTTGAGGGAATGGCATCTTTCAGCATCCCCCGGACTATTGCGCTGTCAACCGGGTTGACTCCTGCCGATTGCACACGAACAAGAACTTCACCTTCCCCGGGTTCCGGCCGGTCCAGTTCGCCTGTCTTGATGCTATCCGGACTGCCGAACGCTTCTATATAGGACGCCTTCATTTTTTTACTCATAATCCGCTTGTTTACGGTTGATTGTTCATGGCATGTCTGGTTTAAACAACAACCGGAAAACATACGTTTCGGAACGGCGGTCAGACAGGCAGCCGCGCCACCAGGAGCCGACTCCACCCCAGTCATCCGTTATAAAGGCCGAGGTGATCGAGACTCCCGGAGCGTAGAGGTCGACAAATTTCCCATTATTTGAAAACCAACCAAGATAACCGCCAATCAAGCCCCTATTCTCTACTTATGAGTGCCAGATAATGGGAAGGGGTCACAATGAGCGATCTATGCTTGACGTTGAACAGCCGTCAAGATCAATTACTGCCGGAAAACTTCTCCAGATATTTTTCCTGCAGCGCCTCATCCTCAAGGTTGTAATAGCCGTACAGGTAACGGTCTTTCCATACTATTCCGACCTCCCCGTTCCAGCGATCATCCATCCGGTGAACTCCTTCCGCAAGATTACCGGGATCCTGTCCGCTGAATTCATAGTAATCGGCAAGCATGTTCCTGCAGCCATCCGGGTCTTCGTGTTCTACGACAAACAGGTTGAACCTGGTCCCGTTGATATCGTAGCCGGACACAAATGCCCCCGCCAGGAATGAATGACCGAGAAAATTGGTGTTGATGAATTCTTCGGAAAATGCAACCTTGCCTTCTTCTGGCAGTTTGCCGGTAATTGCCGGGTACTCAGGCATGGGATCTGCAGCTTCAGCAACCTTTCCGGCCAGTTTTTTCATGGCACCTGCCGTTTCTTCCGATGTGTCATGGCTTCTCATCCTGACATACAGATCCGAAACAAAGAAATGGAGCGCGCCGGGGGCGGCAAAACCCTCCACTCCCACATCGATCAGCCTGGGGGGACGCGGACGTTCCTGTGAATATACCCCGAATGCCATGACAGGATTGCCCTGACGGTATATTTCCATGACAATGTAGATATCTTCATCCACGGAGTTTGTGTACTGCCCCCAGTACATTTCCTGAAAATCATACGCGTAAAAAAGTTCTGCAGCGCCGTTAATGATGTCCCATATAGTATCCCAGTCGTAGACATCAATTTCTCCGGACCTCTCCCATCCCGGCATCCCGGGGAAAAGTTTCTCATGGTTCCCATTTGCAGCATGGGACGCACCCGTCATCCCCAGGAACAAAAAAACAGCCAGAGGCACCACAGCGTATCGTTTTAGCACTTTCATGTGTTTATAATTTTTAATTCATATCGCCAGATAGAATGTCCATGGCCGTTATAATCATGCATCTGTGTGACCGGAAGCCGTCATGGCCATTTCATCATCGTAATTTTAATTCGGGTTTACGCAAGAAAATCAGAGGGGACATGGCGCAGCCGGTCAATATCCTTTATCCTTCCTGCCACATTGAACCCCTGGGTACAGGTCACGCGGCACGCATCACAATTGTCGCACTTGTCACCGCAGAGTTCCAGCGAATCCATGGTCGACCGCGCCAGTGAAAGATCCCGGTAGCCGTATGCGTACATGAAGGTGCGCATGAAATCAGGAATGGGCATGCCATGCGGACACTGTTCCAGGCATTCCTCGCATCCGATGCAGAACAATCCGCCTTTCTGGTCATTCAGTCTGAGATCCCGCAACTCTTCGCCGGTCAGGCTGATGGCCCTATTTACCTCAAAATTATCCTCAAGTTCATGGAAAGCCGTAACACCGGGGATGGAGGTGTGGATGTTCTCATTCTGCAGGGCAAACTTCAATGCGGCTTTGGTGTTAATCGGATCCTTGCGCTCGCTGTCCCAGTAAGCACCGGCCATGGTTTTCATGGCGATTACGCCCAGTCCGGCCCCGGCGGCTTCTGCGATGGCTTTCTTGATTTCGGTGAACTGCTCCATTTTGAAATTATAAGCGGTGCAGACGACGTCATAAATATCACTTTCCACTGCGGCCCGTATCACCTCCGGTTCATTGGAGTGGGTGGTGACACCGACGAATCTGGTCTTCCCCTGGTCGCGCATCCTGGTCAGCGCTTCCAGATAATTTTCATGGAGCGTCCCCTCCCTGTTTGATTGCGCGTGCAGATACAGAATATCCACATAATCCGTTTTCAACCGGTCCAGACTGATTTCAAACATGTCGATAAACTGCGGCACGGTAAAGACCTCCCGTCTGGGATTCACCTTTGTGCACATGTAGTAGGAGTCCCTCGGCCGGTCTTTCAGAAGCTCGCCCAGCATCTCTTCATTCCTGCCGTTCTGATAGCCATGCGCCGTATCGAGCAAGGTCATACCGCCATTCAGGGCCATGGTCACGATCCTTGGATTGTCAACACGCATGACCCCCAGGTTCACCACCGGCACCTTCAAACCGGTTCTTCCGAGGGTTCGATGAATGATGCC
>SKNT01000131.1 GCA_007120385.1 Balneolales bacterium
GCATTTGCGGGTCCGGAATGAACCAGCCAGTGAGCAGTGTCTGTGCTGATGTACCAATTTGTGATTTGGCACTTAACTTTCTGATGGTTACTTTAGGTATGTAAGTACACAATCAGAGAGATATCCCTTACTAATCCAAGATCGAGGCCATGATAAAAAGATACGGAAAGGGGTTACACTGCCTGCCGGCAATTCTAGCAACGACTTTAATTCTATTCGGCATTTCAGGTGTTACCAGTGCTCAGACGGCAGTATTCAACGATGATTTCTCTGCCAGCCAGGGAGCGTCCTTTACCACTTTCGGCAATATCGGAAGTTCAAACTGGTTCATTTCCCGTTCAGGAGTTGACTGGGGCGGGCGCATTCATAATGGCCAGTTGGAATTGACCAACACGGCCTCGTCGGAAGCCAATGCCAACGGCTGGGTATTTGCCTCGGTTGATGCAGCGTCTGATTACTCATCTGAATACAATACCGTCCTCAATCAAAATACCGGCGCGGTTATCTGGACCTTCAACATGCGGCAAATCAGATCCAATCCGGCCGGATTTGGTGCCAATACCTACGGTGTTGCATTTGTACTGGCCGCAGACAGCAGGAATGTGCGCACATCCGGCAAAGGTTACGCCATTGTCATGGGTAACACGGGCGCTCCCAATCCCGTCAGACTGGTTGCGTTTGAAGGCGGAATTCAGTCCGTGGGAACCGGGTCTTCAGGCATTATTGTTGCAAATGCACCTCTTGATGATCCCCGGGACAGCTATATTTCCGTCAAGGTGATTTACAATCCGGTCAATAATTCCTGGGAAATGCTTGGAAGGGTAGAGGACTCCGCCGCCTTTGTTGATCCGCTGGAAGGGGAACTGGTATCTGTCGGCACTGCGATAGACAATACACACACCGGAGCAAACCTGGCTTATACAGGAGGGTACTGGCAGGGTTCAACGGCGGCAAACGAAACCGCTTTCTTTGACAATGTCACGGTCCGGATCGATGAGGCGCCGGATCCGGTGCCGATGCTGTTTGCGTCACCGGTGACGCTCTCCAATTTCAGGTACGCCCAGGGTGAGGGACCATCCGATCCGCAATCTTTCAACCTGTCGGGATCAAGCCTGGATGGGACGGATGTAACGATTAGCGCGGATACGGATTTTGAAATTTCCGGGTCGGCGACCGGCACCTATCAGGATGAAATTGTCCTTACCGGCTATGCCGGGTCAACCACCCCCATTTACGCAAGGCTGAAACAGGGAAGGAGCGTGGGTCAGTACAGCGAGGCCATCACAATAACGGGCGGCGGGCACAGTGGTTCGCTGCTTGTTTCTCTGAGCGGAGAGGTTCTTCCGGAACCGACACCGCCTGATGTGCTCACCCTGGACGGTTTTTTCGAGGATTTTGATGGCTTCCTGGGCGAGGGTTTTACTCCCGCTCCGCATGGCGGACAGCTTCACTCCGGGAACTGGCGTATCAGAGGAATGTCAGACGGCGATGGAAGCTTTGGCGGGACATACGATTTCGGGGATTTTGCACGGGGCATTTCCACAGGCGGTGTGACGACCGGTGGAACCTATGCGTTCGATACCGGACCCGGGATAACGGTCCTGGGCGTGCAGCCGACAGGGACTGATTTCACCCCGGGCACGATCACTCTGCGGCTGGAAAACGAGAGCGGCCGAACCGTCAATTACCTGGATGTATCATATGACATATACACCTTCAACGATCAGAACAGGGCCAGTACATTCGATTTTGCCTGGTCGTTGAATGACTTGACATACAACAGGGTTTCTGAGCTGAATTACATCACCCCGGAGGCAGCGGACGATAATCCCGTGTGGGTGAAAACGGAAAGAAGCACCCGGCTGGAGGGATTGAATCTTGCGCCTGGAGGCTTCCTCTATCTGCAATGGCAAAGTGAAGACGCCGGCGGAAGCGGTGCGCGGGATGAGTTTGGCCTTTCAAATCTGTCGATTGACGTTATTGATGCCGTGGAGATCGCCGGCAATGCCGGCTGGCGGATGCTTTCGATTCCGGTGGAAGGTGTGACGGTGGCCGATCTGGCAGCGCAGAACCAGGTGCAGGGTATCACCGGAGTTGCAGCACTCTATGGAAATGCGGCCCCCGAAGGCATCGAAAACGATGCGCCGAATTTGTACACGTCCTATGTAGCAGGATGGAACGCCCCGGGTAATGTCTCCGATGTGCTGGAGATCGGCACGGGGTTGATCTGGTATTTTTACGATAATGACGACGGAATCAGCACACCGCTGCCTTTTTCTCTGGTAGCGTCCGGCGCAAGTCCCGGCAGCGACGTATCCACTAGTATGCACACCAGCTCGGAATCGGTGGATGACGGAGTGGGCGGCACCACGGACGTGGCCTTCAATCTGCTGGGCAATCCGTTCGCTGCGGGCCTGGATATTTCGGGAATCGCCGACTGGGTGGCCGGCGGATCGTTGAACAGTTCCATCGTCCAGGTCTGGAAAAACGACGAATCAGGATGGCAGGAGGGCATCGGGCACCAGGGAGAGTGGGTTCTGATTGGCGGAGGCAACAACGACAACACGGTGGGCGCCTGGCAGGGCTTCATGGTCGAAAATGACGATGCTACGGGGATTGAGTACCCCGTCAGCGCCCGGACTGACGGTGGCACGTTCCTCAAAGAGCAGAAACTTGTCCAGAAGCGCCTGGTCTTCACATTGGAGGGGGAAAGTGCCGAAGCCGGAGTACGAACCCGTGATGCGGCCAACCTCGTTTTTGACGATCAGGCCGATGTGGGATGGGATCTTCTGGATGCCACGCAGCTCACCCCGCTTGCCGGCAGCCATGCCACGCTGAGTTTCGTGGGCGATATCGATGGACGGGATGTGCTCAAAGTCCAGGAATCGCAGCCTGCCGGATTCGAAGGACGCTTAGAATTGCCTATGGCTTTCAACGTATACAATATGGGCGGCGACTTTGCCATCAGCTGGGACGGTCTGTCCAGTCTGCCATCCGAGTGGCAGATTGTGCTCACAGACCTTCATACCGGACAGAGCGTGAACTTGCGCGAGAAGTCCGGGTATACGTTCAGCTATGGAGCCGGCGGGAATATCCAGTCGAAGGCGTCCGTTGGCGGCGATGAAGGAATGCATCAGATAAAGCCGCTCGTGCTTTCAGATGATAAAGAGGACAGCGGGCTTCGTTTTCGGCTCACTGTCGACAGCGAGCCCGTATCCAACGAAATTCCCGGCGATGTGCCGCAGGAGCTCGAGTTGTCGCAGAACTATCCGAACCCGTTCAACCCGTCGACGGTTATCCGCTACAGTGTGCCCGGGCAGGCGCACGTCCGGCTGACGGTCTACGACATGCTTGGACGCGAGATCGCGGTTCTGGTAAACGAACAGCAGGCCCCGGGCAGCTATGATGTGACCTGGGACGGGACGGATATTTCCAGCGGCATGTACCTGTACCGCCTGGAAGCCGGCAGCAAGTCGATCACCCGGCGCATGACGCTGATCAAATAGAACCTGAAAATGAGGATAAATCCCGCCGGTCCGGGTTTCAGTCTCCATGGCCAATCGGACTGGCAGGAAATTTTGATTCGGTTTCATCTTTTTATATTTTTAATTCGGTAACACACTCAATTTTATCTGATTATGAACTACAGACTTTTCATCTACGCGTCACTCATCGTTGCCTTTTTCGTAATGGTGCTTGCCCCGTCAGTTGATCTTGCAAGCACTCTGGCCCAGATTCCGCCGCCGGAACTTCCCGGAGCACCGGATCAGTCGCCGCTATGGGGTGCCGGTCTGGCCGCTGCCATTGCCATTTTGTTCGGCATCCGGCGTCTTGCGAAACGCAATTCGTGAACGCATCTCAATAAACTGATCCGTCTCAAGCGAGCGGCAGCACATGGCTGCCAAGATTTTTTTCCAGGGGACCAGTGTGTTTCCGCACTATCCCCGGCAATCCGGGCCGCGACTTTGACGCCCGCCTTGCCACA
>SKNT01000162.1 GCA_007120385.1 Balneolales bacterium
CTTCTTGACCCGGGGCATCATTCAGCAACGCCAGCTCGCTTTCAGCGGCAAGGCGGCGGTTTTCGGCTTCGGCCTCTCGCCTGACCAGGTCGGAGGCCCTGACTACCCACTCCGGATTGAACCCGTTCTTCAGAACCGAATCCAAATCCGCAGCCGCATCCAAATCCACATCCGCATTTGCATTTGCATTTGCACCCGCGGCAGATTCAGCATTTGCATGTACTCCTTCGGTCTTGCCTGAACCGGAATCCGCCCTCGCTTCTGATACGGCATCGACGCTGCTGATTTGTTTCAGGATATTCCGGCGCTCCGCTTCGGCCACCCCAATTTCGCGCGCAATGCGACCGGACTGCGATGCGAAATCCTCAATCTCTCTCAGCAGGTTGGCAAGCCGGTCCAGCCGCTCCTGCGGCACGCCGCCATCCGGAAGCCCGATGTCCGACTGCTCCACGCGGAACCCGTCCAGATCGCTCTTCAGTTCATTCAGCTCCGTTCCCAGCTGACGGATGGTCTCTGCTGCATCCTCAATGGATGTCCGCAACTGGGCATGATACTGCGTATGCGACTCCGGGTACCCATCCAACCGGCCATTGATCTCCTCCAGCCGGCTTTCCGTTTCCCTGAGGTCGATCACCCACTCGAACATCCGGATCTGCCTGACCTTGTACGCGGCCTTATTCCGCTGCAGGACCAGCTCGTCCAGCCGCAGCCGATCACGGTGCAGCTGATGGTCCCGTTTTGTGATTTCTCGCACCTGCTCCGATGCCTTTTGCCACGCCTTGTACTCCTGAAGGTTTCTCGTCGGCACGCCCGTCTTCTGGATCAGCTCTTTGCCGGCCCCGTCGGGATCGAATCCACCCATCGCTTCCCTGTGGATCCAGGCGGCGAAATTGCGGTCGTCACCGGTCAGGAGCTGGGAAAGGGCCAGGTTGTAGCGCTGCTGATGCTCCCGGGGCGGGACGGGCAGCGCGCTCTCCTGTGCATTGCCGCGCAACACAATGCGTCCGCCGGTTTCATATCCCGCCGTCCACTCCTCATCGCCGATCGCAAGCTTGCTGCGCAATGAGACGTGATGCAGTTTGAAGCCGAACCGGGCCAGATCCTGTTCCGCCGCTTCCGGCCAGAGCAGATAATTCATGACGCGGGCGGACGTGGTTTTGCCCGATGCATTGGGTCCGGCCACGATGACCACGCCCGGACCGAGATCCTCCAGCCGGATGCTCCCCGTCAGGCCCGGCATGCGGATGATGTTCACTTCCCGGAAGGCAAGTTGTCTGGTTACTGTCATTTCCGCTCCTCCGCCTGGGTGATCAGGGTCTGAAGCAGGGTCATGGAACGCGCACGGAACAGCGATTCAATCATTTCATCGGTCGGCTCGGGCGGTACCTGTCCGCCATCCACCACCGGTTTGAACACCCCATGGCCGGCGAGCGTCCGGTACTCCTCGCGGCACGCATCCAGCAGTTCTTTCAACTCCTCCGGGTACTCTGCCTGAGCACTGCCGCTTTCCCCGTCACCCTTCGCGCTGTCTGTGCTGCCCGCTTCTCCATCGTGTTGCCCGCTATCCTCCTTACCATCTTGCCCGCCCTTTTTCTCGCCGGCCTCTCCATCGCCCTGCCCGGCTGACGCTGCCAGTGACGCCTGTTTGCGGTCAATATGCAGGATCCAGGATGCCAGGAGTCCCGCAGGATTGCTGTTCTCCGCGAGTTTCTCCAGGTCGGTTTCCACCTGCGGCTCCCCGATCCACTTGCGCACGACGGCCCGAAGGTCCTCCCCTACGGGGATATACTCCCCCTCATGCTCCCCTTGCACCTCCATAAAGCGGTTCAGGGCCGAAACGGTGCCGCGGCACCGCACCGTCAGCACAAGCAGCTGGAGTGCATCGCTCCGGATTGCGGGATGCTCCGCCAGCGCACGCAGCTCGTCCTGAAATTCACCGCGCATCCGGGACCCGGGTCCATCAGTGACCTCATACGCCAGTGTGACATATCGGATGGGCGCCACCGGCACTTCCGACGATCCGTCGTCCGTGTCCAGCACGCGCACCGTCCCTGCGTCGGCCTCCCCGGCATCGAACGGATGCGGCGCGCCCGGATAGAACACTTCCGGCGCCGAATCCCGCCATACGATTTGCTTGTGGATGTGGCCAAGGACCCAGTAATCCAGCCCGGTCCCGTTGAAATCGGCGGACGCCACCGGGGCGTACACGCTGTCGGACTGGTTCACATCGCAGTGCAGGAGTCCGACCGAGACCAGCCCGCTCTGCGGCGGTGGCTCGTACGTCTCCATCGGATTGCGGCTGTACCGGGATTGCTGTTCCGGGAAGGACCAGCCAGTGATCTGAAGCTGCTCCCCGCATCGTACGGTGATCGTGCGGGTTTCCCACCGGCCGTTGCGTCCCAGCAGATGCACCAGCGGTTCACCGGACGGGTCTTTCTCCCCCTGCAGGCGCTGCACCAGTTCGGGCAGCACTTCATGGTCGTGGTTACCACTGACCATCACCACCGGAATACGCGCTTCCACCAGCCGCCGGATCCCTCTTTCCAATTCTGCCAGGGCCTCAAAAAAACGGTTGGACTGGTCCACCAGGTCGCCCGCCAGAAGAAGTGCATCCATATCCTCCCGGATTGCCAGATCGACGATCCGGTGCCAGGTCTGCGCGCTTGCGGTCATGCCCGTGTCGCTCTCTTCAAACGGCAGCGAGGAGTGCCGTCCCAGGTGCAGGTCCGATGTTGCCAGCAGTTTCACAGATATTCTCTTTTGAAGGGGGTTTCCGCTACATTAAGCTAACAATATAGCAGGAAATTGCCAGCAAGGGCACCAAAAAACAAAAAACGGATCCGGTGTCTTTATTGAACGGCTTTACTTAACTCTGGCCGAACAAACGATGCAGGGCTGACATCCGGATCCGCCGGGGAATCAGGAATCGGGCCCGCGCCCGCTGCGCGTGCCGTCACCGGGTGTGGTACCTGCTCCGCGTCCGCGCCATCGGGGCGTACCGTCATCCTCCCGGAACCGGAACTCTTTACCATTTAAAGTGATGGTGGATACGGCTATGACGCCGGCGGGGCCGCCATCAGGTGAATAGAAGAAACCGGTCACAGTTGCCTGTTTCTGCTCTTCCATGGGTACATCCCACTCCTTGCGGAGCTCCGGTGGTGCGGTATAAAGCTGGTGCAGCACCTGATCCACGGCAAGGAACCACTCCCCGCCCATGTGACGAAGATTGCCGGTGGCTTCCACAAACGTGCCCTTGTCAATGATTTCGCGGCTTCGCATGGGCTGGTCCTGGGCGTATGCCGGGATGACCAGGATGGCTGAAAGAAGCAGCATCAGCGCAAGTGTCGGGATACTTAAGTCGTTTTTTTTCATGGTCAAATACCTTTTTTCAGTATAAGTGAGTATTACAAGACGAATCATTCAGACCTGCCTCTTGCCTGTCCATGCAGCATGGCAGATCAATAGTATTGCACAAGCCGGCATGAGGCGATCTTTACCCTTAGACGCGGCAACCTAACAACTGGTTCACTTCGAACCTTTTCGCACCTTGGGCGTCTAAAGATTTGCACACATGGGAATAGCCATTTGATTCCGTCTTTATTAACCCATTTTGCTCGCATGAACCCACATATACTATTTCCGGTCCCCATTTCCTTCACGCATTCATCCGTCGCATACCGCATCCCTGCAAAACTCAAGTTCCTGCTGGTCCTGACCGCCCTGGTCACGCTGGCCGCAACAAGCACCTCCGCCCAGTTTTTTTCTGTAAGCGGTATGGTCACCGATGAGCGCGGCACTCCTCTGCCCGAGGCCAACGTAGCCCTGTTCACGCAGGCCGACACCCTCCTCCTGCGCGGTGTGCCGGCCAGCCAGGATGGCACCTTCACCCTCCGGCGGGTCCCCGAAGGTTCTTACAGCCTCATTGTCAGTTATCTGGGATACCAGAGCGCAATGATCCCCGTAGAGGTCCGCGACCGGGATA
>SKNT01000191.1 GCA_007120385.1 Balneolales bacterium
AAACCGGAGAAGTTATGTGGAGAAGATTTGTACGCGCCATCAAGTCCCTGTTTGGCGGGATTGTCGGCTCAATGGAAGACCCCAAGCGCATCCTTGAGCAGAATATCCGTGAGCTGAACGACCAGGTTCCGCGCATGAATGAGAACATTGCCACTGTGAAGGCCAATGTGATGCTGCTGCAGAAGGAGGTGCGCCGGTACGAAGAGCAGGTCCAGGACCTGACGGCCCGCATCCAGTCCGCCATCCGTGCCGAACGGGATGACATCGCCGAAAACTATGCCCTTCAGCTGCAGCGGTCGCGTGAAAACCTGGAGGTGTCGCGCCAGCACCTGAAGCAGGCGCAGCTTGCCTACGACAAGGCCCTGCAGGTCAAGAAGACCTTCATGCGTGAAAAAGACCGCAAGATCCGCGAGGCCCGCGACGCCATGCGCGAGAGTGAACGGTCCGAATGGCAGGCCAGGGTAGCCGATACGCTTGAGCAGTTCGAAGTCGGCGGCATGGATGCCACCCACGACGAGATGATCGCGCGCATAAGGGAAGGAACCGCGCGCAACGAAGCCCGCATGGAGCTGGCGCTCGACAGTGTCGACAGCAAATCCCTTGAACTGGAGTACGACGCCGAGAAGCTCAAGGCCGCCGAGATCGTAAAGCAGTTCAAGAAGAAAATGCGGGGAACGCCTGCCCTTACGGAAGGCAAGAATCCTGCCGAGGTGGTCGTAGAGCGCAGTGAACCGAATATCACTTCTCAAAAAACCGTCCATGTGAACCGAAACAACCATGTCTGACTACCGCTCCATCAATTTCACCCGGGAAGCGTTCCTGCATCCGGTCAACCTGGGCTTTCTGCTGACCGTCAGCTTCCTGGCGCTCCTGTTCTCAGGAACCCCCTGGATGCCCACCATTCTCTTTTCTGTCGGATTAGGGCTGGAACTGCTTTACCTTGGCTCGGTGCCACAGAAGCCGTGGTTCCGGCGTCATATCACTTCCCGGAGAAACGAGGAGCTGCGCCGGTCGGGCCTTGTCGAAAAAGGCCAGTTTGACCAGCTCGACCTGGCAAATCAGAAACGGTTTCTGGCCTTCCGTTCCATCTACGACAAAATCCTGGTGAATTTCGAACGACTTCCGGATTCATCGCGGCCGCTTACCCGCCAGCTGACCGAACGGCTGGAGCAGATGATGAGGGATTATTTGGCCCATCTGGTGCTGCAGGAACGGTACCGTGAATACCTGGATCATACTTCGCCCGAATCCATCACCATTGAAATGCGGTCACTCAAGAAGGAGATGGCCGGTGTGACCTCCGAACGGTTGCTGGAAGTGAAGCAGCGGCGGCTGCAGATCCTTGAAAAGCGGCTGACGCGGCATCATATTGCCGCCGAGAGGGCCGAGATATGCCGTTCCCAGCAGGAGACCATGGAAGACGCCATCCGCTACGTTCTCGAAAAGTCGATCACCATGTCGCATCCAGGCGAACTGGACGGGCATCTGGACCGGCTCATCAGCGAACTGGAGGAAACTTCGGCGATCATTCAGGATATTGACGATGACTTTCCTCCGACGTATACTGTGCTGAAACAACTGGAAGGTCAGTCGGATGACGATTCAGGACCTTATGTCGTCCGCTGACGAAAATTGACAGCACCGATCCTGAGCCGGGAGCTGTACTAACCCGGAAAGATTATGAGCTTTCAGCCGGAAACCCTGCTGGTTGATAATGAAGACCGTATTGCAACCGTAACGATAAACCGGCCTGACAAGCACAACGCGCTGAACAGCCAGATGCTGGATGAGCTTTGGGCGGTGTTTGAGGCGCTGCAGGAAGATGATGCCGTTGGAGGCGTTGTTGTAACAGGCACCGGTGTTAAGGCCTTTGCCGCTGGTGCCGATATTGCAGAACTGCACCAGTTGCGGTCCAAGAGCGGGAAACGGGCTTCATCCAAAGGTCAGGCCGTCATGTCACTGATAGAGTCAACCGGCAAACCGGTTATTGCCGCCATTGAGGGGTATGCTCTGGGAGGCGGCTGTGAACTTGCCCTGGCATGCCACCTTCGGGTGGCGTCCAGAACTGCGAAACTCGGACTTCCCGAACTTGGGCTGGGACTAATTCCCGGATACGGCGGCACGCAGCGCCTGCCCCGGCTCATTGGCAAGGGAAGGGCCCTGGAGATGATCCTTGACGGAAACCCGGTTGATGCCGAACGGGCCTACAGCATAGGCCTGGTCAACAAGGTCGTGGAGGAGGGGGAAACAGTCCGGACCTCCCGGGAATGGCTGGAATCCATCATCAAAAAAGCGCCCCTAGCCATGCGGACGGCCATTCAGTCGGTTCATGCCGCCTATCCCAATCGTGCACAGGGATTTCAGGATGAAGCCCGGCTATTCGGCTATCTGTGCGGTACGGACGACGCAAGGGAAGGCACAGCTGCTTTTCTCGAAAAACGAAACCCCGGGTTTCATAACAGATAAAGCCGTATTATTCGTTATGAACGTTTGCTTCAAAAAGGGAACATGTTTCCCTGATATCTGCCAGATAACAAAGAGGTAACTGAGACACATTGGATACATCTTCGTCATCACATGAACCGCCGCCTGAAACGGGAGCTGCGGTATGAATGAGTGGCTTCTGATTGTGATAGCGATTCTGTTGAGCGCCTTTTTTGCAGGATCGGAGATCGGGTATGTTTCTGCCAACCGGCTCAAGCTGGAAATCCGGGCCAGGAAAAACACCATTCGCTCCCGGGCACTGTCCCGCTTCCTTAAAGATCCCGAGGCGTTTCTGGGCACCACGCTCATCGGCAACAACGTGGTCAATGTCCTCTATGCCACCCTTATGGCGCTGTTCCTGGTACAGCCCGTATCAGATCTGTACTTTTCCCTCTTTGATGCCTACCCTTCGGATATCGTCGTGCTGATGATTCAGACCGTGATCGCCGCTCTTGTTATCATGGTTTTTGGCGAAGTGATTCCGAAAGTGGTGTTTCGAATCAACTCCGAGGGACTGATATTCAACCTGGCAGCCGTCTATCGCGTACTCAATCTGCTCTTCCTTCCCTTCATCTACATCGCAAACGGTCTGGCTGGACGGCTGATCCGCCTTGTCATTCCCGAGTCGGAGTCGTCGGTGCAGGCCTACCGTCGCCAGGATATTGAGATGCTGCTGCGTGAACTGGGCGACAGCGAGGAGTCGGATATCGACCGTGACGACTCTGAACTGCTTTCCAACGTGCTGCAACTCTCCAACAAGAGGGTACGTGACTCCATGATCCCTCGCACCGATATTGTTGCCGTTGAAAAAAACGCCGGTCTGCAGGAGGCATTGCATAAATTCGTATCATCCGGATTCTCGAAACTGCCAGTGTACGACCAGACCATTGACAATGTGATCGGGGTTGTGTTTGCCTACGACCTTTTCAAAAAACCCGGAAAACTCAACGAAATCATTCGTCCCGTCAAGCACATCCCATCCAGCCAGAAATCCAAGGATCTGCTCTCGGAATTCCAGAAACTCAATATCTCCCTGGCCATCGTCATTGACGAGTACGGTGGAACGGCGGGGCTTGTAACCACCGAGGATCTCCTGGAAGAGGTAGTCGGGGATATCCAGGATGAATACGATATGGAGGACGTGGTCATCAAGAAACTGTCCCACAACGCATTCATACTCAGCGGGGACGTGCCGTTGCAGGAACTCGCTGAGCGTTACCCGGGCACAAAACTGCCCGAACGCAGTCAGAACTACGAGACGGTGGCCGGTTACATTATCCATGAAATCGGCCGGATTCCAAAGGTCAACGAAGAGATCCTGATCGGAAATCACAAGTTCATCATCAGCAAGGCGCGGCAGTCGCGAATCGAGACGGTCAAGATGATCGTGTTGTAGCTCTTTTTACCGCAGCGGGGAAGGTCCCATGACGATGTGCCTAAAGGCGGTGCGGCACCAGGGCAACGTGTCATCAGGGCAACGTGTCACCAGGTCAACGTGTCACCAGGTCAGCCAATGCGCGTCCTGCGGTCGGTCCACTCGATTTCAAACGGCGCAGCGGTGTCAAACTGTCCGGCACTGCGCACCCACTGTTCATTCTGGTGGATGCGGGTGTAGCCTTTTTTAAGCGGGGCATTGGGGTCGGACGCCAGAAGCCGGTGGTGCAGATCGCTGAACTGCGATTTCTGCTGGAGGAGATGCCTTGAGGCAGCAGATGAAATGGAATCGGCCAGATAACGGCTCCGGTCCCGGATCTGCAGGAACCGCTGCCGGAGGATGCCTGCCATCTGCTTTTCCTGCCATGACAGCATTTCGGACTGTCGGGAAATGCGCTGTTTGACCTTGTGGAGGGCATAGTTGTCCAGGAAGCGGGAAACCGTATCCTTATGACGCTGAAGTATGTCTGATAGCCGGCGTTCCATGTATAGCTGCAGATCGCTGATTCGCATCAGCAAATCATTCCGGTCGGGCACCGCCATGACGATGGACTGCGTAGGGGTGGCCGCGCGCGCATCCGCCACAAAATCGGAAATACTGAAGTCGGTTTCGTGTCCCACCGCACTGATGACCGGAATGCGGCATTCCGCTATGGCGCGCGCCACGATCTCTTCGTTGAATGCCCACAGGTCCTCCAGGGAACCGCCGCCCCGCCCGACGATGACCATATCAACCTCCCCGCTACCGGAAAAGTATCGGATGCCTTCGACGATTTCCGGAGCGGCCTGGTCGCCCTGTACGGCGGCATGGTACAGTAGCACACGGCAAAGTGGGAATCTTTTCTCCAGTGTGTTTCGCATGTCCTGAAATGCGGCGCCAGTTGCGGATGTGACAATGCCAATGGCTCCCGGGAGTGAAGGGAGCGGCCGTTTTCTCCCTTCATCGAACAGCCCCTCGGCCTGAAGCTTGCGTTTAAGTTCTTCGAAAGCCTGCTGAAGGGCACCGAGTCCGGCCGCGCGAATGGACCGGGCAATGAGCTGATATCGCCCGTGCGGCGGATATACCTGAACCGACCCGCTGACAATCACCTCATCGCCGTGCTCCGGTATGCGGTCGAGTTGCTGTCTGAGAGAGTTCCACATTACACAGGAGATCTGTGCTTCGGCATCCTTGAGCGTTAAGTACAGGTGTCCGTTCCGGCTGGTTTGCGGCTGGCTCACCTCGCCCCGGACGCTGACCTGTTCAAATTCGCCTTCCAGAAGCATCTTGATCTCTCCGGTGAGCGCGCTGACGCTCATCACGTTTACCGGCTCCTCAAAAAATTGCTGCATAGCTGACAAATTGGCGGTCCCATGTTTGGATCATTCGAGTTAGAAATATAGTCATTTTATCAGGCAGACAGGCCTGATTTCCGAGAGTTTTTATGAATGGATTGCCTATATTCCCAATCGGAAAAACCCTGATGCAGCAAGGTCCGTCACCGGCGGGAAATCACAATGTAACTTCACGTCACACATGAGCGAAACAAAGGATCTCCTTATCACCAATGTACGTCCGGTTGATGAACAACGGGACGGATCTGAAACCGTTGCCATCCGCATCCGCAACGGCATCATCTCCGATATCATTCAGGACGGCCCCGGTCCGGGAGTTTCCGGTACCGTGTCGTCCGAATCCGGGGAGGATGTGCCGGTATTTGATGCCCGGGGTGCCTATGTTTCACCCGGCTGGATGGATATGCACGTACATCTGCGGGAACCGGGATATGAGCACAAGGAGACCATTCGCACGGGGTGTGATGCCGCTGCCAACGGCGGTTTTACGGCCGTGGCATGCATGCCCAACACCAATCCGCCCATCCATACCCGCGACGTAGTCAGCTATGTGCTGAGGCAGGCCCAGGGGCTTGCGGTGGATATCTACCCGATCGGTACCGTATCCAAGGACCGGGCAGGGAAATCCATCTCGGAAATGGCCGATATGAAAGAGGGCGGAGCCGTTGCATTCAGTGATGACGGCGACCCGGTTCAGGACAGCCGCCTGATGCGCACGGCACTGGAATATGCGGCAATGCTGGATGTACCGGTCATTAACCATGAGGAAGATCTGCCGCTCTCACGTCCCGGACATATGCATGAGGGACGCGTATCCACACGGCTCGGGCCGGCCGGAACACCTTCCATTGCCGAAGAGGTCATGATTGCCCGGGATATCCTGCTCTCCGAACTCACGGGCGGGCACGTGCACGTGGCACACATCAGTACACGGAAAGGAGTGGATCTGGTGCGCGAGGCGAAACGGAGAGGGTTGAAGGTGACCACCGAGGTGTGTCCGCATCACTTCGATCTGACCGACGAGGAGATTGAGCGGCACCAGTTCCACACCAACTGGAAGATGCATCCACCGCTCAGAACTGCTGATGACGTGGAAGCCATGATCGAGGGATTGCAGGACGGAACCATTGATGCCATCTGCACAGACCACGCCCCCCATTCGGTGGATGAGAAAGATGTGGAGTTTATCTACGCTCCAAACGGGATCATTGGCCTGGAAACTGCCTGGAGCATCATCTGCAAGCAGCTGATAATGGACGGTAAACTGACGCTGCAGGATGCGGTCCGCAAGCTGGCAGTCCATCCGCGAACCATTCTGCGGATCCCGGTGCCGAAACTGGCTGCGGGAGAACCGGCCAATCTGACATTGTTCGATACGGAAACAGAATGGGTGTGCACTCCGGATTCCATCCGGTCCCGGTCAGTCAATACTCCCTGGCTCAACGAAAAGCTCAAAGGGCGCGCGGTTGCCATTTACAATAACAACCAGTTCGTGAAAACGGGGACGCCGAGATAATCCCGGATCCGGTCAGACTCCAAAAGCCGCCTCAGTTAACCCGTTCCAGGATTTTTTTGACATTCACCGGTTTCGAGCTTTCGCTTTTTCCACTACCGTTGCCATTGCTATTGCCATTGCTGGCATCTTCTTTGACCTTCCTGCGGTACTCTTTTTCAAAGAAGAACTCCTTTTCACCAAAAGCAGGCTCCAGATCATCCAACCAAACGGCCTTCTTGTTGTATTTTGCAAAGAAGGGACGACCGGTCCAGTCGGGATTACGGCCCTGAAGAAATTGCAGGGTGAATACCTTCTCACCGGCTACCTCGCTGACACCCAGGACATGCACCTTGCCGGGACCGGCCGACATGCTGGGTCCGCGAACGGTCCGGGCGATGCCGCTGACCTGCATGAAAGCACCACGGAATATTTTCCATGCATCTTCCAGTGGAATATCAAAGTGGTGACGGGCACCGGTGTCACGGACCACAAACATGTAGTAGGGGATCATGCCCTGCCGGACCTGCTCGCGCCACATATCCGCCCATATGTCTGAAGAGTCGTTGATATGGCGGAGCAGAGGTGACTGGGTACGAATCTGTGCTCCGGTGGAGCGTACACGCCTTGCCGCTTCTTTGTGGATATCCGTTTCAAGTTCAACCGGATGGGAGTAATGTCCCATGAGAGCCAGATGAAGCCCGGCATCAGATACCTTGCGGAACAGGTCAAGCATTTCATCGGCGTCACTGTCCGTGACAAACTTGTAGGGCCAGTAGGCCAGCCCCTTGGTTCCGATACGGATGGTCCTGAGGTTGGGCAGGTCGGCTTCCAACAACGGTTCGATATAAGATGCCAGTACACGCGCTTTCATGATCATGGGATCACCGCCGGTGAAAAGCACATCGGTTACTTCGGAATGCTCCTTAAGGTAGGCAACAAGAAGCTCCGCCTCCTTCATGGCGAACTTCAGCTCGTCAATGCCGACAAACTGGGGCCACCGAAAACAGAATGTGCAGTAAGCGTGGCAGGTCTGACCCTGGCTGGGGAAGAACAGGGCTGTTTCCTGATACTTGTGCTGCATGCCGCTCAGGGTTTCACAACCAAGCTGCGGAGTATTTTCATCTTTCTGTCCGGCAGGATGGGGATTCAGCTGCATCCGGATCTCGTTGGCCGTTGCCGTTATCTCCTGTTTGGTTGCGCCTTTCTTCAGGACGGCTGCCATTTTATCGAAGTGATGCGGCTTGAGCATCGTTTTCTGAGGAAATGTCAGCTGGAATATGGGATCTTCCGGAACATTGTCCCAGTTGATCAGTTCCTCTATGACATAGTTGTTGACCTTGAAGGGCAACACATTTCCAACTACGCGAATGTTGAACCGGACTTCCTCGGGGAGTTTCTTTATCTGAGGGATTTTCTCAAAGGTCCGGAGGTTGTACGATTTGTACCTGGGCCCTTTCCCGTCGACAAAAAATGACTCATTGGGTTTGAATTCAAAGTATGACAATGCGACCTCCATTCTTTAGAAGTTCACGGCTTGTCCATGCTTTTTATTCACTGGAATGATATAACGCAGCGCTATGCCACTATGGTGCCGGACAAAACCTCAATAGAGCACCGTTGTCAATTGCGATCCGAGCTGTCAATTATCCTCAGATCATTTCAGTAGACTTGCATTCCAATCAAGTCAGACAACCAATGCAGAACAGTAACTGGTAAAAGGAAAACAGGATGCCGACGAATTATGGGCTTCCTGCTAGATGTTTGTTATTAGTAAATTTAGCAGAATTTCAGACAAATGCAACCTGCCAAATGGTAACTGCCGGTTCCATATAATATTGCCTGAAATCAAAGCCTGATGAAAGGGCCACAAATCGGCTTAATTTGTATTTGTGCCACTTTCATCAGGATGTTCATAATACAAAAAGAATGCCAATTATTCAACGTGATGCTCGCGGATTTGTGTGCGGCTGACCTGTTCTCCGTCGGAGTACCGTTTCTGGTCATATGCAATCCGCACACCGCTGCTCCATGTCCACTCGTCCAGGAAAATGGTTACATTAACATCCCTGCCCTGATTGGCATCGAAATGGGTGTAGGACATTTCAACAGGAAGCATGTCATCGGATGAAACATGTATGGTAACATCGTACTCGCCGCCTATGTGAATTTTACGGATGTTGCCGTCTGTACCGATCAGGGCAGCCTGCAGTTCATCCGCATTCATGGCCAGGTACAGAGGATCTCTCTTGAGTTCATCAAGCATGGATTCCACAAATGAAGCGGGCAGTGGCTGTTCCTGGCCGCCCATACGGACAACCCCGCTTCCATCGGCCAGTTCAATAACCTGGCTGCCCATTGGTGTGGAAATTTCCAGGGTCATGGCATTCGGAAACCGGGTGCGGGAAGATACCTGAAGGGACATTTCACCCTGGGGAGTCTGAACATACTGGGTGCCTTTCATGACAAGGGTGCCCACCTCCGTACCGTCTTCGATAAGGGCGGCGGCAACTTTCTGCACCCATTCCCGTCCTGCATCGGTATCTCCTTCCACGGCAGCACGTTCGGCACCCGGCCGCGGGATGCTTATATCGACCTGTTCAAAAGGGCCGATCTGTGCAACCTGGTCTTCGACGAGATCCCGGTTGCCGACGATGAGCACCTTCATTTTGTCTGGTTGGAGATACTCGTTTGCAACACGGTAGATATCCTCTACGGTTACCTGCCTGACTTGCTCGACATACTGTTCAAAGGCGTCTTCTGGAAGGCCCAAATTGTAGTTGCTCATTTGTTCACCGAGAATGCGGGCGTAGCTGTCATACCGGAAGATGATCCGGTTGAACATCCGTTCGCGCGTCTCATCCAGCTCCTGTTGGGATACCTGCTCATTTTGAAGCCGCCGGATCTGGTGCATGGTTGCCTCATAAGCTTCGAATGTGTTTTCTGCAGCAGTACTGAGCCCGGTAAAAAACATGCCCGGATAGCGAACATTGCTGGAATATGAGCCATACACACTGTATGCGAGCCCCTGTTCCGTCCGGACTTCCTGGAATAGTCTTCCGGAAAAGCCTCCGCTGAGTATCTGGTTCATCACCTGCAGTGCGGCATAGTCCGGATTGTCTCGATATCCGCCTATGTGGCCCATCCGGATCTGGCTCTGGTTCATGTCGCCCTTGTGAGCAAAGTAGACTCCGGGTTCAAATTCATAATCCACATCCGGCAGATCCATATCCACCGGCTCTCCTTCTTCAAAAATGCCAAAAGCTTCTTCAAGCCGGGTGCGTATGGCTGCCGGGTCAAAGTCGCCAATCACCCCTACCAGAAGATTGCTTCCCTTTACTATTTCCTCATGGAAGCCGACGATATCTTCCCTGGTGATATTATCCAGTGTGGCATATTCGATGGTTCTTGCGTAAACGGATTCCGGTCCGTAGATCAGTTTTCGGAATTCACGTCCCGCCACGGAAGAGGCCTCTTCGTTGCGCCGGGAAATGGCAGTTCTCTGCTGTGTCTTTGCCAGGTCGATCCGCTCCTCGGGGAAAAGGGGATTTTTGAGGAGATCGGTGAAGATTGGCAGCAAATCGTCGAAATCTTCTTTGAGCACGTTCATGCGAGCCGATCCGTTTGACAGGCCAAATGATGTTTCCATGCTGGCGGCACGCGCCTCCAGAAGTTCATTCAGTTCTTCGTCCGGGTACTGGTGCGACCCGCCGGAACGCAAAACATTTCCGGTAATCCACGCAAGGCCGGTTTTTTCACCGGGCTCGAGCCATGAACCGCCGTTAATGAGGACGTTGACGTTTACAAGTGGAAGTTCCTGATCCCTGAGGAGGAAAAATTCGATTCCGTTATAGGTAAAACGCTCTACTTCAGGAGTTGTAAATGATTTAGGTTCAGGGAATTCAAGCCCATCAACGGGACTTTGCAATGCCGGTACGGAAGAGCCGCATCCACCGACCAAAACGAGCAACAGGAATATAGCGAATAGAGTTCTCATCGTGATTCTTATGTTTTGATGTTAGTTGGATGCCGCAGCTTCATCTAGTGCTTTTATGGCGCCAACAGTACGTGTCTGTTTGCGGAAGTAAGTTTCAACAACGCGCTGCAGGTCCTCTGCCGTGATTGTATCCATTACGTCAAGATCGGTGAATATGGCTCGCCAGTCACCTCTTTTGGCATGTGTCTGAGCAAAGTTTAGAGCCATCCCCTGGTTGGATGCGAGGCCGCGGACAGCCGATGCGCGGGCGTTGGTGCGCACCCGCTGGATCTCACTCTCATCGATGCCGCCATCACGAATACGGTCCAGTTCCTCATATACGGCTTCTTCGATATCCGCCAGGTCCACTCCCTGATTGGGTATGGCAAATATGATGAACAGGCCGGGATATTTACTGCCCGGAAACCCGTTTTGCCCTCCGATCTGCAATGCCTTCTGCTCTTCGGTAACAAGCCTGCGATAGAGCCGGGATGTGCGACCCTGGAAAAGCACACCGCTGAGGATGTCCAGTGCCACGGCATCGGGGTGGTTGATGTCAACCGAATGATAGCCAATCATGAGAATGGGCTGGCTGTCTTCTTCAATGACAAAGCGGCGCTCTCCCCGCTGTTTCGGTTCGATGGTTGTCACCCTCGGCGGAGGAGCTCCGGTGCGCATGGGACCGAAGTATTTTTCCGCCAGCAAACGCATTTGAGCGGGATCCACGTCACCGGCAATGGAAATGGTCATATTGGCAGGCACATAATGCCGCTCGTAGAAGGCTAGTGCATCTTCGATGGTGACGGCTTCAATATCGGAGGGCCAGCCGATGGGCAGATGCTTGTAAGGGAAAGCGGAAAAAGCTGTGGAGACAAATTCTTCCATCAGACGGCCAAACGGGGAGTTGTCAATGCGGTCGCGCCGCTCTTCCATGATCACATCCTTTTCAACATAGAACTCACGCATCACCGGGTTGATAAACCGGTCTGCTTCCAGTGCGAACCAGAGCTCCGCCTTGTGCTGCGGAAGGCTGTAGAAAAATGCGGTCTCATCGGCTGAAACAAAAGCATTGAGTCCGACAGCCCCCTCACGCTCCACGACCTGGCTGAATTCGTTGTTGACCACATACTGTCCGGCTTCCTCCTGCAGTTCCCGAAACTCTTCCCACAGGCGGTCAACTTTCTCCTTGTCCGGGTCGGCTTTGCGTGATTCCAGCAGCCAGGCGCGGTAAAGATCATCCATTTTGGCAATCACCTTCTGCTCTTCCTCCCAGTTGGTTGTGCCAATGGTGGTGGACCCCTTGAATGCCATATGCTCGAAAACATGGGTCAGGCCGGTCTGGCCGATCTGCTCATTTACCGAGCCAACATTGACATGCGTCACGAAACTGGCAACCGGGGCCACATCGCGCTGGATTATGATGAAATGCAGGCCGTTATCAAGTGTGAATTCGGTTACTCTCTGCTCAATAGTTTCGAGCGTTTGCGCCTGAGTTGTGGAGGATATACCCGCTGCCAGCACAAAAGCAAAGATCAGCGGGAGAAGCAGATGGCGTAACAAGCTGCCAATGGACGAAGTATGCGGACCCGCCGCATAATGCTTCCGAACCGGAGGCGGAATGGTTAGTGGTATCATGCGTTCGTTTCGGTTAGTTATTGATGTGGATAATCTGATGGTATACGGGAAAAAGCCTCTCAGGGTTCACAGAAAAGTCATTTTGATCTCCAGTCGACTAAAAGTATAAGGATTCCGGCAATTAAAGGCATCGGGCAGGTAATATCAAAATGATTATTTCTTAACATTTACCCGATTTGTGCCTCATCCTGGGTCCGATGTCCTGACGAAATGGAACGACCCATCCAAAATGAAAATAGATTGCGGGGCAACCTTTTGTCCGCACACTGCGTATAGCGGAGCTGAACGATCTGAAAACGCATCCAAACATTTAAACAGATGAACCGAAGGTCACGAAGTGCTATGTCCATGACCGTCGACCGGTCACACATGAGCATGATTAAAAACGTCATGGACATTCTATGTGACCTTAGAAATCCAAAGTTTTAAACACATGAAATGAACATGACAGCCTCCGGCTGACACACAGGAGGATGATTAAATCCTGTCATGTGAATTCATTCTGACCATATGAATCTAAATTGATTTAAACAGATGAAACGCATACTTATTACAGTCGGAATAATTGCCGTGGCAGGAGCTGCCGCAGCATGGGTTTATACCTCGGGAAATGGCGACGGCAATTCCGTCGGAAATGACCTGGTCAAAGTGGAACGGGGCAACCTTGTGGAATTTGCCCTGGCGGTCGGGCACATAGAGCCACGCAACGAAATTGAGGTTAAATCCAAAATATCAGGAGTAGTCAACAAGGTTTACGCCGAACCGGGCGACTATGTGAAGAAAGGTCAGCCGCTTCTGGAAATACGTCCGGATCCGACCCCGCTGGAACTTGCAGAAGCCAAGCGTAATGTGGAGCGGACCGAAATCGCATTGGAAAACCTTCAGCGCGAGATGTTCCGCATGGAGCAGCTTCGTGCGCGCGATATGGTGTCGGATCACGACTACCAGAATTTGATGCGCAATCTCAGGGATGCCGAAATCAACCTCCAGCTGAATCGTGAACGACTTGAACTGCTTGAATCGGGACGCATTCTGATCGGTGAGACACTCATTGAAAGTGTTATAAAGGCGCCGACCGATGGCTACATCCTTGAAAAGATGGTGGATATCGGGGATCCCATTGTCCCGTTGACATCCTACCAGGCCGGCACACCGCTTATGACGCTGGCGCGTATGGACGATCTGCTTTTCAAGGGGACCGTGGATGAGATCGACGTCGGCAAACTCCAGGAGGGAATGGAGGTCGAGATTCGTGTCGGGGCGCTCCCCGGCGCACAGGTCAGGGGCGAACTCACCCGCATTTCACTCAAAGCGACCACACGCGACAACAGCACTGTTTTTCCGGTGGAAATCCGGATCACGGACAATGACGGCCGCGTTCTCAGGGCCGGGTACTCTGCAAATGCCAATGTGGTGATCGACCGGCGCGAAGACGTGCTGATCATACCCGAGCGGGTCGTGACTTACATGGATGGCCGCAGTGTGGTGGATGTGCCTTCCCGAAATGAAAATGGGCGCAAGGAAACCGAAGTGACGCTCGGACTCAGCGACGCCATTCACGTGGAGGTCGTCGAGGGGCTCAAGGAAGGCGATACGGTTCTCGAGAAGCCGCTGCGTTCACTGGCCTCCAACTGATCCGTCCCGGAAAACCGGATAAGTCCGGCCGGCCTGATCCCGCCTGATAAGCATCCGATACATTAAAAACCATGCCATTTGAAACTCCACACCTGACGAAATGAACTTCCTCAAGGATTTCTTCCAGAGTATCAACAAGCAGCGCCTGCGCACGTTCCTGACCCTCTTCGGGATTATCTGGGGAACGGCGACGCTCATCATCCTGCTTGCCTTCGGTATGGGGCTCGGCGACCAGCTTCAGCGCAATTTCCGGGGGATGGGGGAGGAGATCGTGCTGGTCTTTGCGTCACGCACCACCATGCCATATGAAGGATACGGCATGGGCCGTCAGATCCGCTTCCGGGAAGGAGATGCCTGGGCGCTCAAGCAGAATATCCCGCAGATCAGCCAGATAGCACCGGAATACACGACCTGGAATGCCGAACTGCGGTACGGTGACCGGCGAAACACCCCGCAGCTGACGGGGGTTCCAGTCATTTACTCGGATATGCGTAATATTTTTGAGCAGGAGGGTGGCCGCTGGATCAACCAGCGGGACGTGGAAGAGCAGCGGCGGGTCATTTTCATTGGCGATGAACTCAAGGAGCTGCTTTTCGGAGAGGAGGATGCCATTGGAAAACAGATTTTTGTCAACCAGACCCCATTCACGGTCATCGGGATCATGCAGCCAAAGACTCAGGATTCATCCTACGGCCAGCGCGACAAGGATCGCGCTTTCATACCCCTTACCACCTATTCCACCATTTTTGGCACCGACATCATCAGCAATATTCTCTATCAGCTGGATGATCCGCGCGCAGGGGCACACGTCAAGGACCAGGTGCAGCAGGTGATCGCACACAGGCATCGTTTCGATCCGGCCGACACCGATGCCCTGCTCATCTGGGATACCAGCGAGTTCTGGGCATTCATCCGATGGTTCCAGATCGGATTCAATTCTTTCATGGGTATCATCGGATTTGTCACACTTGCTGTTGGCGGCATCGGAGTGGCCAACATCATGTTTGTGGTGGTCCAGGAGCGGATGAAGGAGATCGGTATCCGGCGATCGGTCGGGGCTCGCCGCAGCACCATTCTGGCTCATTTCTTTGGCGAGACGTTCCTGCTTGTGGGAATCGGGGCCGCCATCGGATACCTTATCGGCTGGGCCATCGTCGGAGCCATGCAGTACATCCCGATCAAGGAGTATGTTGGAACGCCCCAGTTCACTCCGGGTGTGGGTCTCATCGCATTTTTCGTTCTGGCGCTGATCGGCCTGGCGGCCGGATGGATGCCGGCTTTCCGCGCCTCGCGGCTGAATGTGATCGAATGCCTCAAATAATGGCATCCCGGACAACCGGCGCAACCCCCGGCCCAATGCAGCGTATAAGAAACAAGTAAGCCTAGCACATGCCTTGACACTGTAAAACAGATACAGTACCTCAAGTTATACTGAAACACCACTGCCATGATTATACTGAAAACCCGCCATGTGGATTAACCTGATAAAAGAGTTCATGCAGGACCTGCGCAAGCAGAAACTCCGCACCAGTCTGACTATCATCGCCATTTGCTGGGGTACCATAGCTGTGATTGCACTGCTCGCGTTTGGCGAGGGCCTCAGCACGCAGCTGCAGGCGGGTCTGCGCGGCGGCGGCAACCAGGTGATGGTTTTTTACGGAGGCCAGACAAGCAAGTCTTTCGAAGGGCTGGACGCCGGCCGTCGCATCCGTTTTACGGAGGAAGACATCGATCTGTTCCGCCGCTCCATCCCGCAGATCGAACGAATATCGGCACAGTACGGCCGCAGTGTAAGCCTCAAATCCGACTATGCCAGCACCAATACATATATGGAAGGGGTGGATGTGAGCTTTGATGAGATGCGCTCAATGTATCCTGTTGCCGGCGGCCGTTTCATCAACGCACGTGATGTCGCCGAGCAGCGCCGGGTGGTCTTTCTGGGCCCAGAAGTGGCAAACCAGCTTTATCCGGAAGGCAATGCCATCGGCAACCGGCTCTTCATCGACAACAATCCCTACACCGTTGTCGGTGTGATGCAGGAGAAAATGCAGATGGCCATGAGCAACGGTCCCGATGCCCGGAGGGCCATCATTCCCCACACCACCTTCCGGCATACGTACAACCACGCCTTCCTGGGATCCGTGCTCATCCGTCCATCCAATCCCGAGTATCAGAAGCGCATCGAAAACCAGTTGCGTGAAATCATGGCACGCAAGCACCGTTTTCACGCAGACGACATGCAGGCCATCGGGGTATGGGATTTCATAGAGGCAGAACGCATCCAGGCTCAGATCGGGCTCGGTATTAAAATATTCCTCTTTTCCGTGGGGTTCTTCACACTGCTTATTGCCGGGGTGGGCGTGGCCAACATCATGTATGTGGTTGTCAAGGAACGCACGCGTGAGATCGGTATCAAAAAAGCGATTGGCGCCCAGAACCGGCATATCATTTCCCAGTTTATATTTGAAGCCTTATTCATCTGCATGATAGGCGGAACGGCAGGTGTTATGATTTCTTCCGGAATTGTGTTTGGTGTGCGGAGTCTGGGACTTCAGGGAGGAGTGGCTGAGTTCCTGGGCAACCCGGTGCTTTCGTCAGATGCCATGATCATGACCTGTGGGGTGCTCACCCTGATCGGGCTGGCAGCAGGTGTATTTCCTGCAAGAAGAGCGGCGCTTGTCAATCCCGTCGAGTCACTCAGATACGAGTAGCTGTCCGCTCTTTTTATTGATCCTTCTCAGCGATATATTTGAAACGTTGCACACATGCAGCGCCAGATTGGAATATTTCGACGGATTAGGAAGTGCTGCCCGAAAATCGGGTTGGTGTTTACGGCGGCAGGTGAGAAGCCGGAGTCCGTGCATTTTTTATGTCTATGGCCAGCAATAGTGAAAGTGGAGATGCATTATTTTCCCAAAAACCGGTACTATCCATCGAAACGGCTACTCCGGTGTGCTCGGTGGCCATTCGGCTGGCCGATGGAACCATTTACGAGCGGAGTGCCGAGGGCAAAGGCGTACATTCCGAGCAAACGTTTGTCTTCATCCATGAGCTTCTTTCCCGGGGAAAGCTCGCCGTAGAGGACCTTGGAGCCGTTATTGTCAGTGCCGGACCGGGATCCTATACAGGCCTCAGGGTGGCGAGCAGTGCCGTAAAAGGGTTGCTTTTCCGGACGGAAGTCCCACTCTATGCATGTAACACACTCGGTTCCATTGCCCTGGGTGCCTGGCAGGTCATCCGTGCCGGCAGGACAGCCGGCGAATTCGGGGCCCTTCTGCCTCAAACTCCTGAAAATCAGTCAGGGATGGCATCGGGGACGGTGGACAGGCATGCATTTGCATCGGGTCCTGCAGCAGCCGCGGTCTGCGATGCCGTTATTGATGCCCGCAGAAACCATCTGTACCACCAGTCGTGGAAATTCCTTGAGGATGGCGTTGAGCCGGTATCCGAAGTGATGATCTGCGAGCTTGAGGAGGTGCTGGAGCGTCTGGCTCCGGGCCGGATCGTGGCAGGAACCGGGGTGGACCGGCTGAGAAAACTGGCTGGGGCTACCCCTGAAAACCTTGCCATGATGCCGGATTACCCGCTTCAAGAACTTGTCAACGCCAGACATATCCTTGCCATGCACGGTCTGCCATCCCGATGGCCGGCGAACAATCTGATAAAAAAAGTCGCACCGGAACATTTTGAGCCTTATTATTATACCGGACTGTAAGAAACGCTAATTCAGGTTCGGTTACACTGGAAAAACACACAGTTATGAGCTGGTTTGAACGCAAAGATCTGAATATTGTCACCAAATCACCCAAGGAAATGCCCGAAGGCATCTGGGTCAAAGTTCCGACCACAGGTGAGACGGTTCACCGGCGAGAACTGGAAGATAGCTGCTGGGTGGACCCCGTAAGCGGGTACCATTTTCCGATAGGGAGCGATGAATACTTCCAACTTCTTTTTGATGAAGGGAAGTACAGTGAGATGGGTGGCCACATCCAACCGGTAGACCCGCTTTCCTTCAGCGATCGCAAGACCTACAAATCGCGGCTGGAAGAAACCCGAAAAAAAACCGGACTGACTGACGCCGTAAAGGTTGCTGCCGGAAAAATGCGGGGGCTCGATATAGTCTTGGCGTGCATGGATTTTCGATTTATTGGCGGAAGCATGGGTTCGGTTGTAGGCGAGCGGATTGGCCTGGCGATCGATCATGCCAGAGAGAACAGGGTCCCACTTATCATTATTTCACAGTCTGGCGGTGCGCGGATGATGGAAAGCGTGCTGAGTCTGATGCAAATGGCCAAGACCTCCGCCAAACTGGCCCTGCTGCACGAGGCGAAGGTACCCTATATCTCGGTGATGACCAACCCGACCACAGGAGGCGTTACGGCCAGTTTTGCAATGCTCGGTGATTTCAATGTAGCGGAACCCGGGGCACTGATTGGTTTTGCCGGGCCGCGCGTGATCCGGCAGACCATCGGCCGGGATCTTCCGGAAGGTTTTCAGACATCGGAGTACCTCCTGGAGCACGGGTTCCTTGATTTCATTGTTTCCAGGAATAAAATGAAGAATCGACTAGCCCGGCTCCTCAAAATCCTGCTGCATAAATTTGAGGATTGATTTCCGGATCCCCCTCCTTTTTACATGGCAATCCCGAACTTCAGGTCCGGCCTGTCTTCGCTGGTCTTCGAAAGGGCAAACAATGGCTGCAATTGGCACAAAAAAGCAGCTTTTTCGGGCTGATTGGCAACCCGCTTTTGATTATTATTGCTAACCGAAATTGCAATCCGCAGGGAATTGAGACCATATGAGATTTGCCGATTATGCGAAACTGTATCTGAAGGCCGGTAACGGCGGACCCGGAATGGCACATTTCCGCAGGGAGAAGTATGTTCCCAGGGGTGGACCTGACGGGGGTGACGGCGGCGATGGCGGAAGCATTGTACTGGAAGGGGACAGCCATATGAACACCCTTCTGGATCTGCGATACAAGAAGTTTCTCAAAGCGCCGAAGGGGCGTCCGGGAGGCTCTGCACAGAAGACCGGCAAGAAGGGAGACGATATTGTATTGCGAGTTCCGCTGGGTACCGTGGCCTACGAAAGTGATACTCGCCGTGTCATCGGAGAGGTGATCCACCACGGGGAAAAGCTGGTATTGGCCCAGGGTGGCAAAGGCGGACTCGGCAACACCCATTTCAAAACGGCAACCAACCAGACCCCCCACCATGCACAGCCCGGGGAACCCGGTGAGGAGATAGTCGTTGAAATTGAACTGAAGCTGATTGCGGAAGTGGGCCTGGTCGGCTTTCCCAATGCCGGAAAAAGCACGCTGCTCTCCTCGCTCTCTGCTGCGCGTCCCAGGATCGCAGACTATCCCTTCACAACACTTGAACCCAATCTCGGGGTGGTTCAGATGCCCGACCATCGCAGTTTCGTGATGGCGGATATTCCGGGGATCATTGAGCGGGCCCATGAAGGCAAGGGGCTTGGTCTTCAGTTTCTCCGTCATATTGAAAGAAACAAGGTCCTGCTTTTTGTAATAAACGGGATGAGCGATGTCCAGGAGGAATACCGCATACTTTGCGGGGAGCTCAGTGCCTACCGGAAAGACCTGATGGACAAGCCAAGGATGGTCGCAATTACCCACATGGATCTGTTTCCTGAGTTTAAACTGGTGGACAAGCCGGAGCTTGATGTCGGATATGTGCCCATCTCGGCGGTGACAGGATTTGGGCTCGATGAACTCAAGGAGCAGATTTGGAAAATGCTGCATGACGATTAGCGGGACGATGAAAAGATTATCAATGAGATACCACTGATTATCCAGGAAGAGACGCTGTTGAGGGAAAATGGGAACAAGAGAGGATTATGTCAGAGCCAGTCTGGCACTGTCCATGATACCGTCTGTTGGAGGCGGCAGGACTCGCCGGCTGTTTGAGCACTTTGCGGACCCCA
Source organism: Balneolales bacterium (assembly GCA_007120385.1). GTDB lineage: Bacteria > Bacteroidota > Rhodothermia > Balneolales > Natronogracilivirgulaceae > SKNL01. The sequence continues at coordinate 19,938 of SKNT01000191.1, forward strand.
TGTCTGTTTTTTCAGCAGAATGGGCCGAACTGTCAGCCGTAGCATCAGTAGGGGCAGCAGTTGCGAAATCGGTGAAGGATTTTTCATCGTGGAATGAGGTTGACCGTTTGGTGGCGATGTCGAAACGGCATGGCATGGCTCTTGTGACACCATATGACACTTGCTATCCCGGGCGCCTGCTTCACATTTATGATCCCCCGGCGGTCTTATGGGTAAAAGGCAATTCAGAGGCGTTGAAAAGAGAGTTTATTGCGGTGGTGGGTACGCGCAAACCTTCCGGTTACGGCATGGAGGCAACTATCCGGCTTACAAGGCAGATCATCAGGAGCGTCAAGGCCGGAATTGTCAGCGGTCTGGCCCATGGCGTGGATACACTGGCCCATGCGGAAGCGCTCAGGAATAACAGCTGCACCGTAGCTGTGCTGGCATGCGGCCTGGATCGGGTATATCCGACCGGGAACAGGTCACTGGCCTTTGATATCATGAACAGTGGCGGAGCGCTGGTGAGTGAATACCCGCCTGGCATCAAGCCCGAAGCGCATCACTTTCCGGTGCGGAACAGGATAGTGAGTGGCATGTCCGTGGGAGTGCTGGTGACGGAAACAGGCGTAAAGGGAGGCAGCATGATCACAGCCGGTGCGGCGCTTGACCAGGGCAGGGAAGTATTCGCCGTACCTCACGGAATTCGGGATGAACGGGGTGAAGGATGTAACAGAATCATTCAGCGGGGGTGGGGAAAACTGGTGTGCACGGTGGATGATATTGTTGCCGAACTGCCTTCGGATATTCGCTTGCGTCCGTCTCGTGAAAATCATGAAAAACCCCGGAGCAGAATCCATGGCGCTGTCAGTAGAATAGTGCAGGACCCGAAAGCTGACCCGGCAGAAGTAGCCATACTGCAGATTCTCTCAAAAGGAGAAAAGCACATAGATGATATTTGCCGGGAAGCGGGAGTCCCGGCACATGCACTGCTATCCTGCCTGCTGAAGCTTGAACTGGACGGAGTCATAATTCAAAGGCCCGGCAAAATATTTGCGGTAAGTGAATGGTGAGACAGTCAACATTTTTGCATATTTTACAGCCCCTTGAACGATTATTCAGGTACCAGGACTTTCAGGAATTGATTGATGTTTCAGGTTCAGCACACCATTATTTCCGACGATATTGCGACATTTCAATTTGCATGTGACCTCATGCGATGCAAGGGCAATTGCTGTGTGGTCGGTGACTCTGGTGCACCCGTAACTCAAAATGAAATTCCTGTTCTGAACAAGGCCTGGAACCTGCTGAAGGATGAGCTGCGTCCACGGGCCAGGGAGGTTGTAAAAGCCGAGGGACTTATCAGGAACGGGTACAAGGCTCCGGAACTGAATTGTACGGATGGCGCCGAATGCATCTTTGTTACGTACGATGAAAGCAACGTTGCCATTTGCGGAATTCAGAAAGCATGGATGGAAGGAAAATTTGAATGGATCAAACCGCTGAGTTGCCATCTTTTCCCGGTGAGGGTCCTCAAAGTTGGAGATATGGAGTATCTCAACCTGGAATACGTACCTTCTTTGTGCGGAGCTGCTTGTGATCGTGGTGAATCAGAAGGCATTTACCTCTCTGAATTCCTGAAAGATGCCCTTCTGAGGGCGTATGGCGGCGCTTGGTATGCAGAATTCCTTTCTGCCTGCGAAGAAGTGAGGATCAAAACGAGAGCATTGATATGATCCGGCAATCCCAATCGGTCAGACAAAGCCAGACGCTTCAACAGAGGTTGTCGCCGCAACAGATACAGTACATCAAGCTGCTTCAGCTTCCCACATTGCAGCTTGAGCAGCGAATCAAGCAGGAAATTGAAGCAAATCCGGTTCTGGAACTGGATGATGACAGCACCCTCGATCCTGATGTATCGGCTGATGACGCCGACACCGACAAGGATGCGGAATCGGATTTTGATGTACACGGGGATACTGGAAGCGAAGTTGAGTCAACCGGAGGAGAAGGGACCTCCCCGGAGGATTCGGAAAAGGATTCTGATGCCGGCAGCGAGAGCGCCGAAGACACCATTGAAGTAGATGACAACCGTGATATCGACTGGGATGCCTATTTCAAGGATGATGACAATGATTATGTCCCCGCTTACCGAAGTGACCAGGATGACTGGAAGGATATGCCCAAGCCCTATAAATCGGGGCTCATGGAAAGACTGGAGCAGCAGATTGAGCTGTTGAATCTGGATGAAAGACAGCGGAAACTGGCAGCTGAAATCATTGGGTCCATTGATCCGGACGGGTATCTGAGGAGGGAGCTGGATGCCATCATAGATTCCGTTGCATTCAGCGAAGGTTTCGTTATTACGAACAAGGAAGCCGAGGTTGTTCTTCACCAGATCCAGCGTCTGGAACCGCCGGGTATTGCAGCAAGGAACCTGAGGGAGTGTCTGCTGGTGCAGCTTGAAGTCATGGATTCCCGGAGAGCTGCCAGGGATCTGGCCGTGGAGATTCTGGAAAAGGCATGGCCGTTCTTCAAGAAGAAACACTATGACAAAATCCGGCGAAAACTCAATGTAACGGAAGAACAATTGCGTGAGGCCAACCAGGTGATCATGATGCTGGACCCGAAGCCTGGTGAGTCCGAGGAGTATCTGAATCCGGATCAGTTCATAATCCCCGATTTTGAAGTCTATTATGAGGAGGCCATAGACCCGTCAGATGCTGATGAGGGAGACTTTGTCATACGAATGCATCAACAGAATATGCCGAAGATTCGCATATCCCGCCATTACAAGCAGATGTGGGACGCAGTTGCCAACGGAAAGCGGGGAAACAGCGACGAGGAGACACGGCAGTTCATCCGGGAAAAAATGGATTCCGCCCGCTGGTTCATTGATAGCATCCAGCAGCGCAGGAACACACTCATGGCCGTAATGAAAACCATCGTGGCCCTGCAGGAAGAGTTTTTTCGTACCGGAAAGGGTATTCGGCCCATGATCCTCAAAGATGTTGCCGATCGTGTCGGGATGGATATTTCCACGATTTCAAGGGTGGTGAATGGGAAATATGTCCAGACATCCTATGGCGTATTTGAACTCAAATACTTTTTTACCGAAGGAGTGGAGACGGAATCAGGTGAATCCGTCTCCAACAGGGAGATAAAAAATATTCTTCTTGAACTCGTGAAGAATGAGGATAAGATGAATCCGCTCAGCGACCAGGCGCTGGCGGCGGCGTTGTCCCAAAAGGGGTTTCCAATAGCCCGGCGCACCATCAGCAAATACAGGGAGCAGCTCAACATCCCCGTGGCACGCATGCGCAGGGGTATAGGATAGGCTTGGCGTGAGCACTGTTCGGTCCCCGTTTCCTTACTGAACGGGTATGCCGGGCCCTCAGGATTGCGGGGAGCTATTGCAGGATAGTGAGTGAGCTGGCAAGTTCCCATGCCTTCAGCAGATCCATTCCGAAGATCAGCCAGGAGGCCACCGAGGCAGCCACCAGAACGAACAGGGCATAGGTCGTGCTCATGTAAAGAGGGGAGGTCGGATGGATTCGCCTCATATTGTAGGCAGCGGTGAAGAAACTGATGACGGTTACAAACAGAAAGAAACCGATCATGATAATCACCGTGGAAGCACCAGGGAAAGAGCGGAGAAAAATGATGCCCGCACTTGCAACCAGGATATTAAGGTGCTGCGGCCACAGAATGAATGTTGCTATCTGGGAGGCGTGGGCATGATGGCTGTTTGCGATAAACAGCCAGGCAATCATGACAGAAAGCATGATCGCCATCACGAGGAAAAAGAGAATGAAGAAGACGGCGGAATGCCCCCATCCGCTGGCTAGAAAAGGGGTATAATGAAGCAGTGCCTGCCGGGCGACCGGATCCAGGTACAACTCGGCGATGGAAAAGCCCATAACGCCCGAAATAAGGCAGGAGAAGAAGAAAACGGCGGCGGCATCCCAGGTAAAACGGATCCGGCGCATCAGAACATCGCTTACGAAGAAATCGTAGTTCAGAAAGAAGCGGGTTACCGAACTTCGGTATAACGGGTTGATGCGGAAGAAAACGGCATATATTACCCAGAAGAAAAAAAGCAGGAACATGGCCAGGTTGACCTCATATTCCGAATCGCGTGATGGAGGGTTGGCAATCCGGGCATCGGGAACCTGATGAAAATAGCGTGTGATTTGGGCGAGATTCAATTCCGGTTCGTGGCCGGCATACATGCTGTTGGCAGCAAACCAGCTCCTTGTAAAAAAAACAGGAATATCCCCGTGTCCATCCAGCAGCTCAAGGACTTTCTGGAAATCGCGCAGGTCAAGTACCGGGTCTTCCGGTGCATAAAGCACGCCGGCAAGGGTGGGGTCATGTTCGAGTTGCAGCGCCAGCTGGGACGCACTGCGAGTCATCATCAGCACACTGTCGAAAGGTCGGAGGGCTTGTCCGGATAAAGGGCGCAGATCCAGTGTGAAAAGCGTCCGGTTGCCCCGGTAAGGCTCTGCCAGCTGTTCCAGTTTCGCCGGCAACGACCCTTTCTGCCAGGTTCCATAGGCAAAGAGCCCAAAACCTCTGACCAGTCCGTCATCCCGGTAGATGTGCATCAGAGAATCACTGCGTTGACGGTAGTTGTATTTCTCCACGGTAAGCCGGTGCGGAATGGGGTAATATTCAGGCACCATGACCAGCAGAGAAATGTCCGACTTCATAAGGACTTCCCGCTGGTGTCCGCTCACCGCCTCTTCTACAAGCAGCCACTGGATGCCTGCCCGCTCGAGGAAGGCGATTTCATCCTGTGACAGGTGATTGACACTGGATTCCTGATAAAAAATGCCAAAAAGCCGGTTGCCCAGTGTTTCCTGAAACGGGATTAATAGCAGAAACACGGTGAACAGGAGTGCCGGTAGAATCCTGACTGTGCTGTTCATGAATTGGTTCAGGATTTGGATGGCCCCCTGCCGGATTCCAGTGGTATCTCACGCGTTTGCTTGAACGAGGAGAGTACGATATTGGACCTGGTTTTCTTGACGCCTTCCCATGACTGAATGCGGGAGAGCAGCTTTTCCAGTGATTCGGTGTTTCTGGTTGTGATTTTCAGGATGTGAGACCCGTCACCGGTGATGGAGTGGCATTCCTGAATTTCAGGTTCAAGGATGGCCTGATCAACGAAATAGGCGTGGAAACTTGAATTGTCAATTTCGACAAATATGAACGCAACGATGTCAAAGTTGAATTTTTTCGGGTTGAGGATGGCGTGATACCCGTCGATAAGCTTTTTATCCTCAAGCTTTCGCATGCGTTCCGATACCGATGGTACAGATAGATTTACAATTTTTGCCAGTTTGTTCCTTTGAGCACGTCCGTTTTGCTGCAGGTGCTTCAAAATGGCAATATCAATTTCATCCAGTTGATGCATTATTCGATTGTCCTATGAGTTTCTAAACAAGTTGTGAGTATCCGGCAAGGTAACCTAAATAAATTAGGTTGGCAAGGATGGACAGGCTTTTTCCGGAGGTCAGCTGATACAATTTGGAAATGTTGCTTGTTCGGCCGTGCAAAAGCACTCTGACAGGTTCCTCTTGAGCAGGTTATGTCGTATCTTTTGCGACGAAATAATACAATCCATTTATGAACATTTTGTGATATGCTGGATATTCAACGCATCCGTCAACATCCGGACAAGGTCAGGGAAGCCATGAAGGCAAAAGGTGAAAAGGAGACCGGTCTTGTGGACCAGGTGTTGGAGACCGATGACAATTGGCGTAAAACGGTCCATCAGCTTGATCAACTCAGAAACGAAAGCAATATCCGGGCCAAACAGATCGGTGTGCTGATGGGGCAGGGCCGGAAGGAGGAAGCCCAGAGCGTGATCCGTGAGACGGGTGAAATGAAGCAGGAGGTAAAAAGACTGGAGGAATTGGCCCGTGACCTTCTCGGCAGGCGTGATGATCTGCTTCTGAGAATACCGAATATGGCTGACGAATCGGTTCCGGTTACGGTTGACGAAACCGGCAATAAAATCGTTCACTCCTGGGGTTCTCCGCTGGAAGCGGAAAATGACGATTGCAAGCCCCACTGGGACCTGGTTTCCGGCGGAGGATGGATTGACTTTGAGCGTGGTGCGAAAGTCACATCGGCAGGATTTCCGTTCTATGTAGGTCCGGCCGCACGTCTTCAGCGTGCACTCATCCAGTTTTTTATCGACAAGGCCGTCGACAAAGGATACGTTGAGATGATGGCGCCCTATTTTGTAAATGAGCAGTCTGCCCGTGGAACCGGCCAGATCCCTGACAAGGAGGATATGATGTATGTGATCCCCCGGGACGGGTACTTTGCCATACCGACTGCTGAGGTTCCGGTAACCAATTTCCACCGGGATGAAGTGCTCAAAACCGGGGTGTTGCCGATTCGGTATGTCTGCTATACCCCCTGCTGGCGACGTGAGGCCGGCTCACACGGCAGCGATGTGCGCGGACTGAACCGGCTGCATCAGTTCGACAAGGTTGAGCTGGTAAAACTGGTCCTGCCGGAAACATCCTACGACGAACTGGAATCGTTGCGTCGCGATGCGGAAGAGCTGCTGGAGGCGCTTGAACTGCCGTACCGTACTCTGCTTATGGGAACAGCTGACATGGGATTCACCCAGAGCAAAAAGTATGACCTTGAAGTTTGGAGTCCGGGCCAGAAAAAATGGCTGGAAGTCAGCTCTTGCTCCAATTTCGAAGATTACCAGGCCAGGCGCATGATGATCCGGCATAAAAAGGAGAGCGGGAAAACCGAAATCGTCCACACCCTCAATGGCAGCGGACTTGCACTGCCGCGTGTCATGGCGGCATTTCTGGAAACTCACCAGCTGCAGGATGGCTCGGTGGCTGTTCCGGATGCCTTGCAGCCATGGATCCGCACTGACAAGCTGTTGCTTTGATTGAGGAAGGCCGGGCCCGGGTTACACGGCAACACGTGTTTCCGGTTCTTCGCGGAAATTGAGCAGCAATTCAAGGATATCATCCATCCGATCTTTATCCATGATCTCCATGCGCAGGTATTTCCCGTTTCGGATGCCTTTGATGTAGTTTCCGTAGTGCTTTTTCATCATAATCACTCCGAAACGCTCTCCGTGATGCAGCACTGAGGCACGCAGCTGCCGGGCGCACATCTGCATGCGTTCTTCGATGGTTGGTGGCGGCAGGGTTTCTCCGGTTTCCAGGAAGTGCCTGATGTCGCGGAATATCCACGGGTTTCCGATGGCGGCACGGCCGATCATGATGCCGTCCACGCCGGTCTCTTCAAAAAGGTATCGCGCATGCTCAGGGGTGGTTATGTCACCGTTAGCGATGACGGGAATATGAAGCCCGGGAGTTTCCTTCAGGTATTTGAAATACTCCCAGTGGGCCTCGCCCTTGTATCCCTGGCTGCGTGTCCGGGCATGGACGGTGAGTGCTTTGATTCCGACGGACTGAAGCATAAGCGCCACTTCCCGGATCCGGATGCTCTTTTCATCCCAACCCAGGCGGGTTTTAACGGTGACGGGAAGAGAGGTGGCGTCCACAACGGTGCCGGCCATCCGCTCCATCATGCCAAGGTCCCGCAGGCAGGCTGATCCGGCGTTCTTTTTTACCACTTTGTACACCGGGCATCCGAAATTGATGTCGATCAGATCCGGATTGTTGGCTTCGGCAATTTTGGCCGCACCGTACATGGCTTCCTCCCGTCCGCCAAATATCTGTATGCCGAGCGGACGTTCCGACTCCTCATAGGCCATTTTGTGTTTCGAAGCTTCCGAATCGCGAATAATGGCTTCGGAGCTTATGAATTCGGTATAGACCATGTCCGCACCCTGTTCCCGGCACATCTGGCGGAACGGGGAGTCGCTCACGTCTTCCATTGGTGCAAGCACGACACATCTGCTGCCTGGCAGGAGCACTGGCAGGCCGGGTTTTGACCGGGGGCCACTGGCAGTTCCGGCGGGTGTGATATGGGTGGGTTTGCAGTTCAAAACGGATTGCAGGGATGGAGGACCGGATCAGCTGAGGTGTCAGCAGCCGGATGGGATATAATTCATTGCCAAGACCTCTAAGTTACGGATATTTCAGAAAAAAAAGTAGCTGGTTCCCATCCTTGCCGGGCGTTTCTTAATAGAGACTTCACACTAAATTCGTTATATTTGGGGCGATACAGAATATCATAGGACCTGGTGTTATAAACACACTGAAAATCATGCAGAAAGTGACTGCATTCTGTTTGGAATACATTTTAATCATACCATAGTTAGGAGGTATACATATGCCAGTAGCAACCAAAAACATCTATGAGTTACTTGGTGATGAGGCAGACAGTCTGCTCAATCACGAGTGTAAAACCATTGGCAAAGATCAGCTGCACATCCCGGGAAGTGATTTTGTAGACACGGTTTGGACCCAGTCAAACCGCAATAACAGGGTGCTGGCCAATCTGCAGCGTCTGTTTGACGGCGGCCGCCTCGGTAGAACGGGTTATCTCTCAATTTTACCGGTGGACCAGGGTATTGAGCACTCCGCTGGTGCATCGTTCGCCAAAAACCCCATCTATTTTGACCCGGAGAACATTGTCAAGCTTGCCTATGAAGGCGGTTGCAATGCCGTGGCTTCCACATATGGCGTTCTTGGCGCCGTTTCCCGCAAATACGCGCACAAGATTCCTTTCATAGTAAAAATCAATCACAACGAACTGCTCACCTACCCGAACAAATTTGACCAGATCATGTTCGGTACGATTGATGATGCCTACAATATGGGCGCAGCTGCTGTTGGTGCAACCATTTACTTCGGCTCCGACAATGCATCCCGCCAGATCATAGAAGTGGCCGAGGCCTTTGCATATGCACATGAACTGGGAATGGCGACCATCCTGTGGTGCTACACCCGCAACAACGCATTCAAAATTGACGGAAAGGACTATCACGTAGCCGCCGATCTGACAGGTCAGGCCAACCATCTTGGCGTTACCATCCAGGCCGACATAATCAAGCAGAAGCTTCCGGAAGTAAACGGCGGTTTCAAGGCGTTGAATGCCGGTGATTCCTCCTATGGAAAGCTGGATGAGCGCATGTACAGCGAACTTGCTACGGATCATCCTATTGACCTTACCCGCTACCAGGTGGCCAACTGCTACATGGGCCGTGCCGGTCTGATCAATTCGGGTGGCGCTTCCGGCAAGAACGATTTTGCCGAGGCAGCCAAAACCGCTGTTATCAACAAGCGTGCCGGTGGCATGGGACTTATCAGCGGTCGCAAGGCGTTCCAGCGTCCGCTGGAAGAAGGTGTTCAACTGCTTAATATCATCCAGGACGTCTACCTTGATGAAGACATCACCATTGCGTGATCCGCTAATTTTTTGATAACTAAATCATAAAATTACCGTAATTTCAGGCCTTGTATCCGGAACTGTATTTTGTTTCAACCGGATGCAGGGCCTTTTTTTTTGCCAGGCGCAGGCAGGTTTGCTGTTGAGGAAAGCAGAAGACTTCTGCCATGAATACCGGATAAAAGCCAATCCAGGCATCATACTCTTTGTCAACCGAAAAGCAACATATCGACCCAATACCGGTTTCCAACCGTGATCCGGCAAATGACCGGATATCCCCGCAGATTTCCGGGAAATATCTGTTTTTGTCCATTCTGCTCAGTCTGACCAGCATGGGCCTGCTGATCTACTGGACCTACTCGCCGGGGCTTTTCGACCGGCTCTACTGGAACCGGACCCCGGGTCTGTTCATCGCCCTTTTTGTGGTCGGGTTGCGCATCTGGTTCCTTAGCGCGAAGATCCGTTACCTGTCTGAAAAGCGTCTCACCTGGATTGCCTCCCTGCGCGTGGTGCTATGCTGGGAGTTTACATCGTCGGTCACTCCTTCAACTATAGGCGGCGGGCCGATGGCCACCTACGTCATGACACGGGAAAATCTGTCACTTGGGCAATCCAGCGCCATTGTGATCTACGGGATCATGCTGGACCAGCTGCTCCTGGTGTTTGTCATCCCCATGCTCATGATCCTCGGAATATTTCTGCCCGTAGTACCGGAGAATGCCGGCTGGGTTGGTCACGGAGCCATGGCGCTGATCTACATTCTGCTTCTGGCCTATGCGCTGTTTCTGACATACGGAGTATTCCGGAACCCCTACATCCTCAAACGTACGGTCAATTTTGTCTTCAGCATGCCGTTTCTGCGAAAGTACCGGTACAAGGTGGCCCGGGAAGCGGAAGTGCTTGAATCCTATTCCCATGAACTCAGAAAAAAACCGAAAGCGTTTTTGATAAATGCGTTTGCCCTGTCCACACTCGCCTGGCTGGCCAAAGTCTGGCTTCCCGCCATTGTGGTGCTGAGTTTTGTGCCGGCCGATGTGCTGTTGTCGTTTCTCAGGGGGATGGCCATGACACTTGCAGGCATGTTCATGCCAACGCCCGGCGGGAGTGGCGGCCTCGAAGGGCTCTATGCACTGTTTCAGGGACCGCTGATGCCGCGACGTGAATTTCTGGGGATCGCCGTGTTCATGTGGCGCCTGATCAGTTTCTACCTGGTCGTGGGGGCAGGACTCATGGCCATGAGCTGGTACTTCAACGCAGGAGTGATCAGCAAGAAGAACGCCGGAAATAAAAAGTAACCCCATGCCCCGGAAAAAACGCACCAGATATGTCTGCAACCATTGCGGCTGGGAGTCATCGCAGTGGCTGGGTGTTTGCGGCTCCTGTTCCCGTTGGAATACGCTGGATGAGGTTCCCGTTCCGGAGGCGGACGGTCAAAAGGTCCATAAGTCCCGCTTGCGGCCAGATGGCAGGGAAGCCCTGAAGCCGATGTCGCTTGATGAGATCCCTGTGTCAGAGGCAGACAGGATTACAACGGGAATGGGTGAACTGGACCGTGTGCTGGGGGGTGGAATGATGCCCGGCTCGTTCGTTCTGCTGGGAGGGGATCCGGGCATTGGCAAAAGCACGCTGGCGCTGCAGTGGGTTTCGCTGCTCGCCGGGGAGAAGGCGCTGTACGTTTCCGGGGAGGAGTCGCTCGCACAGATCAGGCAGCGCGCCCAGCGGCTGGGCGTGCATCCGGCTCACCTTCACCTGTACACGGAAACGGAGATCATGCAGATTGTTGAAACCGCCCGCAAGGAGAAGCCCGGTCTGCTGATCATTGACTCCATCCAGACCGTGTATCACAGCGCCCTGCAAAGCATGCCGGGCACCACGGCACAGATCCGCGAGTGCGCGGCACTGCTCATGCAGCTTGCAAAACAGGAAAACATAACCGTGATCGCCATTGGACATGTCACCAAGGAGGGAGATCTTGCCGGACCGCGGATACTGGAACACATGGTAGACACCGTGCTGCAGTTTGAAGGAGACAAACAGTCGCACCACCGGATCCTGAGAACGCTGAAAAACCGGTTTGGTCCGGCCCAGGAAGTGGGGATTTTCGAAATGGATAACGGCGGCCTGCGCGAAGTGGCCAATCCCTCGGAGATATTCCTGTCCGAGTTTGATCCATCCGTTAGCGGTAATGCGGTTGTGTGCTCCCTGGAGGGTACCAGACCGCTGCTCATCGAAATCCAGGCACTGGTGACCCCGACATCCTACGGGATGCCGCAACGGACCGCATCGGGTTTTGACCACAGGAGGCTGTCATTACTTTTGGCCGTTCTTGAAAAGCGGTGCGGCTGGCAGTTCGGTCAGCATGACGTCTTCCTGAATGTTGCCGGCGGATTGAAGCTTTCTGAAACGGCATGCGACCTGGGAGTGGCCAGTGCCCTGGTTTCCTCACTGTCAGGAAACGCAGCTGGAGAGCCGTTGGTGATGATCGGTGAAGTGGGTCTGGGTGCAGAAATCCGAAGGGTGGTGCAGCTGGAGAGAAGACTGGACGAAGCCGAGGCCATGGGATTTCGTCACGCGATTGTTCCGTCAGGATACAGGGGGGATGGGCGAAAGCTGAAGGTCAGCGCTGTTGCGCGTGTCAAGGACGCTCTCAGAATCAGCGGTCTGGACGGGCAGGGACCTGTTGCGAATAATTAATGCCCGCTGCTGCACCGCAGGAGCAGGGTGGATGGCAGGGAAGCTGATGCAAAGGGACGGAATTGACATAGAATTCGAACCGGCCGGATTGTGCATCCAACCGGGTCAGGATCATCTCCACTCGTCGCGGCGGCGCTTGCGTTCTTCACGTACACTCTTCTTATGCGCTTCACGGCGCAATTCCGAAGGCTTGAGAAACTGCTGACGCTCTTTGTACTCCATCAGGATCCGCGAGCGGGTCATCATTTTCTTGAATCGGTTTATGGCACGATCGATGCTTTCGTTATCTTTAACTTTTACTCCGAGCATGTGGTATCAGTAGTTCTAAAGTTTGTTGTTGGAAAACGTTTATGTACAGACTGCACAATATAACATTTTTTATTTCAAATCGCTGTCTTTTTGACAAGGTTTCATTGACCTTTAAAAAAGGGGACAGGATTGGCCTGATAGGGCCGAATGGGGCCGGGAAAACGACATTGCTGCGCATTATGACGGGGTCACTTGTGCCTGATGAGGGCAACTGCGAGTGGGCATCCGGCACCCGGATCGGCTATTTACAGCAGGAGTCACTGGAAGTATCGCGTGAGGAAACGGTTCGGTCGCTGGTACTTGAAGCCTTTGCCGAAGCTAATGATCTGGAGCGCCGGATCGGGGAAACAACAACAGCCATATCGGAACTCGGTTCTTACGATAATGCGGAGTATCCGAAATTGCTGTCTACGCTGGAGGCGCTGCAGACCCGCTTTGATATGATGGATGGTGGAAAGCGCCAGGCCAGGGTTGAAGAGACGCTCAAAGGGCTGGGTTTTTCACCGGATGAGCTGGATGAGCCGCTGCACACTTTCAGCGGCGGGTGGCAAATGCGCGCACTTCTGGCCCGGCTGCTCCTCGAGGCGCCCGACATACTTCTGCTGGATGAGCCGACCAACCACCTGGACATCGACAGTATCGACTGGCTGGAGCGGTACCTTCCGGGATATCCCGGCGCCATCTGGATTGTGAGTCATGACCAGATGTTCCTGAACCGGATGGTCACGCATATTGCCGCACTGGAGAACCGGCGTCTTTCGCTATACAAAGGCAACTACGACGCCTACGAGAAGCAGTATCAGCAGCAGCTCGAACTGCAGCGCCAGGCCTGGGATAATCAGCAGAGGGAGCTGGAGCAGGCCGAGCGGTTCATCAACCGGTTCCGGGCCAAGGCAACCAAGGCGCGACAGGTGCAGAGCAGAATCAAGCAGCTTGAAAAGACGGAGCGCATTGAGTTGCCCGAGGAAGATACCACCTCCATCGACTTCCGGTTTCCCGATCCCCCGGGTTGCGGGGTGCATGTCATGGAGCTGCGCGGACTGAGCAAGACCTACCGGACCGGCCGGGAGGAGCCCGTTCCCGTATTCACGGAGAATCAGGATGTGGCCATTGAACGCGGTGACAAGATCGCCCTTGTGGGGGCCAATGGTGCGGGAAAGTCAACACTGGCCCGGATCATCAACGGTACGGAACCGTTCGACGGTGAGCGTGTGCCCGGACACAATGTCATCATGACCTTCTTTGCACAGCATCTCGCCGATGTCCTTGCGTCGGAGCGCACCGTTCTGGAAGAAATGGAGGCCTCGGCCCGGACTTCCGAAGCCAGATCCCGGATCCGGGGCATCCTCGGAGCGTTTTTGTTCTCCGGCGATGATGTCTTCAAGAAGGTGGGCGTGCTCAGCGGAGGGGAACGGAGCCGTCTGGCCCTGGCCAAAAGCCTGCTGGAGCCGGCCAACCTGCTCATTCTTGACGAACCGACCAACCATCTGGATATCCGGTCGAAGAAGGTGCTGCTCCGGGCTCTGGAACAGTACCAGGGTACAGTTGTTGCCGTAAGCCACGACCGCTATTTCCTCAGCGGATTTGCCAACAAGGTCTGGCGTGTTGGAAACGGCCGGCTTTTCGAATATCCCGGTGATTTCAGCTACTATGAGTGGAAATACCAGGAGCAGAAAGCTGCAGCGGATAGCGCCACCGCTCCGGGTGGACAAGCTGCCCGCGGACAAGACACGGATGCAGCCCGTAAGGGAAAGGATTCGAATAGCAGTGAGCCGGGCGATGGAAACGCGGCAGCAGAAGCGATCAGCACCGGAAGCGGTCCGAAGTCCAGGGAGCTCAAGCGCGCAGAAGCAGAGCTGCGCAACCGGTTCAGCCGGGAAATGAAACCGCTGAAAAAGAAGATCTCACAGCTGGAAGAGGAAATCGACCAAATGGAAAAGGAGAAGTCAGAAATCGAACTGCAACTGGCGGATCCTGCGTTTTACGAGTCGGGCGATGCCCGGACTGTGCTTAAGCGTCATGGTGATCTGGAGCGCCGCCTGGAGCGCAGCTGGGACAGCTGGACGGAGACCACCGCACACCTGGAAGAAGTACAGGGACGGTTTGACGAGGTACTGGAAGAGATTCTTTCGAGAGCATGACGAGGCGCCACATGTCCATACGAAATATTGAAATAAAAGCCCGATCCACCAGAAATGAAGAAATCCGCCGGATCCTCAACAAGCTCGAGGCCGAATACAGGGGGATGGATCATCAGGTCGACACCTACTTCCACGTCCCGAACGGACGCCTGAAACTGCGCGAAGGCCGTATTGAAAACAACCTTATCCATTATCAGCGCAGAAATGAAGGCGGGCCGAAGGTGTCTCAGGTCACGCTTTTTGCCTGTGAGCAGGTAGCGGCTGGAGACACCGGGGCGGTGCACCCGCTAAAAAAGATACTCACCAATGCCCTTGGCGTGCTGGTGTCCGTGAGTAAGAAACGGGAGATCTTTTTCCTTGACAACGTCAAGTTTCACATCGATTCCGTGGACCGGCTCGGGGAGTTTGTGGAAATCGAAGCGATCGATGCAGATGGGAGGATTGGTCTTGAGGAGCTGCGAAGGCAGTGCGACCATTTCATAGCCCTGTTCGGCATCACCGGTGAGGAGATGATTGCCGAATCGTACAGCGACATGCTGATGCGGCAGGGGCAACAGAAGCTATAACGCGGGCAACGTTCGAAACGGCTTGCTGCCGGGTTCTGGCATGGGGTAATGCACGGACAGGCCGGGCACGGAGAAAATCACGCAACAGGGTTGATCATGAATTCTTCGGGGATGGCGATTTCACGGATTCCCAGTCCGAAAAGGGCATAGTCGTATCTGGCTGGGTCGGATGCATCCATCAGGCGCAGGCGTCCGGTCAGCTCTGTGACGGCTTTCCAGTCATTGGCCCTGCGCGTTAGAAGGCCGAACAGGCGGGCGTACCGGGCAACATGCACATCCAGCGGGATCATAAGCCCGGAGGCCGGCATGAATGACATGGTTCCGGGGTCGACGCAGCTGTCACGGCGCAGCGTCCAGCGCAGAAACAGCCAGAGCCGTTTGCAGGAGCTGTTTTTTGCAGGCGTGGCCAGGTGCTTGCGAACCCTGGCCGGAGCCTCCGGGATCATGTCAAAAAAACGCTCGTGAAATAGACTGAGAAGCCTGGCGGTATCGGTTTTGTCGCTGGACGTGTCCGGGACCGGGCTGGCCAAGCCTGAGCCGTCGCACTGATGGCACTTTACCCAGAACCGCTCGAAACTTCCATCCTGCCTGAGTATCCGAGAAAGCGCACGCAGAAGCCAGCGGACGTCGTTATCCGTAAATGTGCGATGCCGGAAACCATCAAGGCGCTGCTCGTCGCGGGCGGACAGGTTGCCGATGAAGTCGGCGGGGTTCGTATCGAAACGCGCCAGCAGATTTCCGACTTTCGCCATCACGATATCACGGCGTCCCCATGCCATGAGCGCCGAGAGAAATCCTGCCAGGTTCTGATCTTCGGCGTCGTCATAACGGTGCATGAAGGCGACCGGATCGGTGGCAATATAGGCGGGCTCCTCCACCTGTCTGATGACCGGCTCCAGAAACTGACGCAGCTTTGGGAGCTGGTCGTCTGCAACCGGCAGGAGCTCCAAACCCGACGTGGCGGCGCTCCGGGTGCTGGTGAGTGATTTCAGGATTTTGCGTTTCGGGTTGTTACGTGCCATCGTTGTCGCCACCAAGGAGCGATTCGGTGATTTTCCGGTTGGCTTTCGGGAAGGCATAATTTACGAGTTCTTCGGCGACTACCCATCGGATCGGTTCGCCGTTTTTAGCTTCGGCCCGGGCGGAGCCGCCTTTCATCCTGGCGTGGAATGCGTACAGCGTGATGGTGAAGTGGCTGTATGCGTGGCGTACGCTCCGGAACGGTTCAGGGTCCACCTCCACCTCCACGCCCAGCTCTTCGTACAACTCACGCCGGACCGTATCGGGCAGGGACTCCCCGCCTTCCTGTTTGCCGCCGGGAAATTCCCAGAGTCCGCCCAGCATGGCATCGACGGGCCGGCGTGCGATGAGCAGGCGTCCCTGCGCATCATGGATCACGCCTAC